>CAJTLY010000001.1:0-36982 GCA_910577095.1 uncultured Alphaproteobacteria bacterium
AAAGTCAACACAATCGACGACCAGACGCTGGGCCGGATTGAGATCGGCGGCCGTTACGGCTTCACCGAACAACTGTCGGCTTACGGCTGGGCGAACCACACCTTCGGCGACGACTACAAAGCGTCGACCTTCGGGTTGGGTTTAAGTTACAGCTGGTAAATCAGCCGAAGCGCAAATAAAAGAACACCCCCGAAAATCGGGGGTGTTGTTTTATAAAGATAAGTCGGATATTCCTGCTTTATTTTTTTGCCGCAATTATTTTTACCGCATCTTCCAAAGTCGGCTGCTTATCCTTAAACTCCTTAGGAAGGGCATAGTTGTTTTTGCCGCATTTAAGGTAAGGGCCGTAGCGTCCGCTGTTTAGGGTAATTTCCAGCTTGCTTTCGGGATGGGTCCCGATGATCTGGGCCGGAGATTTTTCCGGTGCTCCTTTCAACAGTTCTTCCGCCCGTTCTAGCGTAATGTTAAAGATGTTGTCATTGCCGTAAAGCGACTTGGATTTGTTGCCTTGTTTAAGATAAGTGCCGAACTTGCCGATATTGGCTTCAATGCCGTTGCCCAGCTGACGCGGCAGCGAGAGCAATACGGAAGCCTGTTCCGGCGTGATGTCTTCGGGAGCAACGCCTTTGGGCAGAGAACAGCGCTTGGGCTTGACTTTTGATTTGGGGTCGTCTTCGCCCAACTGAACATAATATCCGTAAGGGCCTTTTTTGAGATAAATCTTTTGTTCCTGCAACTCGCCCAGAACCCGGTCTTCGGGGTTGGGAGTTTTGTTGGCGGCATGAACTGCGGCAGCTTCTTCGTCGGCCGTAGTGTCGATCAGTTGTTTGGTGTATTTGCACTCCGGATAGTTGGAACAGCCGATAAAGGCGCCGAACTTGCCGAATTTGATGCCCAAACGGCCGTTTTTGCAGTCGGGACAACTGCGCGGATCGCTGCCGTCTTCGCGTTCGGGGAACAAATGCTTGGCCAGCACTTCGTCGACTTTGTCGATCACTTCGCTCATCTGCAGCGGGGTAACCGCGTCAATGTTTTTAATAAACTTGGTCCAGAAACCGGTAAGCAGCTTGCGCCATTCCATTTCGCCGGCGGAAATGTCGTCGAGAAATTCTTCCATTTGAGCGGTAAAATCATACTCGACGTATTTTTGGAAGAAGTTTTCCAAAAAGGCGGTTACAATGCGGCCGCGTTCTTCGGGAATAAAACGCAGTTTTTCCACTTTGACGTATTTGCGTTCCTGCAAAACCGCAATAATGGTGGCATAGGTAGACGGCCGGCCGATTCCCAGTTCTTCGAGTTTTTTGACCAGACTGGCTTCGGTAAAACGCGGCGGCGGTACCGTAAAGTGTTGGTCGGTCAGAATTTCGCCTTTGGTTTCTTTTTCGCCGATTTCAACATTCGGCAAAATCCGGTTTTCGTCGTTTTCCTCTTCGTCGTCAAAGCTTTCCTGATAGAGTTTCAAGAAACCGTCGAAAGCAATCACCTGACCGTTGGCGCGCAAGGTGATTTTTCCGTCGGCGGAACAAGAGTCGATACTGACTTTGTCTAGCACCGCCGGGTTCATTTGGCAGGCAACCGTACGTTTCCAGATCAGTTCGTACAAACGATGCGCATCGTTGTCGAGCTTGGTTTCCATCTTTTTAGGCGTGTTGGTGACGTCTGACGGACGGATTGCCTCGTGCGCTTCCTGCGCGTTTTTCGACTTGGTTTTATATTCTTTGGGGGTTTTTGGCAGATAGGCGTCGCCGAAATATTTGCCGATCACTTCACGGCAGGCGGCAATAGCTTCTTTCGACAGGTTGACTGCATCGGTACGCATATAGGTGATCAAACCGTCTTCATAAAGTTTTTGAGCAGTCTGCATGGTTTTTTTTGCCGAAAAACGCAGTTTGCGTGCCGCTTCCTGTTGCAGGGTAGAGGTTGTGAACGGCGCTGCCGGGTAACGGTTTGCTTTTTTGCGTTCGACGTTGGCGACCGAAAATTCCTGAGCCTCGATTTTGGCTTTGGCGTCCAGAGCCTTGGCTTCGCTGTTAATGTCAAACTTTTCGAGTTTTTTGCCGTCCAAAACAATCAGTCGTGATTTGATCAGGGCCTGTTTGGAAGTAAACAGCTCGGCATCGACGGTCCAATATTCTTCGGGTTTAAAGTTTTCGATCTCGATTTCGCGTTCGCAGATCAGACGTAACGCCACCGACTGAACCCGTCCTGCCGATTTGGAACCGGGCAGTTTTCGCCACAAAACCGGCGACAGGTTGAAACCGACCAGATAGTCGAGTGCGCGGCGCGCCATATAGGCGGATACAAGGTTGTCGTCAATCTGACGCGGGTTTTTGATAGCTTCGGTAACGGCGGACTTGGTAATTTCGTGAAAGACCACCCGTTCGATTTTTTTGTCTTTGATTTTGTTTTTGGCTTTCAGTTCTTCCAAAATATGCCAGGCAATCGCTTCTCCTTCTCTATCCGGGTCGGAGGCGAGAATGATGGTGTCGGCTTCTTTAACCGCGGCAATGATGTCGTTAAGGCGTTTTTTTCCTCCCGGACTGAGCTCCCAGCTCATGGCAAAATCGTGATCCGGTTGCACCGAACCGTCTTTGCTCGGCAGGTCGCGGATATGACCGAAACTGGCCAGCACTTTATAATCCGTTCCTAAATACTTATTGATTGTTTTAGCTTTGGCGGGAGATTCTACGATAACTAATTTCATCTTCTTACTTTCAGGTTTTTGCCGTTTAAGGCAATCTTGTTACCGGGCAGGCGGATGATTTTTTCATCCATTTCCAGTTCGATCAAAAGCATCGCGACGGTAGATGCATCAAGGCCGGAACTCCGGATAATGTCATCGGTGTCGGTACCCTCAATGGTCAGATACTCCGAAATCGAAACATTGCAACCGGTCTTCACCGGTGGAATATCAACAGTTTTTTGCAAAATGTCAAGGGGCTTTGTGAATAAATCGTTTTTGCGCAGGCTGATGAATTCAGTCGGCGTCTTGGGTATCCGCTCGTCGAGACTTTTCAGAATATCGGCAGCGCTTTCGGCCCACAGGGCACCGTGACGCAGCAAAAAGTTCGGTCCTTCCGAACGGGCTTCGCCCGGAGACCCCGGAACGGCAAAAATCGGTTTTCCCATGCGGTTGGCCATCTGGGCGGTGATCAGCGAACCCGACTTTTCGGTCGCTTCGGCCACCACGGCAGCGTCAGCCAGTCCGGCAACAATCCGGTTGCGGCGCGGAAAATTGCCGCTCTGGGCAATCGTACCCATCGGAAGTTCGGAAACAAGCAGCCCTTGCGCGGCAATTTGGTAATAAAGCGCTTCGTTTTCTGCCGGATAAATCTTGTCGATTCCGGTTCCGAGCACCGCCACGGTGGGACCGTTTTGATTTTTGGCATACAAAGCGCCTTTGTGTGAGGCGGCGTCAATTCCCCGTGCCATGCCGGAAATTACCAGAACCTGACTTTCGGTAAGGTCAAAGGCCATCCGCGAAGTAATTTTGCGGCCGATAATGGTGGCGTTGCGAGATCCGACGATGGCCACCGCAGGATGATGATTGAGGAGATTGATGTTTCCCTTGACATACAGCAGCGGCGGCGTATCGTCGCCGTTAAGCAGTTTTTTCGGATAACGGGGATCTGTTTCGGACAATATAATCGCACCGAATTCGCGAGCGCGCTCATATTCGTCCTGCGCCCATTGAAGAGACGGCGTTTTTTTACTCTTTGCCGCCTCAAGCACAGCTTGTTCGGCTGAAGAACAGCGTTTGAGCAGACGATGAAAACCGACCGGGCCGATTCCTTCGGTGTTAATCAGTTGCAGACGGAACAGGAGATCTCCTTGTGCAGTCATTATTTGCTCTTATGAAAAGAAATTTTGCTTTCCTCTCCCTTGATCAGGCGACGGATGTTGGCGTGATGACGGACAACCACCAGTAAGGCAATCGCGCTGAAAAAAACGGTTTCAACCTCGCCGGCATAAAAATACGCATACAAAGGGGTTAAAATCGCGGCGGCGAGAGCAGAGAGGGAAGAATATTTGAAAGTGAAGGCGAAAACCAGCCAGGTTCCCAAAGCCAGCAGCGCAATCATCGGGCTGATGACTAAAATAAAACCAAAGGCCGAAGCAACGCCTTTTCCGCCCTTGAATTTGAGCCAAAGCGGAAAATTGTGTCCGAAGACGGCGGCGGTACCGGCATACAAAGCGGCGACCAATTTGGTATGAGTGAAGATTCCGGCAAAGAACATGTCTTGTTCCGGCGTCAGATAACCGGCCAGCCAGGCGGCAAACCCGGCTTTTGACGCGTCAAGCAATACGGTCAGCAGAGCCAGATCTTTGCGGCCGGTGCGCAAGACGTTGGTGGCGCCGATGTTGCCCGAACCGATTTTGCGGATGTCTCCCAGACCGGCCAGCCGTGTCAGAACAAGTCCGAACGGGATTGAACCGAGCAGATAACCGCCGACAATGCAAAAGATGAAAATTTCCGTCATACCGAATATTCCTTATTATAGTTAAATGTTTATCCTATATTTAAAACAGTTTGTCGCTAATTTAAACAATTTTTTGCCGCTTATGCAACGGCGGCTGCGGTTGAGAATATTAACGAACAGATGCAAATAAAAAATTGACAAAATTTTGAATTGTGTCATAATCAAACCGATAAAAAATTTTTCTGTTCATTACTTTGGTCAATCATGACGGTCGTTTCTTTTGAGTGATGAGCTTTTTTCGTATCAATTAAACCAAAATACTAACTAAAAAACATCTCGTATGAACAAGAATCTGATTGTCAGTCTCCTTGGTGTCTATGCTGTGGTTTTTATCGCCGTTTTCCTCGACGAGCACAAACCGAAACAGCCCGTTATCCATTCTGAAGAAAGTATTGTCTTTCTCTGCGAAAACGGGTATGCGGTGTGTCTGGAACGCGGCGGTGATCCGGAGTTTTACGGCAGCAACGAGAACCGGCCGGAACAGCTTAAGGCTTCTCAAAGCAAAGTCCCGGCCGAAAAGAAGGAACGCAAGTTCCCGACCGTGTCCCGCGAAGCGCTTTTAACCGAAGCGCCGAAAATGAAGAAGCGCTATCCGGTTTACCTGAAAAAAAGATGGAGAAGGTAATCCCGAAGTGCTTTAAGCAAAAGATAACGCCTCCTGTTCGGATGAACAAGAGGCGTTTTTGATTTTAAACCGTTGCCGTTAATAAGTGCGGGCGTAAATAACGTCGATCTCGGCATCTTTGGCGCCGGTCAGCAGGCATTCGCCTTTGGTGCCGCTCTGATCGAACGGAATGCAGCGAATGGTGATTTTGAGCGCTTTCAACAGTTCTTCCGAGTTGGGATCGCCGCTCCATTTGCCGCGGACAAAAGCGACTGCGTTGCTGTCGCCTTCTTTCAGAAAACGGTTGGCGTTGGCAAAATATTTTTCAAATGCCTCATGAGTGACGATATCGGTGCGGATATTGTTTTCCAACCGGGTTTTGGCACGGTTGAACATTTCCTTCTGAACAGCTTCCAGCCGGTCGGCAACGTCTTCGGCAAATTGTTCGGCCGACATGATTTGTTTGCCTTCGGGGGTTCCGAGTTTGAGGCGTTCTTTGACCATTACTTTGCCGCCTTCAACGTCACGCATGCCGATTTCGCAGATGATCGGCGCGCCTTTGCGGGTCCAGTCCCAGAATTTGTCAACGCTCGATTTGTTGCGATTGTCGATTTTAATGCGGATTTTTTCGCCGAACGGGGTCAAACTCTTAATCTGGTTTTTGATTTGTTCAATATAGTTCGTCACGGCTTCGCGGTCGGCTTCGTTTTTGATTACCGGAACCAGAATCACCTGATAAGGAGCAATCCGCGGCGGAACGACCATTCCTTCGTCATCGGCATGGGTCATGATGACGCCGCCGATCAGGCGGGTTGAAACGCCCCACGAAGTGGTATAGGCAAATTCCGTTTTGCCTTCGTTGTTGACAAAGCTGATGCCGGCCGATTTTGCAAAATTCTGGCCCAAAAAATGTGACGTTCCGGCCTGCAGGGCTTTTCCGTCCTGCATCATGGCTTCGATACAATAAGTGTCGACGGCGCCGGGAAACTTTTCGTGTTCGGGTTTGCGGCCGACCAACACCGGCAGCGCCAGCGCATTTTCGGCAACATCGCGGTAAACCTCCAGCATTTGTTTCGTTTCGGCTTCGGCTTCGGCAGCAGTGGCATGGGCGGTATGGCCTTCCTGCCACAAAAATTCACGCGTACGCAAAAAGAGGCGGGGGCGCATTTCCCAACGGACGACGTTGGCCCACTGGTTAACCAGCACCGGCAGATCGCGGTATGATTTTATCCATTTGGCAAAGGAGTCGGCAATAATGGTTTCCGAAGTCGGACGGACCACCAGCGGTTCGTCAAGCGGCGACTGCGGAACCAGCTTTCCGTCCGCTTTCCCCAGCCGGGAATGGGTAACCACCGCCATTTCTTTGGCAAAACCTTCGACGTGGTCGGCTTCTTTCTGAAAAAACGAAAGCGGAATAAACAGCGGAAAATAACAGTTGTCATGTCCGGTTTCTCTGAACTGTTCGTCAAAAATGTTGCGGATGTTCTCCCAAATGCCGTAGCCCCACGCTTTGATCACCATGCAGCCCGGCGAGGCCGAATTTTCTGCCATGTCGGCGGCGGCGACCACGTTTTGGTACCATTCGGGATAGTTCGCTTCTCTGGTATTTTTCAGTGCCATTTTTATTAATTCCTCTAAAGTCTGGTTTTAAAACTAACTGAACTTAACAAATTTTATTCTAAATGTGAATACTAAAAATAGGAAAAACGCCGTCAAAAAAAACCGGAGAAAAAAATCTCCGGTCTGCATTTTTGAAATGTCGCGCCGCAGCGTTACAAAATGTCGTCAATTTCTTTGACGGCCTTTTTGTTCTCGCGGCTGGCCTTAATGGCGTCTCTGAAGTTGGCGCGTTGCTGCATGTTTTTGCGCATCTGCTGCGAAACGGCATTAATCTGCGAAGACATCAGGTCGCGGTTGGCGGCGGCCTGAGCGGTCAGAATGCTTTTCTGTTCCGCGGTAAAGGAAGATTCGTTGATTTTTTTGATTGCTTCATTGTAATCTTCGGTAACGTCTTCCATCTTGTCTTCGACCCAATCCTGGTCATAGTCTTTGGCTTCGGCATTTGATGCGCCGGCCATGATCGCTGCCGGCAGAACCATTGATGCCATCAGGCTGTAAAATACTTTTTTCATGATTCGGATCCTTTGTTAAAGGTTAAAACTATAGCAGTTTCGATATAATCAGCAAAAAGGTCCGGACAAGGGGAAAAGAAAAAATAACTTGCTTAATGTTTAAATTTGTAGTACCGTGAACAATACAGCCGGACAACGGGCTGCAGTTTGTGTTTTAACCTGTTTGTAAAAAGGATTAAGATTATGGCAGCAGGAACAGTTAAATGGTTTAATAAGAGAAAAGGTTACGGATTTATTACCCCGGACGAAGGTGATAAAGACATATTTGTTCATATTTCGGCGGTTAAGAGCGCAGGGTTGAGAACTCTTAACGAAGGTGACAAAGTCAGTTACGAAACAATGACGGAAAGAGACCGGGTTGTTGCCGGCAATATCAAACTGCTGTAGTCTGACGTCTGACAAAACTTTTCAGGCCCTGCCGTTTTTAAGCAGGGCTTTTTATTGTTTTGTTGGCAAAATATTAACAATTGGTCGCTTATAATGCCGCCAGATAATCAAATCAATTATTGAAGGGATGACAAATGTCAGAAAAATCTATGGAAATTTATGACCGTCTGGTGCCGATGGTGGTGGAGCAGACCCCGCAGGGCGAACGTTCGTTTGATATTTTCTCGCGTCTGTTAAAAGAACGGATCGTGTTCCTGACCGGCCAGGTCGAAGACGATATGGCTTCGCTGGTATGTGCGCAGTTGTTGTTTTTGGAAGCCGAAGATCCGGACAAGGACATTTTCCTGTATATCAATTCTCCGGGCGGCGTCATCACTTCGGGGATGGCAATTTACGATACCATGCGTTACATCAGTTGCGATGTCAATACCTTGTGTATCGGACAGGCTTGCTCAATGGGATCGTTTTTGCTGGCCGGCGGTACCAAAGGCAAACGTTTTGCCCTGCCTAATTCGCAGATCATGATCCATCAGCCTTCCGGCGGCGCCAAAGGGCAGGCTGCCGATATCGAAATTCAGGCCAAGCTGATTCTTGACATGCGGCGCCGGCTGAACAATATCTATGCCGAAAATACCGGACAAAAACTCGCGGTGATTGAAAAAGCAATGGATCGCGACAATTTTATGACCCCGGAAGATGCCTTGAAATTCGGTTTGATCGATCAGATTGTAACCTCCCGTAAAGAAATCAGCAAATAAGGGATTGAAAAATGAGTGAAGATAACGGACATAAAGATGACCAGATCTGCTGTTCTTTCTGCGGAAAATCGCAGTCGGAAGTTAAAAAGCTGGTAGCCGGGCGCGGCGTTTATATTTGCGACGAGTGTATTGACGTATGCATCAGCATTGTCCATGACGAAATGAACGAATTGGACAAGGAAAACGGCGGTGTCAAAACTTCCGGCAATACAATGGAGAAACTGCCCACACCTTCAAAAATCAAAGAGTTTCTTGACCAGTACGTCATCGGACAGGAGCATGCCAAAAAAGTGCTGTCGGTGGCGGTTTATAACCATTACAAACGTCTGAACAGCCAACAGGGCGATACCGACGTCGAAGTTTCTAAATCAAATGTGATTCTGGTCGGTCCGACCGGCAGCGGCAAAACGCTGTTGGCGCAAACGCTTGCCAAAATCCTTGACGTCCCGTTTGCCATTTCCGATGCAACGACGCTGACCGAGGCCGGTTATGTCGGTGAAGACGTCGAAAACATCGTCCTCAAACTGGTGCAGGCGGCTGATTACGATATCGAAAAAGCGCAGCGCGGCATAGTCTATATCGATGAAATCGATAAAATCAACCGTAAAGGCGACGGTCCTTCAATCACCCGCGACGTTTCGGGCGAAGGGGTGCAACAGGCCTTGTTGAAAATTATCGAGGGTACGATCGCCAACGTGCCGCCTCAAGGCGGCCGCAAGCACCCGCAGCAGGAATTCCTGCATGTGGATACCACCAACATTTTGTTTATCTGCGGCGGCGCTTTTGCCGGGATTGAAAAAATTATCAATCGCCGCAGTCAGAAAACCTCAATCGGTTTCGGCGCCAAAGTCGCCAGCAAACAGGAAAAACCGGTCGGGGAGGTCATGAAGGAGATTCAGCCCGAAGACTTGCTCAAATACGGCCTGATTCCCGAGTTTATCGGCCGCCTGCCGATCATTGCTTCGCTGGAAGACCTTGATGAAAAAGCGTTGGTCAAGATTTTGACCGAACCGAAAAACGCTTTGGTTAAACAATATGTGGCTCTGTTCAAGATGGAAGACGTCAAACTCGACATTACCGACGATGCCTTGATTGCGATTGCCAAAAAGGCAATCGAACGCAAGAGCGGCGCCCGGGGACTGCGCGCAATCATGGAAGAAAAACTGCTGGAATTGATGTATGACATTCCGGATAAAAAAGATGTGGCGGAAATCGTAATCGACGCCGAAGTCGTCAACGGTCAGAAAACGCCGATTTTGGTTTATAAAGAGAACAAGCAAAACGTTGTCGGAGCCGAGTAAATGCGTGCAGTCGAAGCTGTCAGTCTTTTTCGTGAGTTGAGTCAGGATCCGGCCCTGCATAACGATATGCCGCATACCGGATGTTTTATTCGTGCCCGGCAGATTTGCCGCCGCTTGGAACAGCGCGGTGACGAAGCCGTTGTCTTGCGGGTAAGTGCCGCCAATCAGATGATGACCGGTCGGGTTTCCTGTCTGGAAGACGACGGCAGCTACAGCGGTCATGATGTTAACTGGGGGTTTCATGTTGCCGCCGCAGCATCGGTTGTAAATCCCGACGGTCGGGAACAGTTGCTGGTTTTTGATCCGGCATTGTTTGACGGACCGGTCAGTGTCGACAGTTGGAGTCGGGCCATGTGTGCCGGCGGAAAAAACCTGGGAACGGAAAATGTGCAAAAAGTTCCTTATCGTCAGGGCGGTGACCGTTTGTTGGCCGATATTGAAAAATCGGTCGGATTGTCAACTGACGAAGCGTTTTTTGCTGCGCGCCCCGATCGTTTTGCCGGTAAAAAAATCGTGCGCCGGCCGTCACCGTGGCAGCGCAATTATTATCGGATTATGGAAGCAGCTTTGTCTCACGGCCGCGGATAATAAATAGACAATCTTTAAATAAATCCGGTTCAAAAAACCGGATTTATTTTTTTTGCAATTCCTTTTGTTTTCCGCAATTGCCCAATGTTGTCCTTGTCGGCGGCCCAAGCTGAAAAGCCGGGTTGGGCAGAAGGTATCTGTGTTTGTTGTTTAGTTTTTGAGCAGTGTTGGTGAAAAGATAAAAACTCTCATTTCAGCTGATCAGCAGCGAAAAACCGTTCAACACGTCAATGGTGAGGGTTCGGCCTTCTTCTTCCAAAATTTTTTGCAAACAGTAGAGCGGCGCATATTGCGAAACATTCTCCGGGGTTCCGCCTTCCGACACGGTCTGCATCGCCGCAATTTTCCCCTGAGCCAACGGGGCGTCGCTTTCGGCGGCCACCACAATGGCGCTGCGGGTGCTGCCGACGCGCACCTTGCCGCCGCGAATAATGACGTCGGCGGCGCACATGGCGGCCAGCATCACGGCACGGTTAAACGGGCTGTTGACAATTTTGATTTCGGTAGCGATCGGATGATGCAGATTGAGGGTGGCAATATATTCTTCGGTAACCTTTTTGACCGTTTCAATGTTTTCCAAATTGGCATTGCTCAATCCGAAAGCCATACGAAAAAATTTTAACCGTGCGGTCAATACCTGAGAACTGGTTTTGAGCGTCGATTTGATTTCTGTCAAAAATTCGTCGTCTTCGTCTTCCATCAGTTCAACGGCGTTGGCAAAAGCGCCGACGTTGCCGATCAGATCGTGACTGATGCGGGTGCATATCAGTTGCGAAATGTTGATTTTGTTTTCCATCAAAACCGCCTTAGAAATTGTACAGGTTGGTGTTCATATATTTTTGGTCTTCGCGCGACATCCGGGTGAAATCCAACTCTTTAAGCATCGGATCTTCCAACAGCAGAAAACCGGTCGAGGCTTTCATATAGGGTTTGTTTCCGCCCATTCCCCAGATAACGTCTTCCTTGTTGTCGGGAACGCCGTATTTCTGGTTGATTTTGCGCCAAAAATCATAAATTTTGATATCACGCAGATATTGTGTTTTCTGGCTGCTGCCGCGCATGGTGCGGGTGGACATGCTTTGATAAACAATTTTGTAAATCTTGTTGTTTGTGAAATTGCTGGTCAGGTTGATCGAAATTTCTTCCTGAGTGTCATATTTGACGAATCTTTCGCTTTCCACATATTGATGTTTGTTTTCTTTGGCGGCTTTGACCACACAACTGGCCAACCGTTCGTACCCGACGACGCCGGCGTTGCGGCATTGTTCTTCATAGCGCCATTTGATGAAGTTGGGGATTTCAAATTTTTGCGAAATCCGCTTAAATCCGCGTTTGGCCATCGTGGCTTCGGCCTGCGGCAAATTCATCCGCAACATAAGGCCCGAGATGTCAAATACCGAGGCATTTGAGCGGCGGTTGCCGTTTTTGGAACTGCTGACCATTTTTTCCAAATTGATACTGCCGGTTTCTTTGCGGTCGGCGGTTGTGTCGTCGGAAGAAAAAGAGGTGGTTGCCAATTTTTCGACCCAGGTTCCCGACAGCGGGGACGAACTTTCGTCATCGTCTTCGCCGGCAGTTTCTTTTATCGTCTGAGTGAGCGACTTTTGGGGTTTGGCTTTTGCCGCGCCGGTTTTGGCGGTTTGCGGTGCCGGTGTTGCCGCCGGTACTTTTTGCGGTTCGGCATCGTCTTCGTCCGGCAAAGCCTTTTCGACAAAGTCAAATTCGTTGTCGCTGATGGTTTCCGGCTTCATGATCACGCCTCCCTCTACGGAAGGGGCGATCGACGTTTTGGCCGGTGCCTTCGGCTTTTTCTTGGCGGCGGTAATCTTGGGCGCCGGTTCAAAAAGCATGGCGTCCATATCGTCGGCAGCCTGGGCATGGCAGGTAAAAACAGCAGTAAAAACAGCGAGACAAAGTAAAATTTTTTTCATCACATCAGCCGGGGTATGAGTTTTTTAAATATTTTTCTAAATATTATATTTATTTTCCGAAAATAGCAAACGATAATTTCAATAAAAAATCAACTATAAAGCCACAGTTATCAAAAGCCGCTTTACATTTTGCGGCAGGAAAGATATAGATAGGCATATTTTAATTAATACAGAGGCGAAAATGCAGCATCAATCCGTTCATATCATCGGCGCCGGCCTTGCCGGTTCCGAAGCCGCCTGGCAGTTGGTCTGCCGCGGAATTCCGGTTACCCTTCACGAGATGAAACCGCGCCGGTTTTCACCGGCACATCATCATGCCGATTTTGCCGAGCTTGTTTGTTCCAACTCGCTTCGTTCCGATGACGCTCTGCATAATGCGGTAGGGTTGATGCATCAGGAAATGCGTCTGGCCGGGTCGCTGATTATGGCGGCGGCCGATGCCTGTAAAGTTCCGGCCGGCGGCGCTTTGGCGGTCGACCGCAACGGATTTGCAGCCTTTGTCACCCGTTGCCTGCGCAATCATCCGTTGGTAACGGTGGTTGAAGAAGAAATAACGGAACTGCCTCCTGCCGAGTGGGGACAGACGATTGCAGCCACCGGGCCGTTGACTTCGCAAGCGTTGGCGGAAGACATTTTGAAGCAGGTCGATCATCAGTCGTTGTCTTTTTACGATGCGATTGCGCCGGTGGTCTATAAAGAAAGCATCAATATGGACGTTGCCTGGTATCAGTCGCGTTACGACAAGGGGGACGGCCGCGACTATATTAATTGTCCGCTTTCAAAAGAACAATATTACCGCTTTGTCGAAGCGCTGTTGACGGCAGAAAAAACCGCCTTTCACGATTTTGAAACGCCTAACTATTTTGACGGTTGCCTTCCGGTGGAAGTGATGGCCGAACGCGGGGTTGATACCTTGTTGTACGGACCGATGAAACCGGTCGGACTGACCGATCCTCATACCGGAAAGCATCCTTATGCGGTGGTGCAGCTGCGGCAGGACAATTTTGCCGATACCCTGCGCAATATGGTCGGTTTTCAGACTAAATTGAAATATGGGGCGCAGCAGGAAGTCTTCCGGATGATTCCGGGGTTGGAAAATGCCGAATTTGCGCGTTTGGGCGGCATCCACAAAAACACTTTTATCAAATCGCCGCTGTTGTTGGACCGTCAACTGCGGCTCAAAATGCGGCCGACGCTTCGTTTCGCCGGACAGATTACCGGTTGCGAAGGTTACATCGAAAGTGCGGCAGTGGGACTGATGGCCGGTTATTTCGCGGCTTGCGAAGCCTTGGGGACCGACGCGGAAATGCCGCCCCGCGAAACTGCCTTCGGCGCAATGCTTTCTCATGTTACCGAATGCGTCAATATCGAAGATTTTCAGCCGATGAACATTAATTTCGGAATTTTTCCGGAAATTCGCGGAGAAATAACCGCTAACGGAAAATTTCGCAAAATTAAGGGAACGGAACGCAAAACTGCCTACTGTACCCGGGCGCTTGCCGCTGCCGAAGTTTGGGCCGAGAAGAGCGGCGGCGCAAAAATAGCTGTTGATTTTACGGCGCGTTTGGCGTAAAATCCATAAGATTGAACTGACTGAATGGAAACTTATGAACGATCTGAGAAAAATAGTACGCAGCAAAATTAAAAGCGGCAGCGGCCGCACGGTTTTCTGGGGAATGCAGCTTCTGCCCAAGGCCAAGCGCGAAGCTCTGTATACGTTGTTTGCCTTTGTTCGCCACTTGGAAGATGTGGTGGAAAGTCCGGTCGAACTCGCCGAAAAACAGGAAATCCTGAGTATGTGGCGGCAGGAAATGGACAATATTTTTGATCGTAAAGTTCCGGCGACCGATATCGGACGGCGCATCTATAAAAACTGTATGCGTTTCAAGCTGCCCAAAGAAGAGTTCTTGAATTTGGTCGACAGTATTTCCGCCAACATTGACAATCCTCTGCAGGCCCCCAGCCTGCGTCAGCTTTCCGGTTATTGCCGCGGGGTGGGGGGGATGACCGGCAGTTTGTCGTTGCGAGTATTTGGCTGTACCGACGAAAAAATCATCAAAGAATTGTCAACGTCGCTCGGATCGGCGCTGCAAATTACCAATATTTTGCGCAACGTCAAGGAAGATGCTCAGAACAATCGTTTGTATATCCCTCAAGAACTGTTGAAAAAAGCCAACATTGCCGCCACCGATCCCAAAAGCGTGGTGGTTGACAAAAATCTGGCGCTGGCTCGGCAGGAACTGGCTGCGATCGCCGTGAAAGACTATGAAAAAGTGTATGATATTCTGGCTCGTCTGGATAAAAGCACCGGCCGGCCGATTCGTCTGATTACAGACCTTTACAAACGTTACTTCGACATGATGGAAAAACGCGGCTGGGAAATCATTTCTCCCAAACCGCGTATCAGCAAGTTGTGCAAGCTCGGTATTCTGCTGCGCAATCTTTTTTCAGCTTAATTTCAGAATTTCGGTCACCAGTTTTTTAATTCCGGCATTAACTTCGGCAATTGAGGTTGCCAACATATAAGCGGGAGTCGTGACAATTTTGTGTTGCCGGTCGGTGCAGGCGTCGTCAACATTGCAGTTTTTATGGCGGGCACCGGTTTTTTCGATTTCGGCGGCAGTGGCCGCATCGTTGCCGATGGTTACGGTAATGCCGTGTTTGCCGAGAACCCGCGCCACCACGGCCGGCGCAATGCAAACGGCGCCGATCGGAAGTTGCTTGTCATAGGCGGCGTTGATGGCTTGAGCCACTTCACGATTAACCTCACAATCGGCACCTTTCAATGCAAAATCACATAAGTTTTTGGCAGCCCCCTGTCCGCCGGGAAGGATAAGCGCATCAAAAAGGTCGGGGTTGAAATCGGCCAGACTTTTGATATTGCCGCGAGCGATGCGCGCCGCTTCGACCAACACGTTTCGGCTTTGGTCGGGTTCAATGCTTTTAGTATAATGATTAACGACCGACGTTTGTTCAATATCGGGGGCAAAGCATTGATAAGCGGCGCCTTGTTCGGCAATATTGAGCAAGGTACAGGCGGCTTCGTGAATTTCGCTTCCGTCAAATACGCCGCAGCCCGAAAGGATGACGGCAATTTTTTTCTCTTCGGCAGACATTTTGTTCTCCTGGGTTGGGTTATGTTTGAAAGTAAATATAGTTTGTTTTGAAGCCAAACTCAAACATTATTTGTCTGACGTTGCCGACGTATACTTGTTGCCTTTGTCCATACAGAAAAACCAGTCCTGGCATTCGTTGTTGTTTTTCTGCATTTGAAGACGTTCGTTCAGGCCTTTGAGTTCTGAGGGTGCCGCCAGCAGGACGTCTTGTCCCGGACGCCAGTCTGCCGGTGTTGAAACGCCGTATTTGTCGGTCAACTGCAAAGCCTCCAGAACGCGTTTGATTTCGTCAAAATTACGCCCGGTGGTTTGCGGATAATACAAAATGGTACGGATAATGCCTTCGTTGTCGATGATGAAGACGGCCCGCACCGCTTTGGTATCGCTCATCGCCGGGTGAAGCATGCCGTATTTGCGGGCGATTTCGGTTTTGATGTCGGCAACGATCGGAAATTTTATTTCCTGACCGTCATAATCTCCGAAACGGATTTTGTCCTGAATTTCTTTCACCCAGGCCAGGTGGGAAGAATTGCTGTCGACCGAAAGGCCGATCAATGCGGTGTTCAATTTGGCAAATTCGTCCTGCAGGGCGGCAAAAGTGGCAATTTCCGATGTACATACGGGGGTGAAATCGGCCGGATGGGAAAATAAAACGACCCATTTGCCGCGGTAGTCATCGGGAAAATTGATTTCTCCGGTGGTGGTGACGGCCTGAAATTCCGGCGCCGGTTCCCCGAGCGCAGGCATGCTGACAGTGGTTTGGTTTTCCAATTTTTTTCTCCTTATAAAAACGGTTTCTCTTTGCCGATATATGCCCGCGATGCGCTGTTTCAAGAATTTCATCCGTTGTTGCAGCCTTTTTTGTAAAGTTTTCTTGGATAAAAACTTAAAATGTTGATGACAAACCGATTTAATTGTTTAATATAAAGCCAAATTAAAGTTGCAACAAATTAAGGTAAACAATGAAACCGTTATATAAACGCATCCTGCTCAAACTTTCCGGAGAAGGGCTAATGGGAGATAAGGCGTTCGGCATGGATGATCAGGTTATCCGCGCTCTGGCGGAACAAATCAGCCGGGTGCGCGCGCTTGGCGTCGAAGTTTGTCTGGTGGTCGGCGGCGGCAATATTTTCCGCGGTGCGCGGGAGGCGTCCAAAGGACTCAACCGTTCGGTTGCCGATCAGGTCGGTATGCTGGCAACGGTGATGAACGCGCTCTATTTGCAAAATGCGTTGGAAAAACTCGGAATTGAGGCCCGGGTTCTGTCCGGACTCAGTATTCCCGAAGTGTGCGAAGACTATATTTACCGCCGTGCTCTGCGTCATTTGCAGAAAAACCGCGTCCTTATTTTTGCCGCCGGAACCGGTAATCCTTATTTTACCACCGATACCGGTGCGGCGCTGCGGGCGTCGGAAATGGGATGCGACGCTTTGCTCAAGGCCACTCAGGTTGACGGCGTTTACAACGCCGATCCCAAAACGCATGCGGATGCGGTCAAATATAAAGAAATAAGCTATGATCGGGTCATTGCCGAAGGATTGAAGGTGATGGACCTCACCGCCGTGTCCTTGGCCAAAGATAACCGGATACCGATCGTCGTTTTTGCCCAGAAGGGTGAAAACGCGTTGCTGAATGCAGTTACCGGAGAAGGCGAATTTACGATAATCAAATAACAAGAGGTATAATATGTCAGATTACAGCCAAATAAAAGAGAGTACCAAAACCAGAATGGACAAGACTTTGGAAACCCTGAAAACCGATTTCGGCGGTCTGCGTGCCGGGCGTGCCCACGCCAGTCTGCTGGACGGCATCATGGTGGATGCTTACGGAAGCATGACTCCGATTTCTCAGGTCGGAACGGTGTCGGTTCCCGATCCCCGTTGCCTGTCGGTCAGCGTTTGGGACCGCGGCCTGGCCAAAGCGGTCGAAAAAGCGATTATGGAGTCGGATTTGGGGTTAAATCCCGCTTCGGACGGTCAGTTGATTCGTATTCCGATCCCGCCGCTTTCGGAAGAACGACGCAAAGAACTGGTGAAGGTTGCCGGAAAATATGCCGAGCAGGGTAAAATCGCCATCCGCAATATCCGCCGCGACGCTTTGGACAGTATTAAGAAGCTGAAAAAAGACAATCAAATATCCGAAGACGAAGAAAAAAGATTCAGTGATGAGATTCAAAAGTTTACGGATGAATTTGTTAAGAAAATCGACGATGCTCTGACACAAAAAGAAAAAGATATTATGCAGGTCTGAACCGGGGTCTGAAGTTGAGTAACGATCAAACTAACAAATTAAAGCATCTGGCGATCATTATGGACGGCAACCGCCGCTGGGCACGCAAACGCGGCCTTCCGGCTGCCGCCGGCCATCGCAAAGGGGCGCAGACCCTGGAGCAAATTTGCCGCGATGCTAACGAACTGGGACTGAAGTATCTGACTTTGTATGCTTTTTCGACCGAAAACTGGCAACGTGACGCTGATGAAGTCAGTACGCTGATGGGACTGTTGCGCGAATATCTGAAGAATGATCTGCAGGAGATACAAAAAAACAATGTGCGGATTATTTTTATCGGCGAACGTCAAATGCTTGATAAAGATATTGCCGACAGTATGCAGCGAATTGAAAATCAGACCGCCTCAAATACGGGGCTGACCTTATGCCTGGCCGTCAGTTACGGTTCGCGTCAGGAAATTTTAAATGCGGTGCGTCGGGCGTCAAAATTGATTAAAGCTGATGAAATCAAACTTGAAGATATAGATGAACAATTGTTCTCTAATCTGTTGTATACAAAGGATATTCCTGATCCTGATATGGTGGTCCGCACCAGCGGTGAGCAACGGGTGAGCAATTATCTGTTATGGCAGTTGGCTTATGCGGAGTTTTATTTCAGCGAGGTTTTGTGGCCTGATTTTGACCGCGGTGAACTGGAAAAAATTATCATGAACTTTAATACTCGGGAGAGAAGATATGGCAAAAACTAAATCCAACACCATGCTGAGGATTGTTACCGCTTTGGTTATGGCACCGCTGGTTATCGCCGGTTTGTATTTCGGTTATCCGTATGTGGTTTTGATGTTAGTCGGTATCGGCGCCCTGATGGCGTGGGAATGGAGTACGATGGTTCCCAACAACCGTCCGACCGTATATGCGGTTGCCTATACCGTGTCAACGGCGGTTGCCGTGATGCTCAATTCATGGTTGGGAATTATCCTTTCTTTGGTTTTTTCCACTTTTTTGGTCTGGTTTAAGGCGCGTGACGAGCGTTATCGCCGCCTGTTGATTTTGGGCGTTCCTTACATCACGATCGGTATCGGCTCTTTGATGTGGATTTACCATATTGTCAGTTCTCACATCTTGTGCTTTGTATTCATGATATGGGCAACCGATACCGGCGGTTATATCGTCGGCAAAACTGTCAAGGGTCCCAAGTTGGCACCGAAAATCAGTCCCAACAAAACCTGGTCCGGTTTGTTGGGCGGGATGGCTTTTTCCGGTTTGGTATGCTGGGGGTATGCTTTCTTGTTCGGTACCGACGATTGGCGTTTTGCCGTTGCCGGTGCCTTGCTGGCTGTGATTGAGCAGGTGGGCGATCTGATTGAATCGGCAATCAAACGCCATCTCGGCATCAAGGATTCCAGTTCCCTGATACCGGGCCACGGCGGCGTGTTTGACCGCATTGACGGCATGATCTTTACCGCGCCGTTTGTATATTTAATTTTGGCTTATTGGTTCATTTAAACAAAGGCAGGTTTTTTATTATGGAATGGTTAATTAATGCAGCCTATTATATAATTCCTTTTATTGTTTTATTGGGAATTTTGGTCTTCGTTCACGAATTCGGGCATTTTCTGATTGCCCGACTGTGCGGGGTTCAGGTTACCGATTTTTCGATCGGTTTTGGTAAGGAACTTTGGGGCTTTACCGACCGCCACCGGACCAAATGGAAAATCTGCGCCGTTCCGCTGGGCGGTTATTGCCAGTTTTTGGGCGATGCCGACGCGGCTTCGGCCAACAGTGACGATGCGGTGGAGGAACTCAGCGCTGACGATAAGAAAAAAGCCTTCCCTTTTCAAAAACCATGGAAAAAGCTGGCGATTGTGTTGGGCGGCCCCGGTTTTAACTATTTGTTTGCGATTGTCGTATTTACGATGATGTTTGCCTTGCTCGGCAAATTTTCTTTTCCTCCGGTGGTCGGCGAAGTTGTAGCGGGCGGTGCGGCCGACAAGGCCGGTATTGTCGCGGCTGACCGCATTTTGGAAGTTAACGGGCGCGAAGTCGAAAACTTCAGTGACATCACGACCGAAATATCTTTGACCGTCGGCGGCACCGCTGCCGTAAAATTGCAGCGCGGCGATCAGATTTTGGACTTTGAAGTGCCGCTTGAAATGATGGAAGTTGAGGCCAACGGACAAACGACTGCCCGTCCGATGCTCGGTGTCAAATCTGTCAATACGATGGAACTGGATCATCAGAAAATGTCATGGCCGGCGGCTTTTGCCGAAGCCTGTAACGAAACCTGGCGCATTACCGAAGGAACTTTGCGCGGGGTCGGACAGATGATCACCGGAAAACGCGGCAGCGAGGATTTGGGCGGTATTTTGAGAATTGCCGAAATGTCGGGCGACATTTCCAAGAAAAACGGCTGGCTCGACTTTCTGGCTTTTATGGCGTTGTTGTCAATTAACCTCGGTTTGATCAATTTGTTCCCGATTCCGGTTCTTGACGGCGGTCATGTCGTGATCTATACGGTGGAAATGATTTCCCGCCGGGAAGTGAATGCCAAAGTAAAGGAAAACCTGTTTAAGGTTGGATTTGCCCTGATTTTGGCTTTGATGGTTTTTGCAACCTGGAACGACTTTGTACATCTGTTCCATCGTTTTTTTGCTTAGGATAAATTATTTCAATAAGGACGCAGTATACATGAAAAAAACACAACTGGTGACTATAGTTTCCTGTCTGTTGGCGGCCGGCGGCGCCGATGCCGCGGTGGTCAAACAGATAAAGGTAGACGGACTGCAACGGGTGGAACGCGAAACCGTCCTCTCGTACGTTAACGTAAAATCGGGGGACGACGTCAGTTCCCAAGATCTGAACTCGGCGTTCAAAAAGCTTTATACGACCGGTTTGTTCTCCGATGTTTCCTTTGACATTAAAGGAGACGTTCTGACGATTAAGGTCGATGAGAACCCGATTATCAACAAGCGTTTTTTTGACGGCAACGACAAAGTTGACGACAAAATGCTGGAAACCGAAGTGCAGCTCGGGCCCCGTTCGATTTATACGCCGGCCAAAGTGCAGGAAGACGTACAACGGATTTTGACCGTTTATAAACGGGTCGGACGTTATGCCGCGACAGTCGAACCCAAAGTCATCAAGCGTGACCAAAACCGCGTTGATTTGATTTTTGAAATTGACGAAGGCCCGCTGGCCAAAATTACCAAGATTAACTTTATCGGCAACAAGCATTACAGCGACAGCGACCTTCAGGACGAGATTTTGAGTAAGGAAACCCGTTGGTGGCGTATTTTCTCATCGTCGGAAAATTATGATCCCGAAAAAAGCAACTATGACAAAGAACTGCTGCGCCGCTTTTACAACAATCGCGGTTATGCCGATTTTCGGGTTGTTTCTTCAGTCGCCGAACTCAGTCCCGACAGCAAGTCGTTTGTGATTACGACCGTTCTTGAAGAAGGCGTCCGTTACAAAGTTAAAAAAGTTAACATAAACTCGGAATTGCCCGATCTTAATACGGACGGCCTGATCGAAATGCTGGAAGTTGAGCCGGGCGATTGGTATAATGCCGCCAAAATTGAAAAAAGCGTCTATACCCTTACCGACGAAATCGGCAAGCGCGGTTTTGCCTTTGTCGAAGTGGAACCCGAGCTTAACAAAAATATGGAAACCGGCGAAATGGAAGTCAATTTCCGGGTTATGGAAGGTGCGCGGGTATTTATCGACAAGATTAACATTACCGGCAACAATCGTACCTATGACGAAGTGATCCGTCGCGAGTTCCGCATTAATGAAGGCGACGCTTTTAACGCCGCCAAAATCCGGGCTTCGCGCCGCAATATCGAAAATTTGAACTATTTCAGCAAAGTCGATATTCAGACCCAGCCCACCGATGACGACAACAAAGCGGATATCAATGTCGACGTTACCGAAAAATCGACCGGTTATTTTAACGTCGGTATCGGTTATTCGACCGTTAACGGCGCCTTGATTCGTACCGGTGTGACCGAAAACAACTTTATGGGCAAAGGTCAACAGCTGGGGTTTGATGTCGGTATTTCCGAGCGGGTTCAGGACTATAACATCAACTTTACCGAACCTTATTTCCTTGATCGCCCGCTGTCGGCCGGTATTGATCTGTTCCGCAGCGAAAGCGACTATCAGGACGAGGCCTCCTATGACGAAGACAGCACCGGCGGCCGCCTGCGTTTGGGATGGAAGTATACCGACGATTTGTCGCAAAGCGTTCGTTATACGCTGCGTCAGGATGAAATCAAAAATGTCAGCCGCAGCGCATCTATCTATATTCAGCGTGAAGAAGGCAAATATGTCGGGTCGAGTTTCGGACAAACTCTTTACTATGATAAACGTGACAGTGCGATTGATCCGAAAGACGGATATTTCCTGTCGTTCGGCAATGACGTTGCCGGTGCCGGCGGAGATGAAAAATATTTGAAATTTGATGCCAAAGCCTATTGGTACAATACGTTTTTCGATTACTACACGTTGAAAATGTTTGTCAACGGCGGTTATATTACCGGTTACGATCACGAAAACGTTCGTTTGTCCCAGCGTTATTTCCTCGGCGGCTCAACAATGCGCGGTTTTGACAGTGCCGGTATCGGTGCCCGTGACAAATATACCAACGACGCTCTGGGCGGTAACTGGATGATCTATTCCGGCGCCGAGTTGATCTTCCCGATCGGTCTTGACGAAGTCGGCATCAAAGGACGCACTTTCGTCGATGCCGGCGTGTTGGGCAAACCTGATGATGTCAGTTACAAAATTGTCGAGTATTCCGACAAACCGCGCGTATCGGTTGGTTTCGGTTTCAGCTGGATGTCGCCGATGGGCAAAATCGATATCGACTTCGGTTTCCCTGTTGTTAAAGAAGATTATGACGAAACGGAGGTCTTCCGTTTGAATTTCGGAACCAGTTTGTAGTGTTGCATCAAGGAGAAAAGTTATGATAGATACAAACTTTTTTATCAAAAAAGGCGAGTTTAACCTTAATCAGATTGCCGAAATTTGTGATGCCGAATTGCAGGACAAGACCCGGGGCATGATGGTGATTCATGACATGAATACAATGGGAAATGCCGGTGAAGGTGAGCTTTGTTTCTTTTATGACCGCAAAAAGAAGGAAGCGGCGGCGGATATAAAAGCTTCGGCCTGTGTGACCACGGCGGAACTGGCTCCCCTGATTCCCGAAGGCGTCGCCGTGTTGATTTGCAACAATCCGAAACTGGCTTTTTTGAAACTGAATCAGGCAATGTATGCCGAAAAGCGGCCGGCTCTCGGCGTTGCCGAAACCGCGCGTATTGCGCCCACCGCTAAAATCGGTCAAGGTTGTTCGATTGCCGATTATGTGGTTATCGGTGCCGATGCGGTTATCGGCGACAATACCGTCATCGAACCGTTTGCCGTTATCGGCGAAGGGTGCAAAATCGGCAGCAATTGCCGCATCGGTGCTCAGGCCTACATTTCCTATACCGTTATGGGCAATAACTGTTACATTTATAACGGTGCCCGTTTGGGACAGGACGGTTTTGGTTTCCAGACCGTCAACGGTGTTCATCAGCGAATTCCGCAGCTCGGGCGTGTCATCATCGGCAATGATGTCGAAATCGGATCTTGTTCATGCGTTGACCGCGGCGCCATGGACGATACGGTTATCGGTGACGGTTGCCGGGTCGACAATCTGGTGCAGATTGCCCATAACGACAAACTCGGTCGCGGCTGCGTGATTGTTTCGATGACCGGAATTGCCGGCAGCTGCAATTTCGGCGATTATGTCGTTTGCGGCGGCCAGAGCGGTTTTGCCGACCATATTAATATCGGCAGCGGTGCGCAGATTGCGGCACAGTCGGGAATTATGCGCGATGTTGAACCGGGAATGGTCGTCATGGGCACGCCGGCGGTTCCGTTCAAAGATTTTATGCGCCAAGCCGCATTTTTACAGAAAAATTCAAAAAAATAAATTTGACCAAGGAGAAGGACTAAAAATATGTCAGAAAACAAAATCTATAACATTGAAGAAATCATGAACTTTTTGCCGCACCGTTATCCGTTCCTGTTGTTGGACCGGCTGGAGGTCGAAGTTCCCGGCGAAAAAGGCATCGGTTTAAAAAATGTAACGATGAACGAAGAGTTTTTTCAAGGGCATTTTCCCGGAAATCCGGTTATGCCGGGGGTTCTGCAAATAGAGGCGATGGCCCAGACGGCCGGTGCGCTGGTAGTTGCAGCTTCTGAAAATATCGCAGACAAAAAAGTCAGCGTTTTGTTTATGTCCATTGACGGGGTTAAATTCCGCAAACCGGTAAAACCGGGCGATCAACTGAAAATGCATGTCGAAAAAGTTCAGTCGCGCCGCAATGTCTTTGTGTTCAAAGGCAAGACGATGGTCGATGACAAAGTTGTCTCTGAGGCCGAATTCACGGCAATGATTGTCTAAACCGACAGAAAATATGCCGAAAAAAAAGGGAAAACATTGTTTTCCCTTTTTTTATAACCTGTAAATAACGGAAAAAACGTCATCCTGCTTCCAATCGGCAAATTTTGTTTACATCCGTGATAAAATGAATTACAACTTTTATAGAACGCTTATTTTTATTTTTGGGGGTGACTTATTATGCGAAAAATATTGTTTTTGAGTTTGGCTGCCTGCACTTTGGCGGCACCGGCTGCAGCCGATTTTATGACTTATGGCGTCAAGGCGGAATGTATGCCGGAGTTGAATCTGATGATCCTCGGCAACGAATTGTATCCCGGTTATGTGGCGGATAAGTATGTGGCGGCGCATCGGGAAGAGACGGTTGACAAGTATCGGATTTACAGCTTTTCGGTGGAGAAGGCAGAAGGGCAAAAAGAAGTTTCGATTGATCCGTTGCAATATAAGTTCGGCTGCCGCTTAAACGGACATGACATCGAGGTGGAGATCCAGCCTGACGAAGAGTCCTTTAACAGCGATGAAAGTTCCGGCTGCAGTTATGCTTCTTTTATTACCATTAAAGACAACGGCAATCTGATTACCGACAAGCTCAAAACCTATGATTGCGATCGTGACGTGTATATTTCCAAACTGACGATCCGTCCTCAGGTTGAAGTCCCCGACTACAGCAACGGCGGTGCTTTGTTTGTCAGCGGTTATCACGGTGACCGGCTGATCAGCGAATATTACTATTATGACCGGGTAAAATTTGAGCCGGTGGATAACATAATTTTTTACCAGCCGTATAAGGTGTTGCCGCCCGAGCAAAAATAAGCGTAAAAAAATCCCTGATTACGGGGATTTTTTTTATGTATGTTTATATGTCCTGCAAAAGGCTTATTTTATCATCGGCTTTCCTTTGTTGTGACGATTATAATCCGACGCTCAATTCTTAATATAATCCGATCGGTTGCCGATGCCAGATGATAATACACCGGTTTTGACAATTTCGGCCGCTGCGGATGCACAATTGTGAGAGTCGGATAAATTTTCGCCAAACGGGCAGGTCAGTGCAATCAGACAGAGATACGACAAAGCATGACGTATCTGTTTTTACCTTTTTGACATAATAACAAACAGATCGTTTCAAAGTGACTTGGCAGCATAAAATAATATGTTGACTTGGAGACAAGGCGTTCGTCAATATGAAGCTGTCTTACAAAAGACAACGACTAAATTTTATAAGGAGTTTACTATGAAAAAGAGTTTGCTGCTCGCCGGCGTTGCCGTATTGTTTTCGGCAAATGCCCACGCTGTTGACATAAAACCTTATGTCGGTTTGGACTATGTTTATTCGATGGCTGATATCGATAAACTTGAAGGTTACAGCGTTTATGAAGAAGATCTGAGCGCTTTTGCCGTTTCTGCCGGCGCCAGATTTCATCCCAACTTTGGGGTAGAAGCCTTCTATCAGCAATCGGAAGAAGGAGAAAAAACAACAATGACTTATTTGAAAGGGACGGATCAATATAAGGCTTACGGTATTGACGTAATCGGTTATCTCCCGGTTATGGAAAAGCTTGAGCTGGTTGGTTCGCTCGGTGTAGCCCGTTACAATGTCGATGCCGAATTGAAAATTCCGTTTCTCGGTCTTGAAAGTGACGGCGATGACAAGGGGATGGGCTACCGCCTTGGTGCCGGCGCGCAATACAACTTCAACGATAATATTGCCGCCCGCGCCATGGTTCGCTATGTTGACACCGACATTGACGGTTTGGACAACATCGTTGACCTGACGCTCGGTATCAGATACACGTTTTAATTAACAAAGTTATGTTCTTATGTAAAGTTCTCGATAAGCCCTCGGTTTCTGAGGGCTTATTTGGTATCCCGAGAACTTCCGGCCGGGATGACGATTTTTTGAAGTTTAAAAAATGATTTTACCGCTTTCCGATTTCCGTCGTTATCTGCCGTGACAAGCACCGACTTTGGCAGAAACTTCATAATTTTGTTGATTTCGCCGGATTAAAAAGCAAAGTTATAAAGATAATAAAAGACAAACGTTTTTCAAGGGTATGCGAGGCTTAAAAATTAATTTCAAAATTGATAAAAAGTTATTGACTGATGGGAAAAGTTAAGATAAATATTACCCCGTAACCTGCTGATGGAGAGTTGGCAGAGTGGTAATGCAGCGGATTGCTAATCCGTCATCGTGAATAACGATGCACAGGTTCGAGTCCTGTACTCTCCGCCACTTTGAGGGGAATTTCCCCTCTTTTTTATTCTGACTTTTTATTGCATTTTGCCGCACATAGAATCAAGGATTTATCAAACCTAGTCAGAATGAAAAACAGCAACAAAATGCCCCTAAAGAATAGGGGCATTTTGTGTCTAAAGAATATTATTATTTTTTCTCTTTGCGATACTCCCGCAGTTTGTTCATGGCGGAAAGGCTCAAACGTTCGGAATTTCCCTTGTAGGTGGTGTTGAATATCTTTTCGTCTGTATGTCCTGTTAAAGCAATAATTGCGCTGGTGTTAACGCCTGCTTCCGCGTAGGCCGTACTGCCTGAATGGCGAAGTAGGCGGAAGGTGTAGTTAAATCCGCAGGCATCGTTGACTTTTTTAAACAGCCGTCCAAATGCGTTAACGTCAAAGGGGTGTCCTTTGTTATCGGCTACAATATAATCCTCTGCTTTTAATATATCTGGCAATAGTTCCGGTGGCACAGGAACGTGAACGTTTGCCCCTGTTTTGTTCTGTATGACATTAAAAAAATATGCTCCGTTTTTTATATATAAATCAGCCTTGCGCAGCTTTAGGACGTCCGCTGGACGCTGGCATATATAAAAGTTTAGTTCTACCGCCAGAGCCACGAAGGCTATGCCTTGTTGTCCAGTATTGCGCAAGACCCGCTTATTCGTGCCGGTATTGAAACGATTGCCGACGATATGACGCGTAAGTTCATTGAGCTCACCTCTAAAGGTGATGAGGATCTAAGCATCAAGATTGGTGAGTTGGAAGCCGATTTACGGGCCTTTCGTGTTAAGTCTTTATTTAACCGTTCTTTATCATTGACGGGATATATGGGCGGGTGCTTGGTATATATTGATGTTGGCGACCTCGACGAAGAGGAGAAGAAAGCGCCTTTATATTTGGACAGCGCGACCTTCAAGGCAGGTTCTTTGCGAGGGTTTAAGATTATTGAACCAATAAATGTTTACCCGGGGGTTTATAATTCCTCTGACCCAACAGCAGATAATTATTTTAATCCCGAAACATGGTTTGTTTTAGGCAAGGAATATCACAAAAGCCGTTTTTTGTATTTTACGCAGAATGAAGTTCCGTTGCTTCTGAAGCCTTTGTATAACTTCTTCGGCATTTCGTTGTCGCAGCAGGTTCTTGAATATGTGCAGAATTTTACAGAGAACCGCCGTTCTGCTCAGCGTCTGCTTAATAAGTTCAGCTTGACAATTTGGAAAACAGATATGTCTGCGTTTTTAAGTGGCGGTGATTGCAATTCTCTAACCCAGCGTGTCAAATACTTCAACGCCCAACGAAATAATGACGGTACGGCTCTGATAGATAAAGAGCTTGAGGATATGGTTCAAATCAATACGCCTTTGTCTGGTGTAACTGATATTGTGTCCATGTCACTTGACCTGGCTCCGGTTATCCTTGGGATAAGTAAAGACAAATATTTCGGTGATTTGCCTAAGGGGTTAAACGCCTCAAGCGAGGGAACCAACCGTATCTATTATGACAAGATCCAAAGTCTTAATGAAAAAATATCTTATGACAATGTTGAGAAAGTCATTAAGATTTTGCAGCTCAACCGCTATGGCGAGATTGACGACAACATTTCGTTTCAATTTGCGCCGTTGTGGGAAATGGACGAACGCGAACGGGCAGAGATTAACAAAATTCACGCTGATACGGCAGCTGTTTACGTTGACCGCGGCTGTTTGTCTCAAGAAGAAGTCCGCGGTGTTTTGGCTGATAATCCGGACAGCGGCTATTCTAACATTGATGTCGATGATGTGCCAGAGAATGATACTTTCGCCGATGTCGATTTAGAGGACAAGGATGAAGCCGGGAGTGTGTTTGACGAAGCCTTGGATGAGTGGGATGAAAGCAAGCATCCAAGGGCAGATAACGGACAATTTGGCAGTGGCGGCTCTGCAACGGAAACTCTGTCCAATTCAAGGGTTGCGGATTTCTTAGGTAAAGAATTTACCGGAGTAAAAGGTCAAGCCGCGGTTGATAAGCTCATGCAGGAAAAGCAAGGCCATGTCAAAGGTGCTTTTACCCGAAAAGATATTGGTGACATTGACCTTGTATGGGGAAATGAAAGTATAGGATTATCTCATATTATCAAACGCCGCAAGGAAACGGGGCAAGACCTTGAGTCTTTGTTGGAAAATGTTTCGGATGTTATTGAGATGGGGGAACTTAAAATTGGAACGAATGGCCGCTTTAACATTCAATATAATGGACGAGTGGCTATTGTTAAGCCTCAGTTTGACAATGAGAAGCTTCAATTCTTATTAACCGCTTTTGAAAAGGCATAAAAAAAGATTGGAAATGTTGAAAGGTTGACTCACTAATTCAACTTCTCATGGATGACAGACCATTTCCTCATCCAATTTCCAATCTTAATATAAATATAATACCCTGAATCTAAATAACAATCAAGTAAAAAGTTCTATGGCAAAGAAAATTCAGACACTTCGTGCTATTCGCCCTAATAAAGGGATTGAGATGGCATATCGCAAAAAGCTGATGAGGCTTATTGACGAGATGCAGCATTCAGTTAAATATTGGATCGAAGCGGAATACAAAAAGCAAGAGCCGGTTATCATGGCGGATGATGCCACGCCTGCCGATGCTATGGCTAGGGCTTTGCGTAAGCGGTTTTCCCAATGGCAGAGGAACTTTAACCGGCAAGCGAAAAAGCTCGCAGAGTGGTTTGTTAGGCAAAACTACAAATATACAGAATCTGCTTTTAAGGATGCTTGGCGTTCCTACAAAAGCCAAAAGTTTCAGCAAAAGTTTGAGGAACTAGGGTTTGCCATTGATTTGAAAATGACGCCTGCCATGTTAAACGTCATGAAGTCTTTTATTCACGAGAACGTTAACTTAATTAAATCTATTCCTGAAAAATACTTTACAGAAATTGAGGGAATGGTTATCTCATTTAACTGAAATCAATATTGATAACGATTTAAGTTTTAAAGAGCTTCACAGTTTCATAGATAATATAGAAGAAATTATGAAGAAATATTATCGTATGTTTGGTATAGCAGCGACCTTCGATAATGTGAAAGAGCCTAATCTCTATTTTAATTTTTGTTTTAATTTAAGATAGGTTTATAGTATGAGGAAATAATGCATAATAATTTAAACTTTCTAATTCATATTATGACTACTTTATTTGGAAATGTCGAAGATGCATTGAAAGGAAGATACAATAAAAAAATCCTTCTTCAAGGATTTTTATTGAGAGAAATAAAATTAGCCAGAGATATCTTACAATTATTGAAAAACGATTCTTATTATGATGCAATAATTCTGACCAGTTCTCTCATTGAAAGTGTAATAACATATAAATATTTTACTATTTTTCCTAAAAAATTATTAGATTACAAGGATTTTTCATATATTGAAGATTTATCAACATACAGATATCCTGAAAAAATGGTAAAACGTTTCAATATTGATGAAAATGAAGCAAAAGAGATTTATGAGCAATATGGCAATGGGTGGAATAGTGTTCCTGAACCCATTCAAAAATATATATTAAATTTCTGTAAGAAAAATTACAAAAGATTTTGCAAAAGAGACGTCACATTCAATACAGATGAAGATTATTTGAACAGAGACAATTACGTTAGATACATTCTACCTAATTATGAAACAATATTTAATGACGTCATAAAACATACAGAGGCAAATTCTGAATGGATAGGATTAAAGATAGATTATAGTAAAGCTTGCAAATATAAACATTTCAATTCTGAAAAAATATCAGCACAATTAGTGACCGATAATAATAAATGTATATTTAAAGAACATCAAAAAGATTGTGATTGGTGTATCCGTGTTGTAAATATAAGTATAATTGAAGCGATGAAAATGTCTTATGATGAAAAGATTATTTCACAAGATATTTATTATGGATTTTGCGGACCTATGGTGGGAATTATATATCCAGAAAAGACATCATAGTAAATTTCACTGATATTCCACTTTCTTCACATAAGAAATTTTAATTAAACAACTATTTGATAAATCAATATAAAAATTTAACATCAGTTCTGCAAACGTGGATTGGAAATAATTCAATTGTTCGGAAATTCCGAACGGTTGAAACAAGTGATGAAATGATTACTGAATATGCTACCACGAAATTGCCTTGACAGGTGGTACAGAATCGTGTAATTTTGGTGCAAATTTGATTTTAAAATAAGCTCTAATTGTGGCGGTGAATCAAGCTGTTATTTTGTAAGCGGGTTAGTTTCATGTACTCTCCGCCATTGAAAATAACTATATCCATGCAAGGAACATGCGAGAACAAGGTTAGTTTCATGTACTCTCCGCCATTGAAAATAACCTATTGTCCAATAGGTTATTTTTTTATTTTGATTTCCTATGTTTTGTAATGAAGCCGCAAGGCAAGATGTTTATTCGTTGAAACGAAAAGACAAAAATCAATAGCGTTTCAAACTTGACAAAAAAAAGAAAAAATCTTATAATTATCTCAATTGAAATTAATTACGAATTATTAATCCTAAAAATATACGAAGATGAAAAATTTTATTATCGCTTTGATTCTGACGGTCGGATACGTTATCGCATGTGTTTACTTCCCTAACGTTATCTGTTTGCAGATTCTTTCCTTCCTCTGGGTCGTTCTTTACGCTTTAGGAATGGGCAAGCTGGAAGGACAATTCTGTGACGCGCAGAACAATCTGAAGATGGGAAAGTTCTGGTGGAACGGTTTTGTCTGCCGCATTATCCCGTCCGTTATCTTCATCGTGTCGTTATGTGCTATAATGTGGGAGTGCGGATTTCTGTTCTCACTTTTAATTTTTGCAGTTCTCGCTGCCGTAAATGTATGGCGTGTGCTCTACGAACTTTATGAGTTTGAAGATGGAGACGATGACGACGAATAAAAGTTTTCAATCACAACCGGCTCGGCATCTTTGATGCCGGGCTTTTGTGTATTCTGCCCCCTCCTGTTTTACGCAGGCATCTTTTTTCGATCTTACCAAAAACCCCCTTGATCATCAAGGGGGCAAAGGTCAGACGTTTTTACGCCGCTTTTTTGTTGCGAAAACTGCGACGCGGTTGTGTCATTTTTATGGGTTCTGCCAGACGGTCGGCAAAACTGCGGGCATTTTTGTTAAACTTGCTGCGAGCCTTGGTTTTCTTGTCCGGGGCAAAAGGCTTAAACGGGTTGGCCTTTGATGTTTTGGCTTTGGTCCGGGGAGTGCGTGTTTCCTGAGACGCCTCAAATGATAATTCATCAGAATTGTTCTGATTGGCCGGGTTAATTAATTTATAAATCTCTTTCCATTGTTTGCCGTCGCGAGCCGTCAATAAGTTTACCGCGCAACCCGAGGCGCCGGCACGCGCGGTGCGGCCGATCCGATGGATATAGTCTTCGGGACATTGAGGAAGGTCATAATTGACCACATGTTCGATATGAGCGATATCCAAGCCGCGGGCTGCAATGTCGGTGGCAACCAAAATCCGGTTTTTGCGGTTTTTGAAGTCACTGATTACTCTTTCGCGGCGACGTTGCGGCAGATCGCCGTGAATGGAAAGGGCCGGCTGATTTTCGTTGGTCAGTTTTTTAGCCAGTCGGTCGGCAGAATATTTGGTCTTGACAAAGATAAGGATGGCGCCTTCGCGGGTTTGCAGCTGTTGCATCAGATCGCCGTATTTTTTTGCATCGTCGGTTTTTATGATTTCCTGACGGATGTTGGCTGCAACCTGAGTGGTAGAACCGATGGCGATCCGTTGCGGATGGTTGAGGTATTTTTGCGAAAGACGGATGATTTCTTTGGGTAGAGTTGCCGAAAACATCAGAGTTTGACGTTGCTTGGGAACAAATTTCATAATTTGATCCAACTGGATGCCGAATCCCATGTCAAGCATACGGTCGGTTTCGTCCAGTACCAGAAAATCGGCAAATCCAAGATCAAGGCTGCCGCGTTGCAAGTGATCGTTCACCCGTCCCGGTGTTCCGACAATGATCCGCGGATTGCGGCGCAGTTGTTGCAGCTGTTTGCCGATCGGCTCGCCGCCGATCAACAACACGGTTTTAATATTGCTGTTGCTGCCGGTCATCTTATTAGCGGCTTCTTCCACTTGTTGCGCCAGTTCTCTGGTCGGCAGCAAAATAAGCGCCGACGAAGATTCGTTTTTCATCAGGTGACAAATCATCGGAATGGCGAAAGCTGCGGTTTTGCCGGTGCCGGTTTGCGCCGAACCGAGAATATCATGACCGGCCAGAGCTGCCGGAATGGCCTTTTCCTGAATCGGGGTAGGGCAGGTAAAGTTAATTTTGTTAAGGGTGCCTAAAATCTGCTCAGGCAAACCCAAGTCGTTAAAATTGTTCATCGTATGAAAGTCCTTCTTTCTAAAAGTCTGAATGGAGCGGGAAATTCCGCATAAGTATCCTGCTGCAACGCTTTGTTTGCAGTAACTCTTGCACCAAATCCGACTGAAGAAATAAAGAAGAGCTATAAAGCATACCTGAAAAGCACTATAGAGGTGTTTTTTTATAATGCAAGCTTTTTCTTTCATGGAGCCGGAGAACAAATTTTGTTTTCGCTGCCAACAAACCCGGCAGTGAGCCGGGTTTGTTGCCGAAGCGTTTTATTCTTTGTTTTCCGATCGTTGTTTTTCTTCTTTGGTTTTTAAATAACGGCGGGTCATTTTCAGTGCGTTCTGAAAAGTGGAAGCGGTCGAAATGGTATGAAAATCGAGCCCTTCTTTAAGAAACGCATTATGCAAAACGCGCCGGGGTTGCTTTTTGACGTTGGAAAGAATGATTTTTGTATCGTATTTCTTTATCTTTTTGATAAATTCGATAATGATATTGGCGCCGGTTGCATCGACCACCGGAACATAACCCATGCGCAAAATCAAAACCTTGGGCGCTTCGTTGATTTTGCGAAAGAAATGCGATACCTGAGACGCGCCGCCGAAAAACAACGGTCCCGACAGCCGAAGCGACATAACGCCCTTTTCGTGCAGAACCTGCGTCAGATCGCGGCCGCCGCCGTCTTCTTCCAGAACCTGTTCGTCGGTTTCTATCTCAATCTCCCGACTCATGCGATGCATAAAGATAACGCTGGCCATGATAAAGCCGACACTGATAGCGGTATTGAGATCGACCAGAACCGTCAACAGCAAAGTTACGATCAGGGTATAACGGTCGCCGCGCGGCCCTTGCAACAGTCGGAATATTTTCTGCAAGCCCATCATATTCCAGCCGATGAGTATCAAAATGACCGATAAGCAGGCCAGCGGGATGTATTTAACCGTCGGTGAAAGCAACAGCATAAACAACAGCAAAAATACAGACTGCATAATGCCGGAAACCGGAGAATAAGCTTTGGACTTAAAGTTTGCAGCCGTGCGGGCGATAGCGCCGGTTGCCGGAACGCCGCCGAAAAACATGCTGAAAATGTTGGCAACGCCTTCGCCGATCAGTTCGGCGTTGGAATTGTGGTTGTCGCCGCTCATGCCGTCGACTACGGTTGCGCTGAGCAAAGATTCCACACCGGCCAGAAAAGCGATTGTTAAACCGCTGGGCAAAACTTTTAAGAGCAAAGCGACCGAAAGCTCGGGCATATGCGGTGCCGGCAGAAAATGAGGGATGCCGCCGAATTTGTTGCCGATGGTGTCGATGTTCAGTCCGGCAACGGCCACCAGTAAAGTTGCTCCGGCCACGCAAATCAGATAGGCCGGGAGTTTCGGTTTTTTAATTTGCAGATACAAAATCGTTGTCAGCGACAGTATGGAAATTGTCAGCGAAATGCCGCTGAAAGAACTGAGGTTGGCAAAATAGCTCTCCCATTTGGGCAAAAATTCTGCCGGTACATTGTCGATCTTCAAGCCCAGCAGGTCTTTGATTTGGGTAGAAATCAGCAACAGGCCGATCCCGGCCGTAAAACCGACGACAACCGGGTAGGGAATATATTTAATATACGACCCCAAACGCAGATAGCCGCTGATAACCAGAACCACGCCGGCAATCAGCATGGTTGCCGCAAGCCCGTTATAGCCGTAGTTCTGCATCACATTGAAGATGACAACCACAAATGCGCCGGTCGGGCCGCCAATCTGATAACGGCTTCCGCCGAGCAGGGCAATAAAAAAACCGGCAACGATGGCGGTGTACAGTCCTTGTGCCGGCGTGACGCCGGAAGCAATGGCCAGAGCCATTGCCAGCGGAATTGAAATGACGGCGACGGTTATTCCGGAAATACAGTCGCGGCGAAATTTCTCGAGGTCATATCCCAATTTTAATACTTCGTAAATTTTGGGAGCAAATTTTTTGCCGTAATATTTCTTAAAATTCTTCCAGATAGTCTGCATAACGAGTCTTCTTTCTTTTTCTCCTGATTTTAAACCGTAGCAGAAATACAACTTTTAGCATCGTTGTCAACTGTTTGAGAAAAAAATCAGCGGATTTTTTGTATCTTTGTCGTCGCTGCCGGCGGGTGAAAGAAAAGACGCACATTAGACAAACAAAACCCCGGATTTTCCGGGGCGTTGTTTATTTGTGGGGCAAATGGAAGAATTAGTTGTCTCCGGCTTCTTCGCCTTCGTCGTCTCCCATCATTTCCACGGTCAGATGTCCGGCATCGGCCCTAATTTTATTTTCGATTTCATCGGCGATTTCCGGATGATCACGCAGAAAGATTTTGGCGTTTTCGCGGCCCTGACCGAGTTTCTCGCCCTTGTAGGAGAACCATGCGCCCGACTTCTCAACCAGCCCGGCCTTGACGCCCAGATCAATCAGTTCGCCGGTTTTGGAAATGCCTTCGCCGTACATAATGTCAAAATCCACCGTCTTGAACGGAGGCGCAACTTTGTTTTTGACGATTTTCACTCTGGTTTGGCTGCCGATTACTTCGTCTTTGTCCTTGATGGCGCCGACGCGGCGGATGTCCAAACGTACCGAGGCGTAAAATTTGAGGGCGTTGCCGCCGGTCGTGGTTTCGGGACTTCCGAACATGACGCCGATTTTCATACGAATTTGGTTAATAAAGATAATCAGTGTGTTGGAGCGCGAAACCGTCGACGTGAGTTTGCGCAGCGCCTGACTCATTAAGCGTGCCTGCAAGCCCATGTGGGAGTCTCCCATTTCGCCTTCGAGTTCGGCCTTTGGTACCAGGGCGGCGACAGAGTCGACCACCAAAACGTCAATGGCGCCGGAACGGACCAGCGTATCGGCGATTTCAAGAGCCTGTTCACCCGAGTCCGGTTGTGACACCAGCAGATTTTCGATGTCTACGCCGATTTTTTTGGCGTAAGACGGATCAAGGGCATGTTCGGCGTCGACAAATGCGCAGATGCCGCCTTTTTTCTGGGCCTGTGCAACTACGCTCAAAGCAAAAGTGGTTTTACCGGAGCTTTCCGGTCCGTAGATTTCGATAATCCGCCCCTTGGGCAGGCCGCCGATTCCCAAAGCGATGTCGGTTCCGAGCGAACCGGTGGAAATGGCTTCGATATCGATGTTGGTGTTTTGTCCGAGCCGCATGATCGAACCTTTGCCGAAGGTTCTTTCAATCTGGGTCAGGGCAGCATCAAGCGCTTTATCTTTTTCCATATTGCATACTTTCCTGTTTATTGTTTCTGTTTATTCTTAATATCCGACAATTTGCGGTTGATTGCAAACCGTCGTTAAAACTTATCCGATGAAAACTACAATGTTCGAATTCTGTTCTTTTGGCAAGAACTTTTTTCACGTTTAACCGAAAAATAACCTAAATGTCTTACAATCAAGAAAAATAATCAGGAGCACCGGTCATGTTGAAAAAAGCAAAAAACTTATTATGGGAAGAATATCATAAAAATTATCCGGTGGTGAAAGATTCGCCTTATTATGCCGAATATGCCGACGAAAAAATTCGTCATTCGCTGCAGGTCCTGGGGGCAGGTAATTATATTATCAGGCATGAGCCGTGGTTTGACAACCGGCCGCAAGAATTCGTCGACACCGTTAAAACGGCGGTTTTATTGCATGATATTGCCCGTTTTGACGAAATTCGCGAACTTTTTCTCGGCAACCGCCAACCCGGCGATCACAGCCTCATGGGGTGTGAAAAACTGCGGCGGATACCAGAATACGACAATATTCTGATTACTTTGCCGATCAAGCATCACGGTCATCTGATCGAAGACTTTTATGCCGATCCCGAATATCGGAACATTGTTGATCCGCAACTAAAAGAACAAGTCGAAAAAATTATTTTTGCGATTCGCGACGCTGACAAAATCGCCAACTTTAACCTGATTATGAATGACGACAAAATGCTGATTCCTTTGTTTGTGCCGACACCGGAACAGGTGGAAGACAAACGGCAGCGAATCTCTCCCGGGCTGTTGGAAAACTTTTGGCACCATCGGCCGCTGCTGGTGACGGAAATCAAAACTCAGGCAGATTATATGCTGAGTTATATCGGGTGGCTTTATGACATCAACTACCGCGCTTCGATGTTCTTTTGCCGCAAACTTAATTTGGTGGAAAAAATGTTTGATACCTTGCAGCGCTTTCATAACGATTTACAACTGAATAAAAAGATGCGTGCAGAAATCAACGATTATATAAAACAGCGCTTTGGAATTTAAAACAACACCCCCGATTTTCGGGGGTGTTCTTTTATTTGCGTTTCGGCTGTTTTACCAACTGTAACTTAAACCCAAACCGAAGGTCGACGCTTTGTAGTCGTCGCCGAAGGTGTGGTTCGCCCAGCCGTAAGCCGACAGTTGTTCGGTGAAGCC
>CAJTLY010000001.1:37482-128313 GCA_910577095.1 uncultured Alphaproteobacteria bacterium
AGTAATGATACTTGCCGTCGCCGTTCATGTCATAGTTACCCTTGCGGTAAGACAGGAACAGGCCCAGTTTGTTGTTGGGATCATGTTGCAGGTCGCCGCCGGCCTCTAAACCCCAGACCTCGGCGTCGATATCGGTCGGCGTCTTGATGCGAAGGGTATTGTAAACCGCATTGGCCCACAGATTGTGGAAGGTTTCGCCGTTCCAGTAGTAGTCATAGAAGCCGCAGCCCGGACAGTAGAAACGGTTTGAAGAAACCTTCTGCATGATGTTGTAGATCATATTTGTGGTCTGAGCCAAACCGGCCGCCGGCAGAGATTCGGCGCCGATGACTTCCGGCGCTACCGGACGATCGCTGCCCGGCAACGGCTGCGGTTTGATTGACGGAATGTCCGGCAGTTCCGGGGTCGGCGGTGTCGGAACATCGGGAACGTCAGGAACATCGGGAACGTCAGGAACATCGGGTTTCTCGGGTTCCTTCGGTTCTTCATTCGGCTGATCGTTCATCTCAAAGTACCATTTGTTGCTGTTGTCGGCAATCTGATCGTATTTAACTTCAAATAAATACGGACTCTTATAAACGCGCGAAACGACGAAAGAACCTGCGTTACCTTTTGTGTCGTTCTCCGATTGCGCAAACAGGATTTGTCCACGGTTACGAATGTCAGCATCGGACGAAGCGTGAACAATCATCTTGGTCACCCCTTCAACGTTGCCGGCAATATGAAGTTCGTCCGCTTTCATGTTCTCCACGTCAACATCGATATGCAGGAAACTGTCGGTTGCCGAATAGCTTTTCAGCTTGACGGTTTCCAGATAGCCGTTGGCAATGTCAAACACACCTTTGTTAAGCGATAGATTGGTGACCGCGGCAGCGTCACGGTTAGCGGTGCCGTCTTCGTTCAACGCGGCGACAAACGCCCCTTTGCCGTCCCAGTTCTTGGCGGTTTGGTCTTCGTGCTGAAAAGCGTCAAAACGCAAGGTCGTACCTTCAACCTTAACATTGGCGGCATTGACGATATCGTTGTTCATTGCCACATACTGAGTGGTGGTACCGGTATCGGCATCAATGGTATCGTTGCCCTGGAAAACGTAGTTGCCGCTCTCCAGATTGTCATTAATTACCCAGGCGCCGCCGCTGCCGGTGCTAAAGAATATGAACGGAGAATTTTTTGCAGACAGAGCATTATAAATCTTGCCGCGGGTCGGATCCAGCGTGTAATTTCCCGACATGAAATGTACGTCTGAACCGGACGTAAAAGTCAGATTTTTAAAAGTCCGTACGGCTCCACCGGCGGCTGTCACGGTTCCGGAAACAATATGGGCATAATTGTTTAGGAAGTTCCCGGTAATGTTGCCGTTGCCGGCATTATAAATCGCGCCGCCGTCAATATAACGGTTACCCTGCGTATGATTACCGATAAAATCGCCGGTAATATGCTCTATCGTTCCGGTATTATAAATCGCGCCGCCGCTGCCGCCGGCAGAGTTACCGATAAAATCGCCGGTGATGTGGCGGATATTGCCGGTATAACCACCGTTTACAAACGCGCCGCCGTCACGTCCGGCAGAGTTAGCGATAAAATTTCCGGTAATGGTGCCGACAGTGCCGGGACTGTCAAGGGCGCCACCGTCGAGCTTGGCAGAGTTACCGATAAAGTCCCCGCGGATATCGTTAATGGTACCGTGATTATAAATAGCGCCGCTGTGAGTATCAGAGTGGTTGCCGATGAAGTCACCGGTGATGTTGCGGATGGTGCCCTTCGTTGTCCCCTCTCCGAAATTACCGTTCATAACAGCGCCGCCGTAAGCACCGGTGCGGTTATTGATAAAATCTCCGGTAATATTGTCGATTATGCCGTCGTTAAAAATGGCGCCGCCATCAGCATAGGAACCGGAAGCATAATTGCCAATGAAGTTGCCGCTGATTTTGTTCATTGAGCCGCTGTTATAAACAGCGCCGCCTTCGACGGAAGAATTAGCCTTAGAATATTGAACATAATTGCCGATAAAATCGCCAACGTGGGTTTCAATTGTTCCCATGTTATAAATTGCGCCACCCCTGACATAGGCTGAATAGCCAAGATTTTTAGCATAATTGCCGATGAAGTTGCCGCTGATGTTTCCGATAGTTCCCTGATTATGGTTATAAACAGCACCGCCGTAGGCATAGGAACCGGAAGTGTAATTACCGATAAAGTTGCCGCTGATTTTGTTCATTGAGCCGCTGTTATAAACAGCACCGCCTTCGGCAAAATCTTTGGCTCGGCCTGCTGCGGTTACATTTGCCGAGTTATTCATAAAGTCAGCCTCAACATTATCAATGGTACCGTCATTGTAAATTGCGCCGCCTTCAACATATAGGTATTTGTAGTCATCCTGAACGTTAGTCAACTCTCCGCTGACCCGGTTGTCTTTGAAAAGTTTATTTTTGATATCGCCCCAATCGTTGCCGGCTGCATTGTTGACGGCAACACCGCCCGGTTGATGAGTTTTTTCTGCAGACGGATCGGTAATCGTCGGTAGTACCAACTCGGGTTTAGTTATTGTTTCGGGGGCGGCAATCTGAATATAGGTATATTTGAAATACTTTGTTTGATCGTTCGGCAGTTGAACCGCAACCACGTCGGCATCGTCTTTTTGACTCTCTTCGGCCGGAGACCACGTGATATTTTTCGATGTTGCGAAAGCTTCCGGTTTCAGATCGATTTTGTAATACTTAGTCGTCAGCTTACCGTCCGTATCCGGTTCCTGTAATGTGAAGTTATAGTCGTTTTCTGACCCTTCGGAATAGGAAAATACGCTGTTTTCTTCCAAAGTCGGGGTTAGAGAGGCGGCAACGGTCGGCGCGCTCAAAAAAGTGGTCGCCGTTAAGGCTATTGCCCAAGAAGTATGCTTAGTCATTTACACAATCCTTAATTAAATGCATTTAAACGATCGTTTTTTGATACGCCTTAAGTGTAGGTTGAAATTTTTTAAAAATCAATTGTAAGTTATTTGAAATCAACAATTTTATTTATTTTCTGCAAAATTTGTTATCGGCGTTCGGCCATAGCAAAAAAACGATCCTTTTTTTGATACGTTTTTATATAAAGTTTTCTGCTTTGGATATGAAAAAAGGCGCTGTGCAGCGCCTTTTTTCGATTTTCGTTTTAGCAAAAATATTATTTTTGACTCAGCTTGTCTTTCATGTAATGTTCCAGCCAGTGAATATTGTACATGCCGTCAATATATTCCTGCTGGGAAATGATTTGCTGATGCAGCGGAATTGTCGTTTGAACGCCTTCAATGACAAATTCTTCCAGTGCCCGGCGCATCCGCATGATCGCGGCGTTGCGCGTCGGTGCGTGAACAATCAGCTTGGCAATCATGCTGTCATAAAACGGCGGGATCGCATATCCCGAATAGATTTCCGAATCAACCCGTACACCCAAACCGCCGGGAGCATGCCATTCGGTGATTTTGCCGGGGCAGGGGGTGAATGTTTCCGGATTTTCGGCATTGATACGGCACTCAATGGCATGACCGCTGAACTTGATGTCCTTTTGTTCATACCCGAGAGCGGCGCCGCTGGCGATTCTTATTTGTTCGCGAACAAGGTCAATGCCGCTGACGGCTTCGGTTACCGGATGTTCTACCTGTAAACGGGTATTCATTTCCATAAAGTAAAATTTTCCGTCTTCATACAGAAACTCGAGTGTTCCGGCATTGAAATAACCGATTTTGGCAATTGCTTTGCGGACAATTTCTCCGATTTCTTCCCGTTGAGCCTGATTGAGGGCCGGGGAAGGCGATTCTTCGATTACTTTTTGGTTGTTGCGCTGAATAGAACAATCGCGTTCGCCGAGGTGAACCACGTTTCCGTATTTGTCGGCCAAAACCTGCATTTCTATATGACGCGGTTTTTGCAAATATTTTTCCATATAAACGACATCGGTCGGAAAAGCGGCTTTTGCTTCGGCGCGGGCCATGGTATAGGCTTCTTTGAGATCATCGTCGCCGAACGCAACTTTCATGCCTTTGCCGCCGCCGCCGTCTTTGGCTTTGATAATGATCGGATAGCCGATTTCATGTGCCCACTTTTCAGCGTCTTCGAGAGTATCCAACGAAGGCGAACCCGGCGTTACCGGGATGCCGGCTTCGACAGCGGCCTGTCGGGCGGTGATTTTGTCGCCCATCTTGCGCATTTGAGCGGCGCTGGGACCGATGAACGTAATGCCGTGTTCTTCAACCATTTCGGCAAAATCCGCATTTTCGGAAAGAAAACCGAAACCGGGATGAATGGCGTCGGCGCCGGTGACCAGCGCCGCCGAAATGATGGCGGATTTGTTAAGATAAGAATCGACCGAACGGGCCGGCCCGATACAAACCGCTTCGTCAGCCAGCCGCACGTGCATGGCGTTGGCGTCGGCTTCCGAATGGACAGCCACCGTACGAATCCCCATTTCGCGACAGGCACGGTGGATTCGTAAAGCAATTTCGCCGCGGTTGGCAATTAAAACTTTTTCAAACATGATATTTTCCTGCAATAGTTGCTATTCAATCACGATCAAAGGTTCGCCGTATTCAACCGGATCGCCGCTTTCGACCAGAATTTTGGTTACTTTGCCGGAAACCTGTGCCTTGACCGGATTGAAAGTTTTCATCGCTTCGATCAGGCAAACCGTATCGCCCTGAGTGACACTGTCGCCGATTTTGACATAGTTGGGCGTGTTGGGATCGCTGGAAAGATAAACCACGCCGACCATCGGCGATTTGACGCATCCCGGAAGCTTGGAAAGGTCGGCGGCGCTGTCGGCAGCCGGTGCGGCAACGGGAGCAGCTGCAGGCGCGGCAGCAGGTGCGGGAACGGGAGCGGCAGCCGGTGCAAACGGCATCGGTGCAGCGGCGGGAACCGGCGCATGCGATCTGATTAAGGAGATTCGGCAAGTTTCGGTTTCATATTCCAACTCCGCCAAGTCGTTTACTTTCAAAATGGCGGCCAATCTGCTAACAATTTTGGTATCCAAAGGATCAGACATTTAATTTCTCTCTGTAAAGATTAATACTAGACACTCGTTTGTACCCCAATGTGTTTCATAAAACAACAAAAATATTCAAAAATCGGCTATTTTTTGCTAAAAATACCCCAAAAACAGCGAAAAACAGTCATTTTTATTTATTTTAGAATGTGCAGATATAAGAAATTTTAACGGCGCTTGCGCATCAGTTTGCCAAAGCCGGTGCGAATACTGCCTTTGGTGTGGGAATAAACGACTTCTTCTTCGCTGTTCATCTCCAGCAGGTCTTTGTACAGTTCCTGATTGTCGGCTGCCCGGCCGGTTTCGGCGATGATTTCCAAATCTTTTAAATAATCGTCATAAGCCTGTTGGAATTTCGGTTTTTCCATGGCGTCAAACTTTGCCAGCAGAGCAGTCGCGGCATCGGTCCCCTGTCGGGCATATTCTTCTTCCGAGATTGTCTGTTCGGCACGACAGGCAAAAGAAAAAACAAGACCGGCCGCCCAAAATATCCATTTTTTCATTTTTACTCTCCCAACTGCAAAGATACTAAATTTATATTAACGAATTAATGGTAAACATATTATTATCAAAACAAACTGGAATAAGAAATGAAACGCTTTTTTTATCTGCTGCTTTTTGTCTTGCTGGACGCAAACCGGGCCGCCGCGTGGAGTTACGGCGAATTTGTTTCCTGCCATTCGCTCAATCCGATGCCGGCCGTAACTTTTAAAACCTCTTACGGGCAATTGGTACACGATTTTAATCTGACGACTTCGGAAATAACTTCCAGAGCGCACCTGAAAGAAAAAGGATTTTTTGCCGACGGTTTGGCGGTGGCGGGACCGCGCATTTCCTTCCGTCTGTTGCGTTATACCGTTCGTCAGCTTGACGATAACGCCACCTGTGTTTTGCCGGCGGAAGTGGAGTTCTTCTTCGGTTACAGCCAGCCGGAGATTTTTGTTTCCAAAGATTTGGACAAAGACAGCTGCCGTTTTTCGGTCGTAATCCGCCACGAACAGGTACATCAGCGAATCAACAAACTGGTGCTGGAATATTTTCTGCCGCTGATCAGCAACGAACTGCAGCAGGCCGTGCGTGACGTCAAAGCGGTAAAAGTCGCTTCTCCCGAACAGGCTCAGGAAGGGGCAATGCAGTTGATGAAATATTATCATGCACGGCTGGAACCGATTTTGAACATGTACCGCCAAGTGTTGGACAATGAACAGAAAAAACTCGACAACATGACCAATTACGGCAATGAATGGGAATTGTGCCGCAAATACGAGAGCGAACGTCGTCAGAAAGATGCGGAAGCAGACGAGTAGTGAAAAACACCGTCGTTAATTTTCCGTTTTTACATATCTGTCAAAAATTAGACAAATTTTTTGATTGACCTGCCGAACAATATATATTATACTTGCTTTCAGTATAAAAAAGTATTGTGTCCTATTATTCAAGCCGAAATTTCATAAATTTTTTCGCGTGCTTCGATGCACCGGTTTTTATGATTGATTGAAAGCCTGTCTCAATGCAAAAATGCTTTTTGATACCGGATAATACATTTTAAATCACATAAAAAAATTGCTTTATGAAAGGAATCTTTTCAGTTAAAGACGCCGGTAAATGGTGGAAAGGAGAGGTGACCATGCGTTACAATCTCCTGTTGTTGGTCAAATTGCTGGGCCTGCTGATTGCTCTCCCGTTCATCCTTCTTTTCTATCTCGGAAAAGGACTGTGGGCAGGGCTGGTATGGGTGGCCAAGCATGTTCTCAAACCGGTTTTCTTCTGGCTTGCCGTTGGGTTGACGGCCCTGTGGATGTGGCTTCGAGCCCGATTTGAACGCAAATCGGCGCCGAAAAACGCCCGGCCCGAAACAGCCGAACCGCAAACGTCTCAACGTCAGCACGACCGCGCGATGTGGATCGTGCTGGCGCTGGCGCTTCTGGTGGCGTTGTTCGCTTTGTGGAGAAGCTGCTCCTCGGCGCCCGAAACGTTGACGGATGAACCTGCCGTTGTCTATGACCGGGCCTTTGACGAAGTTATCGTTGCCCGTGCTTATCTTGACGGTGTGCAGAGAGAAGTTTCCGGCGAGTGCCCCCGTGCATTGGTCGGATTCAAGTTCATCAACAATCAGCCGGTAGAAAAATACGATTTCGACGGTCTGACCTACGAAAAGGCGGTCAAGGTTGTTGCCGAAGACTGGAAGCCGTTGGTAACCGACAATCTGAACCCGGAAGTGCGACTGAGCCCTCAGCAAATGGCGGTGGTCACTCTGGCAGCGATGCGGATGGGAAAATACGGTTTTGCCCGTTCGACTTTCCTCAGGAAAGTAAACGAGGGAGACTTGGCGGGCGCAGGCGAATGGCTGTTGCTGCAAAAGTCCGACGGTTCTGTCCGCGAGACCGGAGACGAACCCAAACAGTATTTTTATATTCTGCGTCTGTTGTGGAACGGTGATCTGGCAATTCGGGATCTGCTCGATTTCCCGATGTTCTCGTACAGAGCGATCAACATCAGTTCGGTGTATACGGTTGAGGGGGAATATATCTTCAACCCCGAGATCAAAAACAGGCTGATGCGCGGAAGCTTTGCAACCCCGCGGGAAGCTCTTGAGCTTTATTAACTGAAAGCTTACACGGAAAGAAAGTCCTTCAACCTTAGGGTTGAAGGACTTTCTTTTTAAATGAAATATAGAAATAGACAAAATTAAACAATTATGCTAACATAATCCAAAAATCACCACAGGCGGGATAAAAATGCTGAAGAGCAAAGCTTATGAACATTTACTGAATATTTCCGAAAGCGCGGACCGCACGTTTGAAGACTTTTTAAGTCAGTACGAAATTCTTGCCGAAGTGGTAAAAGAATTTCCCGATTTGTCTTCGTATGTTTTGCCGATTGTGGTGGGGACGGTTGCCGACCGCGGTTTTAACGCCGATGTTCAGCCGACGGCGGCAAAAGTTTTTAATACGGCGGCTTTGCAACTCAATTCTGCCGAGATCATGGAAAGTTTCAACCGATTATTTGTCAAAAATCCGCGTTTTGCTTTTTATACACTGCCGGATTTGCTCAAATCGCGGCCGGATCTCTGTTCGGCTGTGTTTCCGAAATTGTTGCAAGAAGCATTGAATGTTGATGATAACGGAATGAATGCATGTGCTTCGGCACTGGCGGCGGCAGTTGTTAACGCCGAGCCGGCACCGGCGTCCGCGATGTTGGAACAAGTTTTTGCCGATGACGCGGAGAAGAGGCCGCTGAGCCGCAAATTATATGGTGCTTTGGGTAAAATTTATTCGGTTCACCCTCAATTAAAGGAACAAATTTTCGGGCTTTTGGAAGCCGGAGCGGGTAGCGAGCCCGAACTGTACGGTGCTTTATATCGTAATTTGGGGAAAATGGCGGCTTTTGATGCCGGAATTTACGATCGTTGTTTAACCGTAATGGAAAAATATGTTACGCTGCCGCAAAACACGCCTTTTTCGCTTTCTCAGGCGTATAAAAGCGTCGGAGAGACTTTGTTGCCGGTGTGCGAGGATCAAAAACAAAGATTGGAAGCTTTTCTTCGTCTGGGGCTGGAAAACCCGGCCAACAATCTTTCGTCACGCAAAATTGCATGGCGGCTTCTTAATCAGCGGGATCAGCTGGTCAGCCGTGTTTTGCTGGGAAGGCGCGGCGAAAAAAACGAACAAAACAAATTCGGCTGGTATAAGGCCGATTGTATTGACAGAACCGAAACCTGCGTGTTGGTGCTGGGCGGTGACGGCGTGCGAAACGAAAAGGCGGCTAACGGTTATATGGGGGATATATACCGGCTGCTGGAAGAAAACGGTCTCGAAGATCTGGTCAAAGTTTACGGGGCGGTATATGATTTTGGCGAATATATGAATGAGAATGATGCCCGGACTCAGCTGTTTCGGGAACATCGCCGAAAAATAGAGCTTAAGAGGCCGATCGATCCTGATTCTGTCAATCCGGCCTATGTCCGAAAGATTTTTGATGCCGTCGTCAAGCCGCGTCTGACCGATGCCGACGGGACCCGGATTGACGGCGATAAAGCGGCCGACAATGTTCGGAAGCTGACGATTGTTGCTCATTGTCACGGCGCTTATACGGCCTTAAAACTGGAACAGATGATGCAGTCGGAAGCGGAGCTGCTCGGATACGATGCCGAAGAACGCCGTTTGATTCAAAAACAGATGCTGGTGCTGGCTCAATCTCCGTATTGCCCGCTCGGTGAATCGCGTTCGACGTTTATCTCGTTTGGTTCTGCCGCCGATTACGAAGTGAACCATTATAATTTATTTGAAAAGTCGCTGCGGGCGTTAAATCGGGAAAAGCCGATCCCGCTCAGCTATTTTCCGGACCGGCAGGGAAACATTTTTTTGACCGGCAGTATGGGGAGCGAATATGAACAGCATAATTTCTGGGGCTGCCATCCGTTGCCGGAAATGAGCCGCGAAGGACAGGCTCTGACGGCTTTGTCGGCAAAAATCCTCATAAACGGCCTTCGCAACGCCCTGGAAGCATCGCCTCGGCTGCCGTCGGTGGAGCAGCTTGCGGCAACCGATGCTGCCAGTCGGGAATTGTTCGATCAAATGACCAAAAACGGCAAAGAGGTTTATAAACAAATTTGTCTTCTGGCGCGCAAGGCGGCCCGGAGCGGTTCCTTCTACGAATAACGGTTGCCCGTGAAGCGTAATCTTGGTTCCTGCCGATTGCAATTTGTTGTATTTGTGGGGTTTTGTAAAAAAATATAAAAAATTTACGAAAATCGTAAAAATATGCTGGACAATAAAAAAAATATCTATTATAAACTTTTTCGTTATCCATGCTCGGGTAGCTCAGTTGGTAGAGCAGAGGACTGAAAATCCTCGTGTCGGCGGTTCGATCCCGTCCCCGAGCACCACTTAAAAAACCGCCGTTTGGCGGTTTTTTGTGTTTGTCGGAACCGCCGGCACGAGCGTGGAGGCGCTGGAGAAAGAAAAAAACTTCCGGCGGAAGTTTTTTCGACGACAGGCGAAGTCTTGTTATTTTGCGAACGAGCGGCAGCGAAGTTGGCAAAAGTTACAAGACAAGTGACCGCAGCGCGTTAGCGATTGCCCGGAGGGCAGAGCTTATAAGCAAGAACGATCCCGTCCCCGAGCACCACTTAAAAAACCGCCGTTTGGCGGTTTTTTGTGTTTGTCGGAACCGCCGGCACGAGTATAGTGTGCAAAGTTAACAAAAAAGTTACGAATTGCCTGTATCATCCTGCCCCGATAAAACCAAAAGGGAGATAACAATGGATAAGGCTAACCAAAATAAGGAAACCGTGCCGGATCAGCCGGTTGAAATCGTTGACACGGCCGAGGCGCTGGAAAATTTGATTGTCCGGGTCAAACGGGCGCAAAAAGAATTTGCAACCTTTTCGCAGGAACAGGTGAACGCCATTTTTCAAGCTGCTGCCGCCGCCGCCGACAAAGCGCGGATTCCGCTGGCCAAAATGGCGGTGGAAGATACCGGAATGGGCATTGTGGAAGACAAAATAATCAAAAACCATTTTGCTTCCGAATATATTTATAACAAATATAAAAACGAAAAAACCTGCGGCGTTATCAAGGCAGACCGCACCAACGGCATCAAAATCGTTGCCGAACCGCTGGGTGTGATTGCCGGGGTCGTGCCGACCACCAACCCGACTTCTACCGCCGTTTTTAAGTCGCTGATCTGTTTAAAAACCCGCAATGCCATTATTTTTTCGCCTCATCCGCGCGCCAAAAAGTCCACCATTGCGGCAGCACGTCTGATTCGTGACGCCGCTGTGGCGGCAGGGGCGCCGAAGGACATTATTGCCTGGATTGATGAACCGACGCTGGAACTTTCCAATCTCTTGATGACACATCCTTTGATTGATTCTATTTTGGCCACCGGCGGTCCGGGGATGGTCAAAGCGGCTTATTCCAGCGGCAAACCGGCGCTCGGCGTCGGCGCAGGCAACACGCCGGCGGTGATTGACGAAACTGCCGATGTCGAAATGGCCGTTTCTTACATTCTGATGTCCAAAACTTTTGACAACGGCATGATTTGCGCCTCCGAACAGTCGGTGATTGCGGTAAAAGAAGTTTACGATCAGGTCAAAAAAGAGTTGGAATTTCGGGGAGCTTACATTCTCAATCAACAAGAAGCCGAACAGTTGTCAAAAATCATTCTTACCGAGAAAATGACGGTTAATGCCGATATTGTCGGACAAAGCGCCGCCACCATTGCCAAACTGGCCGGTTTTGAAGTGCCGCCGCATGCCAAGGTTCTGGTCAGCGAACAGACTTCGACCGATCGCGCCAACCCGTTTGCCCATGAAAAACTGTCCCCGATTTTGGCTTTGTATAAAGCGGACAATTTCGAACAGGCAACCGATATGGCGTTAGAACTGGTCAATTTGGGAGGTGTGGGACACACTTCGGTTTTGTATACCGACAGTCGTTCTCAGGAACGAATCAACTTTTTTGCCACTAAACTGCCGACCGGACGTTTGTTGATTAATTCGCCGTCGTCGCAAGGCGGTATCGGCGATTTGTTCAATTTTAAGCTTGAACCCTCGTTGACGCTGGGCTGTGGTTCGTGGGGCGGCAATTCCGTCAGCGAAAACGTCGGCGTCAAACATTTGCTTAATTATAAAACCGTTGCCGAAAGGAGAGAAAATATGTTGTGGTTCCGAGTTCCTCCGAAAATTTATTTCAAACGCGGCGCCGTCGATCAGGCTCTGCGCGAACTGGAAGGCAAAAAGCGCGCTTTTATCGTTACCGACCGCTATCTGTTTGACTCCGGCATTGTCAACAATGTGACCCGGGTGCTGGAAGAAATGGATATCGACTATCAGATCTTCTTTGACGTCAAACCCGATCCGACCTTGTCAACCATTGACGAAGCGCTGGCGATGGTCCGTCCTTATCAGCCGGACGTGTTTATTGCCCTTGGCGGCGGTTCGCCGATGGACGCGGCCAAAATCATTTGGCTGATGTACGAACATCCGGAAGTCAATTTCGAAGATATATCAATGCGTTTTATGGATATTCGCAAACGGATATGTTCTATTCCCGAGTTGGGTAAAAAAGCGCAGTTGGTCGCGATTCCGACCACTTCGGGCACCGGATCGGAAGTAACGCCGTTTGCGATCATCACCGATGATGAAACTCATGTCAAATATGCGATTGCCGATTATGCCCTGACGCCGAACATGGCGATTATTGACGCCAACTTTGTCGACAACATGCCGAAAGGGCTGACGGCGGCATCGGGTTTTGATGCGTTGGTCCATGCGGTGGAAGCCTATGTTTCGGTCATGGCGACCAATTTCACCAACTCGGCGGCGTTGGAAGCAATTAAGCAGGTTTTCCGTTATTTGCCGCGTGCTTATCACAACGGTGCCGCCGATCCGGTGGCGCGAGAAAAAGTGCATCATGCGGCAACGATTGCCGGAATGGCCTTTGCCAACTCGTTTCTTGGCCTTTGCCACTCAATGGCACATAAGCTGGGCGGCGCTTTCAATATTCCGCACGGAATTGCCAACGCATTGCTGTTTAATCAGGTGATTCGTTACAATGCCACCGACTGTCCGCGCAAACAGGCCGTTTTCCCGCAATATAAATTCCCCAACGCCAAACAGCGTTACGGACAGATTGCCGGCAACCTGAAACTGGGCGGTAAAAATGATGATGAAAAACTGGAGAATCTGTTGGCTGCGGTTTCCAAACTGAAAGAAGAAATCGAAATTCCGCACTCGATTAAGGAGTGGGGGATTAAGGAAGAAGATTTCTACGCCAAGTTGGACGATATGGTTGAAAAGGCCTTTGACGACCAGTGCACCGGCGCCAACCCGGTTTATCCGCTGATGGAAGATATCCGCCGGATTTATATTGACGCTTACAACGGCGTTGACTATCAGCCGGAAGAGAAATAAGGCGTGATGACGGAAAAGCCCCGGATTTTTCCGGGGCTTTTTCGGACCAAGGTCAAAATGAGGAAAACGGACACTCAGTCGGTGCTCCGGTATTTGACGGCTTTGAGAATAACGCCGTTTTCAACTCCGGTTATTTTAACCCGATCTCCTTTTTTCAAACCGTCTTCACATTCAACGATCCAAACCGTATCGTTGACAATAGCCTTAGAACGGCCGTCCGAAGCGTCTTCTGCCAGCAAATAGGTTTTGCCGATGTGCTGGCCGGCCATATCGTTAAGGTATTTGTACTTTTCGGCGCCGGTGCTGCGTTTGACGACTTTGGCATAAACAAACCAGCCGGCAACGGCAAAGACAACGGAAAACGCACCGAAAATGACCGATTGCTCAATTGCGCCGAAGTCGTTGTAAATGGTGAGTATTCCGGTGGCAAATGCCGACAGTCCGAACCAAACCAGATAAACGCCGGGGACGAACACTTCCAGCAAGACCAACGCCAGTCCGAGTGAAAACCATTCCATATAGTTCATGGCTGTTCTCCTTTACTTGCGATTGGCGGCGGTGTTCTTTTCCTGCAGCACTTCTTTGGCAATCTCCGCAATTCCGGCGATCGATCCCATCACGTTTGCCGTATCCATCGGCATCATCAGCAATTTCTGATTGGGCGAGGTGACAATTCCCTGCAAGGCTTCGATATATTTTTGTCCCAGAAAATAGTTGAGCGATTGCGGACTTCCGCCGGCAATGGCATCCGATACCATTTTGGCGGCGTTTGCTTCGGCGAGGGCGAGACGTTCGCGGGCTTCCGCTTCACGGAATGCCGCTTCTTTTTGGGCTTCGGCAGCCAGAATGACCGATTGTTTCTCACCTTCGGCTTTTAAAATTTCAGCCTGGCGAAATCCTTCGGCTTCGAGAATGTTGGCACGTTTGTCGCGCTCGGCTTTCATTTGGCGCGCCATCGAATTGATCAGATCGGCGGGCGGGGTAATGTCTTTGATCTCTACCCGGGTTACCTTGACGCCCCACGGTATGGTCGCTTCGTCGACTACCGCCAGCAGTTTGTGGTTAATGGCATCGCGCTGAGACAGCAGCTCGTCAATTTCCATGCTGCCGATGACGGTACGAATGTTGGTCATAATCAGATTTAAGATGGCAACGTTCAGATCTTTGACCTGATAAGCGGCATTGGCAGCCTGTTGGATCTGAAAGAACAAAACCCCGTCCACGCGGACAGTTGCATTGTCTTTGGTGATAACGTCTTGAGAAGGTACATCAAGAACTTGTTCCATCCGATTGATTTTTGCTCCGATTTTTTCGACAATCGGAATAATGATGTGCAGACCCGGGGAAAGGGTGCGGGTAAAACGGCCGAAACTTTCCACCGTATATTCATATCCTTGCCGGACAATGACCACCGAAGTCAACAACAGAAAGAAGACGACAACGGCGAGAAATAATGCAAACTCCATAATTTTCTCCTTGTTAGTTATTTAGATCTCGTTGTCAGAATAGCGGAAATCTCACTTTCATACAACCGGCACCGAAAGTTATATACAACAATCGTTAGGTTGCCGATTCTTTGATAAAGGCGATCCCGAGAGTGGAACAGAATCTTTTTTACGGTTTTCGATTTCAAAGCGATTAATAATTTTGCCTCAATATGTTAATGCCCGATTGCCAAAATTTTTTTTGATTATTTTGTATTTCGTCAACTTACCGCTCTGCAAGATCCGGAGTTTTGTTCGTAATTTCGGGAGGTTGTTCGGCAGAGGAGAAAAAAACGCCGAATCGGTCATGTCGTTTGTCAATATTATGTCGGAAATTTGACGGAAAAGCGGGCGGTCCGTTGTGTAAAAGTTTTGTTAAAAGCTGCGCCCGGTGCAAGAATTATGTTGCCAAAACAACCGGTTTTATATTACAATTTAGCTAATAACAGGGGGAGAAGCAAATGGACGTGGTGGCAGGAAAAGGAGGAAATTTCTTCGTTGTTAACGGTTCCGTCAGCAACACCATTCTCAATATGCTGTCTGAGATCTCGTATGAAGAGTTTGGCAAATACAACGCTTATTCGACAATGAAGAAGATTTCGCGCCAAAGCCCGGCGGAATACGCCGCCAAAAACGGGCTGCGTCAAAATATTGTTGAAAATTTTTCCCGCCTGGAAGAAGTGATCGATTATCACGCCACTCAGGATCTGATGTATTTTATTGAATCCGAAGACGGTCGGGAACGTTCGGACAGTTATGACAACGATGTCGTTGTCAATCCCGCAAATTACAACAACGGCTTTTTGCATGCCGCCCCGCGGGAAGTTTCGGGACTGATTACCGATTCTTTTCAAATTCCGGAAGATTTGGTGCCGCGTTTGCTGAAAAGCGTCGGCATATCGATCAAAAGGGAAACCCTTTCGCATTTCGTAAAATGGAATAATATTACCTACAAAGTTGACATTACGCCCGCCCGTACTCAGAACTATGTCAGCATGTTTAACAACAAATCAATCATTGTGGTCGAAAATTGCTATGTTTTTCAATCCGATGATTGGAATATTGTCAAAAAAATCGAACAGAAGTTCATTAAGGAAAAGGTACGTCGCAAAAAATCGTGGTTTTTGAAAGAAAAACCGGATGATGTCCTGCTGGAAGATATTTTGCGCAAAATGTTCAAGGATAAGGCTCTGATTCGCTACACCGCCTTGTATCACGCTTATCGCGAGATTCGTAAAATCCGTCACGATTATGCCGGAATTTTTATTCACGAGTTTCATCACTTGCGCAATAAAATTCTGGTTGAAAATCGCAGCCTGCATCCAAAGTCGCTGGCTTTGAATGGCGCGGATCTTTATAATATTCAGGTGGAAGACGAGCGAAGCGCTTCTTTGGCGGTAACGATTTTCCGTTTGAGCCGCTACTGGAAAAACAAGGGTTGGAACGAGCTTTTGAGCAAAGAACCGTGCTTTGAAGTATTGAAAGACCGTCCGCAGGAAGTGCGCGAGAACTTGCTCAAAAATATGGAATTTGTGGTTAATCTGAAGCTTAAGCATTGGACTGAAAACGAACTCGTACGCCATTATCCGAAATTTGTCGGCAATCTTCCGCTGATTGAAGCGCGCAATTCGATTGCCAAAGGCGAAGATGTCGAACGGCGCGAATACTTCCGCCAGCGTTCGCTGATGTACAGTTTTTATATTTATAATCCCGACAGCGGAAGGTTTGAACTGCGCAACCTGAGCCGTTATATCAAAATTGATATTCCGGTTGACGGTTTTGTGCAGGAGAATATAATTGACAAAGCCCGTTACTATATTGATCGTAAAAAAGCCGCCAAACGCTTTTTGCTGGCCAAAGACGGCATCAGCGAAGCGCTGGTGAAAAAAGCGGCGGTCGTTTTCGACGCGCCGCGTCGTCTCGGAGCGCGCCGGCGGTTGAGCGAAGCGGACAAAAAATAAAAACACAAAGGAGAAAAACATGAAAACGTTAATCTATCTGATCGGACTGGTTGCCGTTGGTTTGGCAATTGCATGGTTTGGTTTCGGCATCCATCCGAAAACCGTTTATTACAGAACGCTCAATATGTTTGCTTCAACCTCGGAAACAACCGCCGGTCATGCACAAGACGTTAAAAATACCGGCAGCCGTTTTGTCGATGTAATCAAAAACAATTATAACGATCAGGATATGACCCGACCGATGGCTCATTAGAAAGCTTCTTCAACGTAAACAAGCACCGAAAGGTGCTGTTTTACGTTCTGACGGGAGCCGATCGCCGCAGATTGATCCAAAATCGTTGTCACGGCTTGACAACCGCTTAATTCAAAGTGTATAAGTAAACGGTTTAAACTTGATGAAAAACTTAAATGTGATTTGATAAATGCCTGATTTTTATTTTGAAAATAAATATGATTGTGAAGTGGCGGGAATAGATGAAGCCGGGCGGGGACCGTGGGCCGGGCCTGTGGTTGCCGGTGCGGTGGTGATTAAAAATCGCTGTTTGTGCGACGAACTGTTAAACGGCTTGGACGATTCTAAAAAGCTTTCGGCCGCCAAAAGAGAAAAGCTTTACTTAAAACTTTTCGAGGAGCAGGCGGCAGGAAATCTTCAAATCGGTATCGGAGAAGCTTCGGTGCAGGAAATTGACGAGTTAAACATTTTGCAGGCGACTTTTTTAGCAATGCGCCGGGCGGTTGAAAAACTGCCTGTTTGTCCGTCTGCGGCGTTAATCGACGGCAACCGCACGCCGCCGGCTTTTCCTTGTGCATGCCAAACGGTTATCAAAGGCGATTCACTTTCGTTGTCAATTTCGGCAGCGTCGATTGTTGCAAAGGTATATCGGGACCGCCTGATGCGCGAGTTGGGGGAGCGATATCCCGGATACGGTTTCGAAAAAAACGCCGGTTACGGTACCGCTGCTCATATTGAAGGACTGAAAAAACAAGGCGTTACGCCGGAGCATCGACGCAGTTATAAACCGATAAAAGAATTTATGAAACAAAAGTGAATTTTAGGGTTGACTTTTTGTCTAAAATATGAGATAGTTATTTTTGTAATAACTAATTATTTTAAAACTTATGATGAATAAAGCAACCCGTAACGGAAATGGAAATTCCCGTCTCGCAGAACAGTTAGGAATAATCAGAGGCAAGAACGTCGATAAAAAAGCCGCTTACCTCAAAGGTCATGATCTCATGCCCGAGGTACTGCCCGAGCTCTTCAAGTGTACCAACCTGGAACTCGCCGTGCTCTACCTCCGCAAGTTCGAAACCGTTCCGCAGGAAGTCGCTGCCGCTGCCTGCAAGGCCGGCCGTAGTTCTCTCCTTCGAGGCTTAGCCGTTGCGTAGCTTCACTAAAAAGAACTGTTCTTTTTAGTTCTTTTATAAGCTGTTCGTTTCAAACGAGCAGCTTTTTTTTGTTTAAAACTTTTGCGGACCGAAGCGTCAACGAAAAAATTAAGCCGAAATTTTTGACAAATACGGTTTTTATAAACGTCAGAACCTGTTTTCAAAATTCTTAAAATGCCGGAAACCGTTGCTTTTGCGCCTAAAATGAAAAACTAGCCAAAAAATATTTTGGATCGGTTTTTGTTAATAATTTTATAACTTCTTTTTGTCATACTGCCTTCATTGTCAAATGACCATAATGAAGTGAAATAAATGAGTATTGAAACCAAAACGATCTTAAATACGATAATCAATGACGATTGTGTTAAGATTATGAACCAGATGGAAGAAAAATCGGTTGATCTGATCTTTGCCGATCCGCCGTACAATCTTCAGCTTGGGGAAGCTCTGACGCGTCCCGACAATTCCAACGTTAACGGTGTATACGAAGAATGGGACAGTTTTGCCTCGTTGAAAGAATATGACGAATATACCCGGGCCTGGATGAGCGCGGCGCGGCGGGTTCTCAAAGACGACGGCAGCATCTGGGTAATCGGATCGTATCATAACATCTTTCGTGTCGGCTATATTTTACAAGATCTCGGTTTTTGGATTTTGAATGACATTATCTGGAACAAGACCAACCCGATGCCTAACTTTAAGGGAACCCGGTTTACCAACGCGCACGAAACTTTGATTTGGGCGGCCAAAACCCCCAAGTCAAAATATACGTTTAATTATGAAGCAATGAAGGCGATGAACGAAGACGTGCAGATGCGCAGCGACTGGCAGTTGCCGTTGTGTACCGGAAAAGAACGTCTTAAGGCGGAAGAAGGAGGCAAACTTCACCCGACCCAAAAACCCGAAGCCCTGTTGTACCGGGTTTTGATGTCTTCTTCCAACGTCGGCGATACGGTTTTGGATCCTTTTTTCGGCACCGGTACCACCGGAGCGGTGGCGAAAAAAATCGGCCGCAATTTTATCGGCATTGAGCGCGATGCCCAGTATGTGAAAGGCGCCGAAGCGCGAATTAATGAAATTTCACGGATTCAGAACGACGCCTGCCTTGGTTACGCCATGAAAAAGCGGCAGCCGCGCGTACCTTTCGGCGCCGTTATCGAATGCGGCCTGCTGAAAGCCGGTGACAAGCTTTTTGACGCCAAGGGCGACGTTTCGGCACTGATCCGTTCGGACGGGACGCTGATTTCGACTTTCGGCAACGGTTCAATCCACCAAATGGGGGCTGCGGCGCAAAATGCGCCGGCATGCAACGGCTGGATGTACTGGCATTATCAAAATCAGAATAAACAACTGGCGCCGATTGACGAATTGCGCAAAATTATCCGCGAAGAACTCTATCCCGAATAAGCCGGATTTTATTTGTAAGTGCCGCTTCTGAAACCGAAGCGGTATTTTTTTATTTTTAAGAATTACGCCGTTTTTGCGTCCGGAGTTCAAAATGACCGTACTTTCCAAGTAGGTGTTTGTATGAAAATGAAATAAAAAATGCCGTTTTGTTAAAAAAACACTTGTTCTGAAAGCGAAAATCGTACACAATAAGCAAAATTTAAAATTGTGGTAGAATGATTGATATGAAGAATGCAAAAATTTAAAAGATACAGTCGCGGCGGCAAAGAAGAAAATGTTGTTCGCAACTACGCCGCCATTGATTTGGGCACCAATTCGTGCCGTTTGGTTATTGCTTCTCCGACACCGACATCTTTTCATATCATAGAAACTTTTTCCCGCATCACCCGTTTGGGGGAGGGAATTATCAAAGAAAACGAGTTGGGCAGAGAAGCAACCCGGCGCACGATCAAGGCGTTGAAGATATGTTCGGAGATCATCAGCGAATATGCGCCGATTTTCCGGGCGCGTTTTGTGGCAACCGCTGCTTGTCGGCGGGCCAAAAACTGTAAGGATTTTTTGAGCGACGTCAAACGACAAACCGGCCTCAATCTGGAAATTATTTCTTCGCAGGAAGAGTCCCGTCTGGCGGTTATCGGCTGTATGCCGCTTTTGAAACGCAATGTCAAACGGGCACTGGTTTTTGATATCGGCGGCGGTTCGACCGAAATTTCGCTGGCACGGCTTGCCAACAGCGGCAAAGCCTTTATTGAAGGTTTCGTGTCGCTGCCATACGGCGTCGTTACGGTTTCGGAAGCTTTTCCCAACAAAGACATGACCAACTTGGCTTACAACACCATTATGGATCGTACGCACAAATTGCTGGAAAGTTTTGAAGAGCGTTACAAAATCGGCGAGGCGATTGCCAACGGCGAAATTCAGGTTATCGGCACTTCGGGCACGGTGACGGTACTGGGTGCCATTCAGCTGAATCTTCAACATTATAACCGCTCGGCTGTCGACGGCATCAGCATCACGGCGCAGGATATGAAACATGCGGTGTCAAAAATCCGTCGTATGGGCGATGACGGGCGCAAAAAACATCCCTGTATCGGCCCGCAAAAAGCGGATTTGACCATTGCCGGCTGTGCCATTATCGAAGCAATTTGTTCTTTTTGGCCGGTGAAAGACGTGACGGTCGCCGATCGCGGCATTCGCGAAGGAATATTGCTGGACATGATGCACAATCGCAAAAAAACGCGCCGCGGTTTTATGCGTCGCAATAAGAACAAAAGGATAATCAAAGATGAAAAAAACAGCTCTGGCAGCCATTGATCTCGGCACCAACTCCTGTCGGCTGCTGATTGCCGATCAAAACGGCAAAACATTGTATAAAAACGCCATTGCAACCCGTCTCGGCGAAGGAATGAGCGCCCGTAACCGTTTTACCGACGAAGCGGTCAAACGGGGAATTGAGTGTTTTTGCACTTTCAAGATGAGCATGGATGAATATGGGGTCGAGAAATATCGGGCAATTGCTACCGCCGCTTGCCGGATGGCCGAGAACGGTCCGGAATTTGTCAAAAAAATCAAACAACACGCGGGCATTGATTTGGAAATCATCGACGGTTACGAAGAAGCGGTGCTCAATTTGAAAGGGGCTTTGCTCAATGTCCGGCAAGAGCCGGCGGGGCATGTGGTCGTTTATGATTTGGGCGGCGGTTCGACCGAAATTACGTTGGCTGCCCGGGGTTCGGTGCCCCGGATCTTACATACGGTGTCGATTCCGTGGGGTGCGCGCAACGCTTCCGAAAAATTTGACTTGCGCGAATATGACAAATCCAATGCCGCGCGGCTGGCGGAAGAAATCTCCGCTTACAGCCGCCGTTTTGCCGCCGAGGCCGAGTTGGAAAAATATCGCGATGATTTGTGTTTCGTTGCCACTTCCAGCACTCCGTTGCGGCTCACTCACATTGCCCGCGGCTGGGAAAGTTACAACCGTTCGCGTGCCGACGGAGTGAAAATGAATATTGAGGAGTTTGACGGCGCGATTGCCAAAGTTCACGGCATGACTTGCGCCGAAATGGCGGAAGACCTGAACATCGGTCCGGTTCGCTCCGAGATATTTCATGCCGGTTGTGTTATTTTTTCGCAAATATACCGTGACCTCGGTGCCCCGCATTTGATTTCTTCATTGAAAAGTGCGGTAGACGGTATCATTATGGAGTTGCAAAATGATAAAAAACCTTTCGACCAAAAGCGTAACCGGCAAGCGAAGCCTGACCGTTCGCGTTAAAACGGCAAAATATCGCAAAAAATCGTCCAACCGCTGGTTGGAACGTCAGTTGAACGATCCGTACGTCAGCGAGGCCAAACGGTTGGGCTATCGTTCGCGCGCCGCTTTCAAACTGATTCAGCTGGATGAAAAATTTCATTTTCTCGGCAAAGGCAAGACGATTGTCGATTTGGGCTGTGCGCCCGGCGGATGGACCCAGATTGCGGTGATGCGCAACAAAGGCAGCGGGCAGGTGGTCGGTTTGGATATTCTGCCGACGGAGCCGATTGCCGGCGCAACGTTGATTCAACAGGACTTCACCGCCGAAGACGCTGCCGACAAATTGAAAAAGTTGCTTGACGGCAAAGCCGATATCGTGATGAGCGACATGGCCGCCAACACCATCGGCCACCAACAGACCGATCATTTGCGTACCATTGCGTTGGTGGAACTGGCTTATGACTTTGCAAAAGACGTGTTGGCAGACGGCGGCATTTTCATTGCCAAGGTATTTAAAGGCGGTGCCGAAGCCGGTTTTTTGGCTGAGGTAAAAAAGAATTTTGCCAAAGTGGCTCATTGCAAACCCGACGCCAGCCGCAAGGCGTCGCCTGAGGAATATCTGGTGGCGATCGGCTTTCGCGCCAACGATTAGGGGAATATACTATGCAGACGGCAGCGCGCTGTAAAGCGGTTTTGGAATTGATGCAACTGGTATTTGCCGATCAAAAGCCGGCCGATCACATCATCAATGCTTATTTTCGCGAGCGTCGGTTTATCGGTTCGGCAGACCGCCGTTTTATCAGCGAGACGATATGGGACGTGATCCGTCACCGGCGGCGGCTGGAATTTGATGCCGGCAGTGCCGATCCGCGACAGATGTTGATTTTTTATCTGAAAGACGCGGATCTGACAGAAATCTTTTGCGGCGGCGCTTACGGGATGCCGATGCTTACCGAAGCGGAACAAAAACGATTGTCGGCGGCGGAAGACAAAGTTTATCCGCCGGCGGTCGAGAGCGAATGCCCCGACTGGCTGTTTGAGCGGATCAACAATCCGGAACTCCTGAAATCCTTAAATCAACCCGCGGGCGCTGATTTGCGGGTTAATCGCGGCAGCCGCGAAGAAGTGATGCGGCAGTTGCAAACAGAAGGCTTTGAAGTGGTGCCGACGCCGTATTCGCCGCTCGGCGTGCGTTCTCTTAAAAGGATAAACCTTAACAATTGTCTGGCATATCGGGAGGGACTGGTTGAAGTTCAGGACGAGGCGTCGCAGTTGGCGGCGTTGCTTTGCGACGTTGGGCCGAATGATCGCACGATTGACTATTGTTGCGGTGCCGGCGGCAAATCGCTGGCTGTTGCCGCGTTGTTAAACGGGCAGGGCATGATCGAAGCCCATGACATTGACATGCGTCGTCTTGAACAGTTGAAACCGCGGATGCAACGACTGGGTATTCGAAATATCAAACCGGTGGCGAAAGCGGAAAACCGGCCGGTTTATAAGCGTTTTATCATTGATGCGCCATGTTCCGGTACCGGCACCTGGCGGCGTTCTCCCGATGCAAAATTCCGCCTCAATCCGTCACGGCTTGCCGAATTGAACCGCATTCAGGCGGAAATACTGGAAACGGCTTATCCTTTGACGGCATCCGGCGGCCGTATCGTCTATATTACCTGTTCGGTTTTGGCGGAAGAAAACGGTTGGATTGTCCAAAGCTTTATGGAGCGTCATCCTGATATGATGCCGGCCGGTTTGCCGCAAATTTGGCGGGACAAAACAGGATTGCCGTATCCGGGAGCGGACGAACGCTGGCTTGAACTCAATCCTCTGTCTACCGGTACTGACGGCTTTTTTGTCTGTGTGATGGAAAAACGGTAAAAAGAGGTTCTCAAGCGGTTAAAAAATTTATTTTTGTGAAAAATTCACAATTATGTTAAAAAAAGCTTGATTATTTTTTCAAACCGAGGTATTTCTCCACTGTCTTTATGATATTTGCGCGCCTGTGGCGAAATTGGTAAACGCGTAACGTTGAGGTCGTTATGAGCTCTGCTCTTGGAAGTTCAAGTCTTCTCAGGCGCACCAATCATAAAAAATAAAATTCGGGTCATAAAGAGGAGGTTGTGATGAAGAAAAAAACAAAAAAACACCAGCCTTTCTCTAAAAACAAAAACTTCCGTCATAAACAGCTCAAACAGCAAAAAAACGCCGCCGATTATCTCGGTTTGGGGCCGAAATTTGTCAATTCGATTGTCATCGGGCTGAACGAAGATGACGATATCCACGTTAAGAAAATTGTCGAAGGGTTGGACGAGTATGATCTTGCCCGCCTGATTGAGGTTTTGGATCTGCACCACCGGATGAAGCTGGTTCGGATTCTCGGCGACAAAATTGATCCGGCCGTTTTTCCCGAACTAAACGAGGTGGTTCAGGAACAGGTTCTCGAAAGTTTAAACGAAAATCAGATTGTTAAAATCGTCAACGAACTCGATTCCGACGATGCGGTCGAGATTTTGGAGAATATGAACGACGAGGAACAGGAACAGATTATCAATCGTCTTGATCCGGAACTGAAATATCAGGTCAAATCGTCGCTCAATTATCCCGAAGATTCTGCCGGACGTATCATGTCGCGCGACTTCGTGAGTATCCCCGACAGCTGGACGGTCAAGGAAGCCAAGCAGTATCTGCTCACCAACGAAGAACTTCCGGACGATTTCTATACCATTTTTCTGGTTGACGAAAAAACGCTCAAACCCACCGGAGAAATTGCCTTGGACAAGCTGTTGCGTGCCAAGGCCGACGAAAAACTCGACAATGTCATGGACGGCGAGATCGTCCCGGTTGACGTTTACACCGATCAGGAAGAAGTGGCCCATATGTTTCGCGAATACGGCTGGATGTCGGCCATGGTGGTTGACAATAAAGGGCGTTTGATCGGCGTGATCAATATTGACGACGTGGTTGAAATTGTTCACGAAGAAACCAACGAAGACATGATGCTGCTGACCGGTGCCGAAAGCAACGACGTGTACCGTTCGGTTTTCAGTATTTTCAAATCGCGTTCAATCTGGCTGGTGACCAACCTGTTTGCCACCATTATTGCCGCTTCGGTGGTGGGCGAGTTTCAGGATATTATTGCCCAGTTGTCGATTTTGGCGGTTTTGATGCCGATTGTCGCTTCGATGGGCGGTACCACCGGACAACAGACCTTGGCGGTAGTGGTTCGCTCGCTGGCCACCAAGGAACTGACCTCGCGCAATGCGCTGAGAATGATCGGCAAAGAGTTTATGGTCGGTTTGTGCAACGGTCTCCTGTTTGCGCTGATGATCGGCATTGCCGTGCGCATTTGGTTTCCCGGTCAGGAAACCATCAGTTACATTATTGCGTTGGCCATGTTGTGCAATTTAACGGTTGCCAGTCTGGCCGGCATCCTGATTCCGCTGACGATCAACCGTTTTAAGATTGATCCGGCGATCTCGTCGGGCGTTTTTCTGATTGCCTGTACCGATTCCGGCGGTTATTTTATTTTTCTCGGTCTGGCAAAGCTGCTGTTGTTTTAATTATTTATGCATAGTTTGTATTTAGCGCTTTTTTCCGGCGGAAATATTGTTATAATGCACCACGGTTAATAAAGTTTTTTTACAGGAGACGGATTTGTTTTTGGGAATTATCGTTGCGGTTGTTGTTCTGGCGGCGGACCAGCTTTCAAAATTCTGGATTTTAAATCATGTTCTGGACGGGCGCCCGTTTATTGAAATAACTTCTTTTTTCAACCTTGTTCAAGCATGGAACACCGGCGTCAGTTTTTCGATGTTCAGCGGCTCGGGGGCGGCCGGCACGATTGTGCTGTGCCTGGTTGCGGCAGCGATCGTGGTTTCGCTTTTATGGTGGCTGTATAAGGAAAATATTCGCCTGATTCAAATCGGTCTCGGAATGATTATCGGCGGCGCGTTAGGCAATATTGTTGACCGGGTGCGTCTCGGCGCGGTGTTCGATTTTCTGGATTTTCACTTTGCCGGGCATCATTGGCCGGCTTTCAACCTCGCCGACAGTTTTATTTGTATCGGCGCGGTCATAATTATATTACAGAGTCTGTTTACGCAGAACCAAAAAAACGCTAAGGAGCAAAACAAATGAAGAAAATATTCTGTCTGATGGTTGCAACCGCATTGCTGGGTGCCTGCAATGCGACGAAAGAAGATCTTGGGCTGGATCGCAAAGTTCCCGATGCCTCCAAAGTCTCTGAACAAAAACGGCTGATTTTACCTCCGAATTACGACCTTCGTCCGGTGGTACCGATGACCCAGCCCGCTCTCAGTGCGGAAACCGGCCGCGAAATTGATGAGGAAATAAAAAATTTGGCAAATGAATAAAATATTTTTCGTCATCTGCCTGATTCTGTTCGGATCGGCCTTTTCTGCCCATGCCCGTTTGTTTGACATCAGCGAATATACCTTGTCCAACGGCGTTAAATTGCTTGTCGTCCCCAATCACAAGGCCCCGATCGTCAAACATATGGTATGGTATAATGTCGGAGCGGTTGACGAAAAACCGGGCAAGGGCGGTTCGGCCCATTTGTTGGAACATCTGATGTTTCGCGGCACCGAAAATATTCCGGGTTCCGAATTTAACCGTATTTTACAGCAGAACGGTGCCGACAGCAATGCCTTTACCTCTCAGGATTTTACGGCTTATCATCAAAATCTGGATATCAGCCGTCTGGAGTTGGCGATGTATATGGAAGCCGACCGGATGCAAAACCTCAAATTTTCGCCGACCGATTTCGAAACCGAACGCGATATCGTCTATCAGGAACGCAAACAGGTGGTGGAAAACCAGCCTTTGTCGGCTTTTTCGGAAAATATGCAGCGCAGCCTGTGGCAGGATCATCCTTATGCCCACCCTGTCAGCGGTACCGAAACGGAAATTTTAAATCTTACTCCCGATGACGTCATGGATATCTATCGGCGCTGTTATGCGCCCGGTAATGCGGTGGTGGTGCTTGCCGGTGATATTGAACCGGAAACGGCTTACCGGCTGGCGGAGAAATATTACGGCAAAGTTCCGCCGCGCGACACTGGCAATCGTATTGTTTTTCCCGCTGTAAATCCAACGCTTAAAAGCCGTTTGAGCATGGAACTCCCGCGGGTCGAATTGCCGCGGATTATCCGTCGTTATATGGCAGATTCGTACAATACCGATGCCGGACGCATTTATGCGTTGGCGGTTCTTTCGCGTTATCTCGGCGAAGGCGATACCTCGGCGTTATACAAGGAACTGGTGATTCGCCGCGAACTGGCCCTGGACGTTTCCTCGTCTTACAACTACGCTTCTCGCAGCTACGGCAGCTTTAACATTGCGGCGGTACCGCAAAACGGTGTTTCGGTTGAAGAATTGCGGCAGGCGCTGGATGAGGCCGTAGCCGACGCCGTTGATGCGATTGATGACGAAAAAATTGCCAAGATCAAAAACAAAATGCTGGCCGGGCTGATTTATCTTAAAGACAACCCGTTTGATGCCGCTTATATCGTCGGTTCGTTGTACAGTATCGGCATGAGTCGTGAAGATATTGAGAATTATGCCGATAATATTCGCAAGGTGAGTGCCGGTAACGTTCGCGAAGCTGCTCAACAACTGCTGAAAAACTATGCCGTTGTCGAAGGCGTGGCCAACCCGGAGAAAGCGCATGATTAAAAAATATTTTTGGTTGTGGATACTTCCTGTTGCCGGGCTTGTTTTCGGCGGTATGATGTTTTTTAAACCCGCTTTTGATCCGGCAGCGCTGGTCAAAAATTCCGAGCTGGGCGGCCGTCGTTTTTCGGTACCGGTTACTGAAGTGGTGTCGCCGCAATACGGAATAAAGGCCTATTTGCTGGAAGACCGTTCCAATCCGATTATCAGCGTCAGTTTTGTTTTTGCACATGCCGGGCTTGGTGCCGAACCCGAAGGTCGGGCCGGCATTTCTAAGATAAGCGCGGCAATGATCGGCGAAGCCGCCGGCGGGATGAATTCGCAGCAGTTTAAGGAAAAGCTGGAAGACTATGCCGTTTCGATCGGCTACAGTGCCGATAAAGATGATTTTTCGGGACAATTGCTGACGATAAAGGAATTTGCGCCGCTCGCTTTTGAAATGCTGCGACAAACTTTGTTTGAAGCCGAACTTGATTCCGATGACCTGAAACGGATTAAAAGACAGATGCTGGCGATGTTAGAGCGGCAGAACGAAAGCCCGGAAACCAAGCTGAGCCTGATTGCCAACCGAGAAATCTTCGGCAACCATCCTTACGGGCGTAATCCGTTGGGTCGCAAGGATGATATTCAAAAAATGACGACGCAGGATATTCGGGACTTTGTTGCCGCCAATTTAGGACGCGACAATCTGATTGTCGGTATTGCGGGCGATCTGACACCGCAGGAGGCGGGCCGTATGCTGGATCAAATTTTCGGAGCCTTGCCGGAGCAGGGTGCCGTTGACCGAGTGGCTGAAATCATGCCCGATTTCGGTCTTGAGACGGTTAATGTCAATCAAGATTTGGCACAAAGCGTTTCTTTCATTGCCGCAAAAGGAACCCGGCGTACTGCTGAGGACTTTTACCCGTTGTATATTGCCAATTATATTCTCGGCGGTTCCGGATTAAATTCGCGTCTGAATTTGTCGGCACGGGAAAAAGAAGGTTTGACTTACGGCATTTATACCGGATTGTCGATTCCCGATAAAAGCGCCTTAATTGTCGGCGGTTTTTCTTCAACGCCGCAAAATTTTGCCCGGGTGGCGGAGATTTTTAGCCGCGAATGGCAAAAAATGGGACAGGAAGGCGTTTCGGCGCAGGAATTAAAAGAAGCCCAAGATTATTTGATTGCTTCTTACAATCTTCGGTTTGCCGATATTACGGCCATTTCCGAAATGCTGGTTTATATGCAAAAGACCGGATTAGGCATCGATTTTTTACAAAAACGAAATGATTATGTTGCCGCGGTAACGGCAGAACAGGTTAATCAGGCCGCAGCCCGTTATTTTACGCCTGAAAATCTGCGCATGATTAACCTTGGAAAGTTTAATTAGACTAGGAGAAATAAAATGGAAAAAAATCTAACAAAAACCAAGGCTTGGAAAAAACTGGCCCTCCATTATCGTTTTTTTAAAGACGTAGAAATGAAAAATCTGTTTGCTTTGGATGCCCAGCGCGGCTCAAAATACACAATTCCGCTCGGACCGCTTTATCTCGACTATTCAAAAAACAGATTTAACGAAAAAACAATGCGTTATCTGCTCGATTTAGCAAATGAGGTTAAACTTCATGACAAAATAGAAGCAATGTTTACCGGTCAAAAGATCAATGTAACCGAAAACCGTGCCGTTTTGCATACGGCCCTTCGCAATCGCCGGAATACGCCGGTGTATGTCGACGGCAAGAATGTTATGCCGGATATCAATGCGGTGTTGGTCAAAATGAAAAAATTTACCGAAGCGGTTCGTTACGGTGAATTCAAAGGTGCCACCGGCAAAAAGCTCACCAACATTGTCAATATCGGCATCGGCGGTTCCGATCTCGGGCCTTATATGGCCACCGCGGCTTTGAAAGAATATTGGGCCAAGGACATCAAATGCTATTTTATCTCCAACATTGACGGTTCCGCCTGCGAAGACGTCTTCAGCCAGGTTGATCCCGAAACCACTTTGTTTGTCGTGGTTTCCAAAACCTTTACCACCATCGAAACGCTGACCAATGCCAGAACCTGTCGCAAATGGCTGGTTGATGCGCTGGGCGAATATGCGGTTGCCAAACATTTCGTTGCGGTGTCGACCAACACGGCCGAAGTTGAAAAATTCGGCATTAATCCGGAAAATATGTTTGAGTTCTGGGATTTTGTCGGCGGCCGTTATTCCATGTGGTCGGCGGTTGGTTTAACGATTGCTCTGGCGGTCGGTATGGATAATTTTGAAAAAATGCTGGACGGCGCCAACGAAATGGATCTGCATTTCCGCCATACGCCTTTTGAGCGCAATATTCCGGTTATTATGGCTTTGCTGGGTGTCTGGTACAACAACTTTTTCGGTTTTCATCAACAAGGCATTATTCCTTATGACCAGGATTTGCGCTATCTGCCCAACTATTTGCAACAGTTGGACATGGAAAGCAACGGAAAATCAACCGACAAGAACAACAAGTTTGTCAAATATGCCACCGGTCCCGTTTTGTTCGGCGGTCCGGGGACCGATGTTCAGCACTCGTTTTTCCAGCTGATCCATCAGGGAACTTCGATTGTGCCGCTGGATCTGATTATTCCGGCAATTTCACATAACGAAATCGGCGATCATCACGAAATTTTGGTTGCGAACGCTCTTGCGCAGGGCGAAGCTCTGATGTGCGGCAAAACGGTGGCCGAAGCGGCAATGGAACTCTCCAAAGCCGGCAAAACCGCCGCTGAAATCAGCCGACTGAAACGGTATAAATCCTTCACGGGCAATCGTCCGACCAACACCATTGTCATTAAAAAGCTTGATCCGTATACGCTTGGCATGCTGGTTGCAATGTATGAACATAAAGTGTTTGTCGAAGGAGTAATTTGGGATATCAATTCGTTTGACCAAATGGGTGTTGAACTCGGCAAACAAATGGCTTTGAGCATCTTGCCTGAGTTGCAGGGCCATGCGTCGGGGCTGCATGACAGTTCGACCCGCGGACTGATTGCTCTGATTAATAAAATTCGCAAATAAAAAGGGTTTTGTCCATGTCTATCCGCATTCTGCCCAATAATCTGGTCAACCAGATTGCAGCCGGCGAGGTTATTGAACGGCCGGCTTCGGTGGTTAAAGAGTTGGTTGAAAACTCGATTGACGCCGGCGCAACCTCAATAGAAATAACCTTGGTTGACGGCGGAAAATCGCTGATTGCGGTCAGCGACAACGGTAAAGGCATGGACAAAGAAGACTTGAGTTTGGCAGTGGAACGGCATGCCACCTCAAAACTCCCTGACGATGATTTGTTTCATATCAGCTATCTCGGGTTTCGCGGTGAGGCGTTGCCGTCCATTTCGTCGGTGGCGCGTCTGAGTATGGTATCGCGGACCCGGGAGGCGGAAAACGGATGGAAGCTCGAAGTCAACGGCGGGGTCAGACAGGAAGCTGTTCCTTCGGCGTCCGGAATCGGTACCAGAATCGAAGTCAGAGACTTGTTCTATGCCACGCCGGCACGGCTCAAATTTCTGAAAACCGGCAGCGGCGAAACCGCTCAGTGTATTGACATGGTTAACCGGATTGCGATGGCCAACCCGCAAGTGTCTTTTTATCTGATGGATGACCAAAAGAAAAAAATCAGTCTCAACGCCTGTCAGGGCGAATTGTTCGATGCCCGTCTGAAACGTCTCAGCGATGTAATGGGGCGGGAGTTTGGAGAAAACGCACTGCTGATTGATGCTGCGCGCGACAATATCCGCATCAGCGGTTATGTCAGCCTGCCGACTTTTAACAAAGCCAACTCGCTTTCCCAGTATCTGTTTGTGAACAACCGGCCGGTGCGTGACAAATTGCTTCTCGGTGCAATCAGGGGCGCATATCAGGGGGTGCTGGAAAACGGACGTTATCCGGTTTGCGCGCTTTTTTTTGACGTTAATCCCGATTATGTTGACGTCAATGTTCATCCGGCCAAAGCCGAAGTTCGTTTTTTTGACAACGCCTCTGTTCGCGGTTTGTTGGTGAGTGCGATTCGTAATGCTTTGGCGGCCGGCAGCCGGCAGACCGCTGCACCGCTCAATCTGGAGAGCTTTTTGCAAGACAGTTTGGAGGCTTCGGCCGCGGCCGTTTCTTCCGTCGCGGAAAATGAAATGGTGTTTTTGAACGATTATGGTGCAGCGGTGCCGCCGACACGTTTGCAGATGCCTTTGCCTTCGCGCGCGCCGCGAAACGCCGCACTGCCGGAATTGGAACGGCGTTTTTCGGTACGGGCCGAAGAAGTCTCTTCCTCCGAAACGGTACCCGAAACCGAAGGTGTTCTGGGACAGGCCAAGGCTCAGTTTCATAATACCTATATCATTTCTCAGACGTCTGACAGTATCGTGTTGATTGACCAGCACGCCGCTCACGAACGCATCGTGATGGAGAAAATGAAAAAAGCGCTCACCGAGGGACGAAAACCGGCAACTCAAATGTTGTTGATTCCGGAAATCGTGGAACTGAACCTGCCGGATAAACAGCGCCTGTTGGAAAATGCCGCCGGTCTGTCCGATTTGGGGTTGGCGATTGAAGAGTTTGGCCCGGCAGCGGTGATTGTCCGTGAGATTCCGGCACTGATTAAAGATTGTGACGTGCGGCGGCTGGTTAATGATCTGGCCGAGCAAATTGCCGAATGGGGAACCGATTTTGCTCTTGAAGACAAACTTAACCACATTTGCGCTACCGTCGCCTGTCATGGTTCGGTACGGGCCGGGCGAAGTCTTAATCTGGCGGAAATGAATCATTTGCTGCGCGAAATGGAAAAGACGCCCAACGCCGGTCAGTGCAACCACGGCCGTCCGACATATATCGAATTGAAAATAAAGGATATTGACAAACTGTTTCACCGTTGAGAGGGAAAGACGTCAACGATAATAACAATTTGTTATTTTTTAGCTTGACTTTATAAGACTAATTTTGTAAAAACACTCTCAGTAATGGCGAAAGTAGCTCAGTTGGTTAGAGTACCGGTTTGTGGTACCGGGTGTCGTGGGTTCGAGTCCCATCTTTCGCCCCATTAAAAAAATCCTCCTTCGGGAGGTTTTTTTATGGGTAAAAGAAAGTTGGCCGTTTTTACGTTTTTTTGTCTAGGCTTTGACGCTTATATCGGATATATTGATTTATTTTTTTGCACGAGGATACTATGTTGATACAACAGGAAAGAATACTCAAAAGATAGCAGAGTATATACGGAACCAATTAAAAGAAGACGAGGAGGCAAGTCAGTTGACTATGGATTTAGACCCATTTATGGGTAGCAAGTAGTCTTCGCTCGGTCGGAATCGGATACGCCGTTTAGGCGGGGCTGGTAAGATGAGCCTTCTTAGGCGTATGTGAAGAACCCCCGGCTATTTTTATGCTCAAAAACCGGTTTGCGGTGGAAACAAGCATAAAAAAACCGCCTTTTTTACCAACGGCAAAAAAAACGGCAGAAGTTCGGCAACCGTTAATGAATCGAGGTTGCGGATTGTTTTTCATCTTCCAGGGTTTTAATCTGGGAGAGCAGGGCTTGTACGACTCTTTGATTGAGGTTATGAACTTTGGCATACTCAATCAGCTGATTGAATTGTTTGTTTTTCAGCAATTCCAGTTGTTGGTGGACAGTGAGGTACTTCATACGGTAATTTGTTAAATAATTAATTTCATTGTACGTTTAGCATTATTTTCCTGTCTTGGCAAGTACCTAATTGCGTTTTAAAGACATCATTTCCATACGGTGGTTATTCAAAAATTGTTGATAGAGGTCATTTTCGGTCAACAGCGGTTTGTTGCGGCTGGCCTCAATTCCGTGAAGCTTGCCGTCTTTTCCGATCTCCAGCCCTTCCTGATGCAGTTCCATGGCAAACTTTTGCAAAAACTTGTCGCCGTTGGGAACTTTCTCGGCAGATTGTTGCTTTTTAATCACAATATCCCTGATCAACATTTTATCAATAAGCAGGGAAGATTGAAACCGTGTTTCCGCTTTGTCGACGGCCAGCCCTTTGTGACGACAGCGGGCATGATGAACCCGATCAATTTCTGCATCACTGATTTTACGATCACCCTGAAAATGCATTTGAGACAGATCTCCGTGTTCGTCAATCGCAAAACTGACGTTATAGGAACCAAAGTCATATCCTTGGGTTTTTGAACCGGCAGGATGATCTTTTTTATCCAGTAAAACGCCTGAAATTGTGAGGGCTTCTTCTTTACTCAAGCCCGTCTGACTGAAAACTTCAATCAATTCGGACGGGGTAATTCGACCGTTGCAATCAACTTTTTGAAGATAAAAATCCAGAAAACGGTCACATTTTTCCTGATCGGCATTAATCTCTGTGAGAGCCGAAGCCAGCTTTTTGGGACTGAAATAGGCTTTGGGTGCTGTCTGCCGGTCGTGGGAAGAACTGTGTCCCTGAGCGCTTAAATTACCGGATGAGAGTACGGCAACACTTGTAACCAATATCAGAGCACGCCATTTTTGTGTCAGTTTGTCTTTAAGATTCATCGGCGTCATCCTTATGATAATAAATAATGAATTATACTATAACATTTTTGATAAGAGGTCAAATGATATTGTCAGAACAGAATTTTCGGAAGAGAGAAGGTTACAGGACTGTTTGACCGCCTCCGGCCCTTTCGGGTTCGATCCCCTTGATAACGATTATGCGGGAAGTTTGGAGCGGGTAACGGGAATACGCGGCTCTGCCGCTCGTAGCTCGGTTGCCGGCTTCGCTGCAATCGGTTGTCACCGCTTTGGCTCAGGCTGTCAACCTACGCCCGTCGTTGTCAAACAGTTCACAGGACTGTTTGACCGCCTCCGGCCCTTTCGGGTTCGATCCCCTTAATAATGATTATGCGGGAAGTTTGGAGCGGGTAACGGGAATCGAACCCGCATTAAAAGCTTGGGAAGCTCTCATTCTACCATTGAATTATACCCGCAAAAGGTATTTCTGTTATATTATGATCTCGGCAAAAATCAATAAAAAAATGAAGGGCAGGAATAATATTTTCCCCACTGATGAATTATTCCTTTGAAAAATGGCGGCGGAGATCTTATAAAGTTATTGAACATAATTTTGATTCAGGAGAAAAATAATGAAAAAACTGTTTATTTTACTGGCAGCTGCCGGAATCTTCGCAACTTCTCAGGTTAATGCGGCGGATTTAGTCGATTATGCGAAAACCGCACAAGAAAAAATTGATTCTGCAACCGCCGGAATTGAAAACAAAAAAGAAGAAATAGCTGCCCGCAAAGCAGAAAAAGAAGCCGCGGCCAAAGCTAGAAAAGCAGAGAAAAAAGCGGCAATCGAAGCTAAAAAAGCCGAAAAGAAAGCGGCCGCAGAAGCGCAGAAAGCCGAACGGGAAAAAGCTTTGGAAGATACCAAAAACAGCCTTGACAACCTTAAAAAGGCTTGGACAAAGTAATTGTTTGTCTGCTTACAGGAACTCCGGAAAATTTCGGAGTTCTTTTTTTTGTTTTAAATGCAAAAAGGCCGCCTTTTTTTCAAAGGCGGCCTTTAACGAGAACTAAACTCAGTTTAATCGGCTAAGCCGAGCAAACGGTATTTTACCCGTACGTCATAATTTTTGCCATAGCTGTCGATCAAGGCAGATGCGGCTTGTTGGGTAAGATCGAGGTTAAGACGGCGTGTCAAAATCTCCATATCCTGATCAGACAATTGACGTGCATCGGCATCGCGATCTGCAACGGCAACGATATGACGATTGCCGAGATTGATCAGTTTTGGGGTGCCGATCGTTTCATTAAACAATTCCAGCATTTGCGGCTGTCCCAGATCGGCGAAGTTTTCGCTGCGTGAAAGCGGTTCGGTTGTTGTTACCTTGAGGTTATACCGACCGGCAACATCATCCATCGAATCACCGCTGTCCAGATCATGGATAACGTCATTGATAATTTCCTGTGCGATTGCGGCTTTTTCGTTTTCTTGCCACATTTGGCGGATTTTCGGCAACGCTTTTTCCATTTCCTGCGGGTGGCTGTCGGTTATGGCGTCAACTTTTACGAAAACAAAGCCGTCGTCGGTTTCTACCGCCTGCGAAATTTCACCCTGATTATACGAAAAGACAGCGTCGATAAAATCGTTGTTGGTCAGCAAGCCGGTATGCGCACCCGGCAGAGAAGCGGCGTCGCCGGCTTCGTTGAGGCCTTTGACGCGATAGGTGGCAAGTCCCATTTGCGCGGCGATTTCATCCAACGAAGAACCGGCACCGATTTTATCTTCAATTTGATTAATCAGGTCATAGGCCGTTTCATACACTTTTTCCTTGGCCAACGTTTCGGCAATTGTTTTTCTGACTTTGGCTTCGTCCTGTTTGGAACCGGCTTTGATGTCGGTTACTTTCATAAGGTGCCAGCCGAAATCCGATTGCAGGGGGCCGACGGTTTCGTTGTTTTCGGCAGCAAAAACGGCACTGCCGGTTTCGCCGATCAGCATATCTTCGGCCACATATTCGAGGTTGGTTTCTTCGTCGGTCTGACCGGCTTTTTCCCGGGCAACCTTATAAAAATCTTCTCCGGCGTCAAGAGCTTTTTTGGCCGCTGCGGCATCTTCTTCCGATGCAAACACCATTTGCAGAACGTTACGGGTTTCCGGCGTAACAAACTGATTGAGATTTTCTTTATAATACCGGTCGATTTCTTCTTCGCTGATGACGGCATGAGCGGCAACGTCATCTATTGACAGCAACAGAAATTCGGCATCGCGGGTTTCCGGATCGGTGAATTCAATGCTGAAATCGTCATAATATTGTTTAATCTCATCATCGGAAATCTCACGGTCGACCGTTACATCATTGTCATTTACGGTTACGTATTTAAAAACCTTGCGTTGGGCTTCGGCCGCTGCGGCATATTTCTTCAATACCGACGGGACGTTAAAACCGCTGACCGGATTTTGTACCAGATATTGTTTTTTCAGATCCTGGCGGATGGTATCAATGTATTGCTGTTCGCTCCAGTTGGACGAAGAAAGGAAATATTTGAGACGTTCACGGCTGAATTTTCCGTTTTCATCCAAAAACTGAACCTGAGAAAAGATGATGTTGCGAATCAACGTGTCGCTGACCGAAACTTTGTTTTTGGCGGCCGTTTCTTCGACAATCATCGAATTGAGGTCTCTTTGAACCAGTCCGGCAAGCATGGCATTGCGGATTTCATCGGTAATTTCGACGTCGCCGAAAATTTTCTGGGCGGTGCGAATTTCTCGATCCAGCTGTTGGTTGATGTCGAACTGACTGATTTTACGGTCATTTACCTTGATCACGGTGCGGTTGCCGGCTGCACTGTTAATATATCCGGAAACGCCGAACAACGACATAAAGCTCAGGGCGGTTAAAATCAGAATGGCTTTTGCAGCCCATGAATCTTGTGCTTTGCGTAATTTGGTAATCATTTTAAATTATGTCCTGCAGATTTTACTTAAATTATTAAACTAAGCATAGAATATAATAGATTTCTTAATATATGCAATTGCAAAATATTAGTGTTGAAAAGTTTTTTTTAGTATGCTAATTTTGCGACAACGTAAACATTTGAGGAAAAAATAATGGCTAGAAAAATTATGATTGCCGGCAACTGGAAAATGAACGGTCTCTCCGAAGACGGAGTTGCTCTTGCCAAAGCGGTTGCCGCCGGTGTAAAGGAAATGGGGAAACCTGCCTGCGAATTTTTGGTATGCCCGCCTTTTACGTTGCTGTATCAGGTAAAAAAAGCGCTTCGCGGCGCCAAAGTCGCGCTGGGCGCACAAGACGCTCATTTTGCGGTTAAGGGTGCCCATACCGGTGATATCAGCCCGCTGATGCTCAAAGATCTCGGATGCACTTATGTCATCCTCGGCCATTCCGAACGCCGCGCCGACCATTTTGAAACCAACGAACTGGTTGCCAAAAAGGCAGCCGCCGTTTACGAGGCCGGTTTGAAAACAGTCATTTGCATCGGCGAAACCGAACAGCAGCGCGAAGAGGGCAAAACCATCGACGTTTGTTCTGCTCAGATTATGGGCTCGGTTCCGGAAAATGCCGACGCTTCCAACACCGTAATTGCCTATGAACCGGTTTGGGCGATCGGAACCGGCAAAACGCCGACCGCGGCCGACGTCGAAGAAGTTCATGCCGCCGTACGCAAAGTTCTGGCCCAAAAACTGGGAAAGGCAACCGCCAACAAAATGCGCATTTTATACGGCGGATCGGTCAAGCCCTCCAACGCCAAAGAATTTTTGTCATTGCCCGATGTTGACGGTGCCCTGATCGGCGGCGCCAGCCTGAAGGCCGAAGATTTTCTGGCAATTGCCAAGTCTGTTTGTTAAAACAAAATAATAGAGGATTATAAAATAATGAGTACGGTTTTATTAGTAGTACATTTGCTGGTGGCCATTTTTCTGGTTGCCCTGATTCTGTTGCAGCGTTCCGGCGGCGGTGCGTTGGACGGTTTGGGCGGCGGCAGCGGTGCCGGCAATTTTTTGACTGCCCGCGGTACCGGAAATCTGTTGACCCGTTTAACGGCGATCATGGCAACGATTTTTTTTCTGACCAGCCTTTCGTTGTCTCTTTATTATAAAGATCACGGTAAAGTTGCCGCTCAGTCGATTTTGGACAAGCCGGCCGCCGAAGCTTCGGTGCCGGCAGAACCCGCACCGGCTCCCGAGGCACCCAGCGCACCGGTTGCAGAGAAATAAGCCGACAATGATGAGTTCAACCGATTTAAGGGCACCTTTTTGACAAGGTGCCCTTGTCACTTTAAAATATACGGGAATATGACTGAAATGACTGAAAAAGCAAATCCGAAAACCAAATTTATTTTTATTACCGGCGGCGTCGTCTCATCCCTCGGCAAAGGGCTGGCGTCGGCCTCGTTGGCGGCACTGTTGCAGGCGCGCGGTTTTAAGGTGCGGCTGCGTAAGCTTGATCCTTATCTCAATGTGGATCCGGGAACGATGAATCCGTGTCAGCACGGCGAAGTTTTTGTTACCGACGACGGTACCGAAGCCGACCTTGATCTGGGGCATTACGAACGTTTTTCCGGAATTCCGGCTACCCGGCACGACAGTGTCACTTCCGGAAAAATTTATCAGCGGGTTCTCGACCGCGAACGCCGCGGTGATTATCTCGGTGCCACCATTCAAGTCATTCCCCATGTGACCAACGAAATCAAAAACTTTATCCTTTCCGATCTGGAGGACGAAGATTTTGTATTGTGTGAAATCGGCGGTACGGTGGGAGATATTGAAGGACAGCCGTATCTGGAGACGATCCGTCAGCTGGCTTACGAATTGGGGCGCGAACATACGATGTTTGTTCATCTGACGTTGCTGCCTTATATTCCCACCGCCGGCGAGCTGAAAACCAAACCGACGCAGCATTCGGTCAAACAGCTTCAGGAATACGGGATTCAGCCGGATATTCTGCTGTGCCGCTCTCAGGTGGAGATTCCGCAAAACGAAAAACGAAAGATCGCTCTGTTTTGCAATGTCCGTGAGGAGAGGGTGATTGCGGCGCTGGACGCAAAGTCAATCTATCATGTTCCGATGGCTTATTCGTGCGAAGGTCTGGACAACGAAGTCTGTAAATATTTCGGCCTTGAAGCGCCGGCCGCCGATTTGAGCAAATGGGAACATATCGCCGATGTGATGGAAAATCCGGAAGGTGAGGTCAAAATAGCCGTTGTCGGCAAATATCAATTGCTGGAAGCTTACAAGTCTTTGAACGAAGCGTTGACTCACGGCGGTATTGCCAACCGGTTTAAAGTGAAAATCAAGTGGATTGACGCCGAGGAAATCGAAAAACACGGCGCCGATCAATATTTATCGGACGTCGGCGGCATCTTGGTACCGGGAGGATTCGGCAGCCGCGGCACCGAAGGAAAAATTGCCGCTGCCCGTTATGCACGCGAGCACAATATTCCTTATTTGGGAATTTGTTTCGGTATGCAAATGGCTGTGATCGAAACCTTGCGTCATGTTGCCGGAATTGCAAACGCCAACAGTACCGAACTTTCTTCCGATTGCGAACCAGTGGTCGGTCTGATGACGGAGTGGGACAAGGAAGGCGCGCGCCAAATACGTGCCAAAGACGGAGATTTGGGCGGAACAATGCGGCTGGGAGCTTATCCCTGCGTTCTGCAACCGGGATCTAAAGCCTTTGATGTCTATGGACAAAAAGAGATCAGCGAACGCCATCGTCACCGCTATGAAGTGAATATTAAATATGAAGCTTTACTTAAAAAATCGGGTATGCTAATAACAGGTAAATCACCGGACGGAAAACTTCCGGAAATAGTAGAACGGCCGGAGCATCCCTGGTTTGTCGCCGTTCAGTTTCATCCTGAACTGAAATCAAAGCCGTTTGCGCCGCACCCGTTATTTGTGGCTTTTGTAAAAGCAGCAATTGACAACAGCCGTCTTTTGTAATTAACTGGTAAAAAATAAAAGTAAAGGAACTATGAGAAATAAACTTCTGACTATCGCGTGTCTGGCTCTGTCCGTGTCGTCGGCACAGGCCGGAACTGTCGGCGATTTTTTCCATCGTGCCGCCGATAATGCAAAATATGCTTTTTCCTGTGGCAACAACGACCTCTATGTACCGATAAGAACATGGCATAACCGCTTGTTTTACGATAAGGAACATATTGATAAATACAATGAAGAACCGTGGGGAATCGGTTTCGGACGCAGTGTCTGGGACGGCAACGAATGGCACGGCGTTTATGCGATGGGCTTTAAAGATTCTAACTCTTATTTGGAAACAATTGCCGGGTACGCCTATCTGTACAATTGGGGAATCGGCGATTCCGAAGATTGGAAAGTCGGTGTCGGCTATACGCTTAGCCTGACCCAGCGGCACGAATATAAGTATATCCCGGTTCCGCTGCCGTTGCCGATTGCCGGTGTCTCTTATCAACGGTTTTCTATACAGGCGGCCTACGTTCCCGGAATTAAAAACGACGGCAATGTTTTGTTTGCCTGGATGAGATGGTCATTTTAACTTCTAAACTCAAAAGGAAATTCTTATGGAAAATCAAAAAACGATTAAAATAGGCAATTTTGAAATCGGTAATAAGCTGCCGCTTGCCATTATTGCCGGTCCGTGCCAGATCGAAAGCCGTCAGCATGCGGTTGATATCGCCGGTGCCATGGTGGAAATCACCAACGCCCTTGGCATTAATTATATCTTTAAGGCCTCGTATGACAAAGCCAACCGTACTTCGCTCAGATCGCCGCGAGGCGTCGGAATTGACGAAGGAATGCGGACTTTTGCCGAAATCAAGAAATTGTACGGCTGCCCGATTTTAACCGACGTTCACGAAACGGCGCAATGTGCTATCGCCGCCGAGCAGGCTGACGTTTTGCAAATTCCCGCATTTTTATGTCGGCAGACCGATTTGGTGGTTGCCGCCGCCGAAACCGGAAAAGTCGTTAATATTAAAAAAGGGCAGTTTTTGGCACCGTGGGACATGAAAAATCTGGTTATGAAATCGGTTGACAGCGGCAATCCCAACGTTTGTATCACCGAGCGCGGCACCAGCTTCGGCTACAATACGCTGGTTACCGATATGCGAGCTTTTCCGCAAATGGCCAAAGACACGGGCTGTCCGATTATTTTTGACGCCACGCATTCGGTTCAGCAGCCGGGCGGTTTGGGCGGTTGTTCTGGCGGTCAGCGCGAGTTTGCGCCGGTACTGGCGCGGGCGGCGGTTGCAGTCGGCGTTGCCGCGGTTTTCATCGAAACACACGAAAACCCGGACAAGGCGCTCTCGGACGGCCCCAATACCATCGCTTTGAAAGATATGAAAAGAGTTATTTCAGAGTTGATGGCTTATGACAAGGTAACAAAAAGCTTAATTTCTGAATAAGCTGCCGCGAACCTATGACGTACAAAGCATAAAAAAAGCTTCGGTTATTTCTAACCGAAGCTTTTTTACAGTTTTACCTTCTAGGCCTAAATATAGGTTCGAGGATAAATGCAACAACATTTACCCCAAAGATCATCCAAAGTGCCGCATCTTCAATTCCGCTCATCTTTAGCATAATCACCATCAAGACATCTACGACGGCCATTAAAAACCAGTGACCCCAAAAATATAGGGGGGTAGGCATGTCTTCTCCTTCTGCTTCGTGGAAACATGGAGAGATTAAGATGATCAGTCCGATTATGAAGAAAAGCAGCATGGACACTAAAGGATTTTCTTCGAAATTGTCAACCAGTCCTATCAGGGCACCTGATCCTATTAGATTGATAACCCACAAGAAAACTGTTTTCATGATTATAGAGATTAATTGTTTCCAGAAAAATTATTTACTACCGTTATATTAAAGACTTCTGTCAAAATTGTCAATATTTTTATAAGGCTGTTTAACAAAAAAAGAAAAGAATAAAACAAAAAGTCCGGTGTTTAAAACATCCGGACTTTTGTAAAGAGAGAGAAAGGTCAAAGCGGCTTTTGCGGTTGTTTGGGCGAATTGTCATCATCGGACGGGGAAATCATAATTCCGTCGATAACCCAATACACGAAAGCGTTCAACAGTGCCAGAACGACGACTGTGGCGGTAAAGGACATCAGGCCTGCGTCTTCTTTAAGAAGCAGAGTGTCCATAATCAGCAATACCGATCCGGTAAAAACATAATACCAGCCGCAGCGCTCGCGTTCGTTGTGTGACCACGCCAAATAGGAGATGACGGCAACAATCGCCAAAACAACCATAAGCTTGGTGACGTCACAGTCGTGAAAATACCCCATAAAATCAGTCAGAATTGCCGAACCGACGAAGTTGGCAATCAACAAAGAAATGGTTTTCATATCATGAATAATTTAATTAATTGTTTTTTGAGTAGCTTCATCGTACGGTTTTTATTGCAATAAGTCAAGACTGTCGTTAATATAAATTCGATTTAATTTGACGGATTAAAAAATGCAGTTTAATGACGAAGGGTATATTGTTGCCGTGCGCCGCTACGGAGAAAATTCTTTGATTGTCAATGTGATAAGCAAAGAACACGGTCTGATCGGCGGTTTTGTCAAGGGCGGCGGCAGCAAAAAAAATGTCGGCGTTTATCAAATTGGCAATCAGATAAGCTTTGAAGCCTATGCCCGAATTGAAGAAAATATGCTGACGCTCAAAACGGAACTGCTGGCACCGGTTGCGGTCAATTTTATGTCATCTCCCGCCAAACTGGCGGCTCTGTCTTCTTTATGTGCGCTTTGTCTGAGTTGTTTGCCGGAAAAAGAAAATTTAGAGCGTTTTTATTATTACATCGACAGTTTTTTTCAGCTTATAAATCAAGAAAACTGGATAACTCATTATTGTTTCTTTGAATTTTACCTTTTGGAATATTTGGGCATTGGGCTGGACCTTTCCGAATGCGCCGCAACCGGAAGTCGCGAAAATCTGGCTTACGTCTCTCCGAAAAGCGGGCGGGCAGTCTGCCGGGAGTCGGGAGAAATCTATGCGTCGCGCCTGTATGCCTATCCGCATTTTATTGTGGATAAAAATTATTTTCCGACCCCGCGCGAGATGGCGGATTTGTTGAAAATGACAGCTTTTTTTCTTTCTAAAAACTTTTTTCAAACACATGGCTTGAAATTCCCGAGAAACCGTGCTAATTTGCTGGAAAACTTAGATCTATAAGAGAAAAAATGCAGGAAATCGAAGAAAAAATTAAAGATGTCCAACTGGCCGAAGAATTGAGCAAAAGATATCTTTCTTACGCCATGTCCACAATTGTTTCCCGGTCGCTTCCGGACGTCCGCGACGGCTTAAAACCGGTACACCGCCGGCTTTTGTATGCTATGCGGCAATTACACCTTGATCCAAAGTCGGGTTTCAAAAAATGTGCCCGTGTCGTCGGCGATGTGATCGGTAAATATCACCCTCACGGCGACAGTGCCGTTTACGGCGCAATGGTCCGTCTGGCACAAGACTTTTCGGTCCGTTATCCGCTGGTGGACGGTCAGGGCAATTTCGGCAATATCGATGGAGACGGCGCGGCGGCAATGCGTTATACCGAGGCCCGATTGACAGAGTTTGCCATTGCGATGATGGAAGGTCTTAATGATAATGCCGTCGATTTTATGGAAACTTATGACGGTGAGGAAAGCGAACCGGTCGTTATGCCTTCTATGGTTCCGAATTTGCTGTGTAACGGGTCGGCCGGTATTGCCGTCGGAATGGCGACCAATATCCCGCCGCACAATCTGAGCGAAGTCAGTGACGCTCTGTTATATCTGATTGATAATCCCGATTGTGAAATTGAACCTCTGGTAAAAAGGATCAAAGGTCCCGATTTTCCGACCGGAGGCTTTATCATTGACAAATTTGAAAGTATTTTAGACACTTATCGCCAGGGGAAGGGCGTCTTTCGTATCCGTGCCAAATGGGAAAAAGAAGATCTCGGTCACGGTCAGTATCAGATTGTCGTTACCGAAATTCCCTATATGGTGCAAAAAGCCAAACTGATTGAAAAGATCGCCGCTTTGTTGTTGGAACGCAAGGTTCCGCTGCTGAATGACGTCAGGGACGAATCTACCCATGATATCCGAATTGTGCTGGAGCCGAAAAGCCGTCTCGTTGACGCCAACCTGCTGATGGAACACCTGTTTAAACAAACCGAGTTGGAAAGCCGCTTTAACCTTAATATGAACGTTCTTGATTCTGACGGGGTTCCGCGGGTAATGTCCGTCAAGGAAGTTTTGCGCGAATTCTTAAATCATCGTCATATCGTTTTGATTCGGCGTGTCAATTACCGGCTTGAAAAAATAAATTATCGCTTGGAAATTCTCAGCGGTTATCTGGTCGCTTATCTTAATTTGGATCGCATTATTCAAATTATCCGCGAAGAAGACGAGCCTAAAGCGGTTATGATGAAAGAGTTCGCTTTGACTGACAATCAGTCGGAAGCTATTTTGAATATGAAACTCCGTTCTCTGCGCAAGCTGGAGGAAAGCCAAATTCGCGAAGAATACGATGATCTTTCGAATGAAAAGTCGGGGTTGGAAGAATTACTCGGCAACGAAGATAAACGTTGGCAGGCGATTGCCGGCGAAATCAGACAGATGAAGGAAAAATTCGGTAAGAAAACGGCTTTGGGACGTCGTCGTACCGAATTCTCCGAAGTTTCCGAAGAAATAGAAGTTCCGCTCGAAGTTTTGATCGAAAAAGAGCCGATTACGGTTATTTTGTCGCAAAAGGGCTGGATCCGCAGTCTTAAAGGATATGCCAACCTGAATGACGAATTTAAATTCAAGGATGACGATGCCTTGCAGTTTGCTATTCATGCCCAAACCACCGACAAAATTGTGATTATGGACAGTTCCGGTAAGTTCTTTAATATTGCCGCCAACGAAATTCCGAGCGGCCGCGGGTTCGGACAACCGTTGCGTCTGATGATCGATATCGCCAACAATGACGAAGTGGTGTCGATGTTTGTTTTTGAACCAAAAGTTTCCTATCTGATTGCATCCAAACGCGGATACGGTTTTGTCGTTGACGAAAATCATTTGATCGCTCAAACCCGCAACGGACGAAAGATTATGAACGTTTCCGACGGTGATGCAACGATGTTCTGTCTGAAAGTTGAGGGGGATATGGTTGCCGTTGTCGGTGACAATCGCAAGCTCTTGGTGTTCAAAGCCGAAGAAATTCCGACCATGGCGCGCGGGCGGGGCGTTTGTCTGCAAAAATATAAAGACGGCGGCTTGTCGGATATCCAATTCTTTAACGAAGCAAACGGTTTTAGCTTCAATCGTTCCGGCGGCATCAGTACCGAAAAAGAATTGCTCACTTGGCTGGGGCATCGGGCTCAAATCGGTAAGCTGGTTCCGTTCGGTTTTCCCAAAAACAATAAGTTTTTCAACCAAAACAACGGTTAAAAAACAATACCAAACGTAAAAGATTACAAGATACCCCGCCCAAAGCGGGGTTATTTTTGTTTCCAGACCGCCGTCTCGGCCTTGAATTCGTTAGCCTAAACATACACACAGCAGGCGAAATATAAATGCCATACACCGAAATCGTCATAGCAGAACAAATCAGGGAAGGGCATTGATTGTCGCAATGTCCTTGAAATGTCCTCCAAATGTCCTCTGTCTTCGGAAAACGCTTATGGAGCTTGGCTTTCAGGATGCCCCGAAAACGAGAAACGATGAGGTTCCATTTTATTTTTGTGGTGGTTACACTGGATACTGAAGAAAGTATCCGGTGTTTATTTTTAAGGATATTTCTTCGTTGATTTAATATTAATGGAGAGAAATTATGACAGATATTTTGCGAATAATAAGAAGTCTTGTTAATTTGGTTGCTATAATGATCAACTTGTGCTTTTGGGGCAACAACAAGTCAACCAACGACAAAAATAATGTGTTCAATGGGTTTTTGAGTGTTTATACGATATTAAACGATCCCGAATGCGCAGAGAAATTCATAATCTATAGCTGCAACATTTTACTTTTAATCCTTATCTATTTTAGATGATTAAGGCACAAACACCACTTTAGAAAACAGCTCACCGGGAGATTCTTGAAAAACTTGTTATTGTGGACGATATTAGTCATGTTGGCCACAGAGACTAGAAGATCTTACCAAGATGACAATCACATATCTTATGGCTGAGTGTTTGTGTGATATGAAGCAGAGGTATTTCAGAAAGTATACGACAAAGCTCTGAGGTTTTTCAGAGCTTCTGTCATCCAAAATTTCCGTGCGTAAAGAGACATTAAGCAAAGTAAAGCACACAAAAACAACAAGATTACAATATGTTACTACAACAGGTTAAAGCTAAAAAAACACTAACTGTACAACCACACACACTTGTCGCATAATCTATATTTATCGGAGATGAACAACAAAAACTATATATCGTAAAATTAACATTTTTTTTAACTTTTAGTCAATTGCCAAAATTGACAGCTAGGAAAAAGATGCGTTACGATTTTATAGACGAAGGACAAGATTACGATGAGGCGGTAGATATGCCGGTAATACCGGTAAAACACCGTTCAAAGTTCGGACTTTGTCCGGCTGCCGTCTTGAATTCAGAACTCAGCAGCACGGCCAAACTTGTCTACACGGCAATTGCAAGTTTTGTTCGTCCAGGAAAAGCAACCTTTCCATCTTACAACAGACTAGCCGATACTGTTAAAAAGTCCCGACGTACAGTTATTCGGGCAGTTCAAGACCTTGAAAATGCTGGTTTTATTAAAAAAATATCCGCTATTCGCGACGACGGCGGCTATACGTCAAACCGTTATACCCTAGTGTCGCCGCTGTCATTATCTGGTGACACTGATGTCACTAGCCCTAGTGACATTGATGACACTAACCCTAGTGTCAATATTGACACTTCGAAGGGTAGAAGTTTTAAAGATAATAAAAATTTTAAAAATTTTAATTCTCCGCGCGCGTACACGCGCGATATTGCCGCCGGGGCCCAACGCCCGGCGCAAACGGATCTTGAGGATTTCGTTCCAAACAATTCAGATTTTAGCTTGTTGCAGCAATTAAAAAGCTCGGCAGGAAAGGCCGGGGCGTGGCTACAGCTAATCAGGAAAGACAAGCAATATTACTTGCGACCAGCTTCTCCGCAAACTTTTCAGTTCATTTCAGAAAAAGATTTCGCACAAGCAGTTGATTTTGTGCAGAAAACGGCCGGAAGCTGCCAGCCGTTAAAATTTGGGCAGTATTTAAAAAAGGAGATTGTAATCAATGAATAAATATGTCGTTGAAGTTACTTATAAAAATCCTCAAGAAGGCAATTCTAAAATGGCGATTTTTGAAGTTGTTAACAATAATTTCTATGATATCGATCAGAAAATAGAGGGTTTTATAAAAGAAAATAAAATCAATGTCTTATCATGCAAAATCAAGGAGGTTAAAGATAATGGCGGACAATGAGATAATCGGGCGGACGTCCTGTCCGGTATGCGGTTGCGCAGATCAGGATATAAAAATAAATAAAAACAACAAGTTATATATGTTTTGCGACAATGGTTGCGCAATAAAATGGAATTCCGCGCAAAGCCGAAAGTATCTGCCGCTGCTGAAATCCGGGGCAGCGGTCAGAACCGAAACCGGATTAATTTTACAATCAATCAAGGAGTTAGAGAAAAATGAGCAACAACAAACAAACTTTGAAAATAGCCCCGGCCGATATGTTGCCGGAAGCCGTGGAAATTATGCCGGAGGACGGCCAGACCGAGGATTTGCCGGAACTGCAGCAGCCGGAGATAACGGCTCAGGAGAGCGCCGCGGCTGGCTTGCCGGACTTTTGTCCGACGATGACGACGAGTGAAGGCTCGTATTCGCGTGACGAATTTCGGCAGAATTTCAATTCGTTTTTGGAATTTCTGGAAAATCCGTCTGCCGCGACCGACACCTTTTCGACGATCGTCGGAAAGGGGCGTGAGTTGTCGGCCGATAAGATCTATAACCTGGCCGAACGTTACAGCTGGCTGAACTGGCTAATCGACCGCAAAACGCAAGCGCTCAGCGATTTGCTGCTGGTGACAATATTCGTCACGTTTGAAAGTAACGTGATTATTCAAAACTGGACTGGAATTTCATATTTAGAAAAGGCAAAATTATGGTTAAAAAACAAAGCAAAAGAGAAGAAATCAGCAGTAAAGAGCGGACGTTTCCGCAGTCTGTTCGGCTGGGGGTATTCGGCGCCAGCGGATCAGGCAAAAGCTACCGGGCCAAACAGCTAACGGCCGGGTTGCGGCGGGTCATATTTTTTGACCCGCTCGGCGATTTTGTCACGGGTTCAAAAGTGTTCACGAATTATGACAATCTTGTCAAATTTCTACTGTCAAACTGGACCACAGGATTTCGGATTTCTTATCGGCCAGAATTCGGCAACGAAGTTGCTGAGCTGGATCGGCTAAGCAAAATGCTTGTTTTGCTGCAATACGGTTATGGCAGAATTCACTGGGGTAAATTAACCCTAGTCGTTGATGAGCTTGACGAAGGCTTCCCGTCTGGAATTACACAGAAAAATCCGAAGAACGGCTTTGCGTATCTTTGTAAGCGAGGCCGTCATTTCGGGATTAACTTAATCGGCTGCAGCCAAAGAACGGCTCAGGTTGATGTGTGCTTTCGCGGTAACTTGACCGGGCTCTATCTTTTCCGTCACGTTGACCCGATCGATACCGAAAAAGCATTACAAATGCTTGGCCGGGAATATGCGACCGATTTCCGTAACCTGAACGATCGGGAATATATCTACAAGTCAGGTGCACTGCAGAAAATCGTAAAAAATGAAAAAAAATGACATTTTTTGAATTTTTTTACGTACGTAAGAAAAAGTCTAGGAAAACCGCGGGTTTGCGAATTTGCGGTTTTTTTTTATTTATGCTCAATGGCAATTGATCTTTTTCGTTAACAACATAAGGAGTTGAAAATATGAAAACTTTTTTGAAAACCATGATTGCCGTTGTCGCCGGGCTTGGCGTGTACAACTGGTGGTCCAACCGTAGCAAATAGGAGATATGAATATGCCGCAGATTAAAAAAATTTTGGTTCACGAGGCCAAGAGTCTCAGCAATTCGGCGATCTTAACCTATAACGTGCCATCGTTTGACACGATCGACGATATCTATCTCAGATTCACAAATGCCGGAGCTGCTGCCGCTGAAGCTGATATTAAAAGCTCGATCGGTAAAGTTGCGGTTAATATTAACGGTGAACAGGTTATTAACACGACCGTTGAAAGAATTTACGACTTTTACAAATTCTTAGGCAACGAAGTTAATCAGAACCGGCCGGCAAACGTCGTGTCTCTAAATATCGGGCGTCTGCTTTTTATCAGCCCGGAGAACGAAGATTATTTCGCATGGGGATGTTCAAACATTAACACAATTCAAATTCAGGTTTACTGCAATAATACGGTCAGTAAGGTAACGGATTGTGAGGTTGTGACCGAACGTCGGCCGATCACGAGTTTGCTCGGGGCTTATATCAAGCTCATTTCCTATCCGCAGGCTATGTCTGCCGCCGGAACGTCGACCGTTGATACCTTGCCGAGAGACAGCAACGAAGCCTACTTGTGTGTACTGGCAGCGGCCGGGGCAGGCGGTACGATCAGCCAGGGCGAAGTCGTTATGAACGGGATTTCGATTTATGACCCGATTTCGCAGGCGGTTAATGATCTGGTTGTCTGCAACCGTTGCTACGCGCCGGTGGCAGGTTATTTCAATTATCTGTTTGCCGATCGTTCGATCAAAGGTCTGCTGCCGATGAAAGGCGTGACGGAGCTTCGCTTTAAGACCGAATTCTCGGCAGCGCCGACGACAGGCGTTTATGACTTGCTGGCCTGCACAATTAAGAACGTCCCGCCGGCCATGATGACCGCCTACAATTCCGGCGGATCGTCTGCCGCAGCGGCTTAGTGTAACCGAGAGCCGCCGCGCGCGGCTCTCTTTTCTGAAAGGTTAAAATGATGAGTTTTTACGATGACCTAAAAGGGGGCTTAACTTATCTGGTTGATACCGGAGCGGATATCTATAAAGAGCAGCTTAAAAACGAGACAGAACAGGACCGGATTAAAAGCGAACAACAGGTTGCTCAGCAGGTTGCTGGCGACACAATTGTCGTCGGGAATACGTCTTTTTCGATTAAAAAGACTTTGCTTGTTTTAGTCGGAATTCTCGGATCTGTCCTAATTTTGCGGGGGGCGAAATAATGGCGGAACATCAACAGGCGGAGGGCAGCGCCGGACTTCTGGCCGGAAAAATATCGCCAACTCTCAATCTATCAGCAACTTTAGGTTTAGATGATATGTTAAAAGATCTTTTTAACACATCATCGTCAGCCAGCTCATCGGCTGGCGGAAATACGGTCAGGATCGGCGACAACTCTGCCGCGTCTGGGCGTTCGGCAGTTGGAAATATCGGCCTTTTTAAGACCGTGGTGTATGCCGGAATTGCCGCGGTCTTTATCGGTCTTTTTTTCGGTAAAAAGTGAGGTGAACAATGGGATTGTTTGGCGGGAAATCAAAGTCTAGTTCGTTCAGCACGACCAACGTGACGTCAACCGACAATAGTAAAACGTCGTCTGGAACAATCGGCGATCTGTCCAAAAATAACTTAATAGCCGGAGGCAATGCGACCATGTACGGTTATACCGCAGATGACACAAATCAACTGCTAAATACAACTCTGGATTATGTTAATCAAGCAGTTGAGGGGATTAAGGACGTGACCGGCAAGGCGATTAGTCAGGTGAGTTCGGCGTATTCGGGAGCTAATGACAGCATATTGCAATCGGCAAATGAGAATAAGGCGATCTTAAAGTCGCTGCAACCGTTCGCGCTTTATGGGGCTATAGCCGCAATTTTTTATTTTGTTTTTAAAAAATAGGGGGAGATAATGGCAGATACAACCTTAAATATTCAGACCGGGACGATAGATGCCCCGTATCAGGAATTCACCGAAGTTATTCCGGCCGGTAGTAATCGGAAAATCAACTATGTGACTGAAAACTTTGCGCTTCTCGAGACTTCGGCCGCGGAAGCCTTGCATGTCAATTTTGGCGGGGCGGCGAACGAAACGCCTTTTTTGGCCGGCATGAGATATAAGCTTCCCGCGATTGTCCCGAATGTTACGCTTTTCAACAAATCAAACACGGATTTGACCGTTCATTTTGCGATGGGTTGCGGTGAAATCGACGACAACCGGTTGACGGTTGTAAGTTCAATCAATACCGTCTCGACCTTTTCACATTTCAAAACCGCCGGAATTAATTTTACAACTTCTTCGTGTCTGATTAAGACCGGCGGAGAAAAGATTGTAATTCAAAATAACGGCGCAAACGATCTTTTTGTTTGCGACAAAGACGCAGCGGTGGGAGATCTTGGCGGTTTTAAGGTAGAGCCGGGCGGCGATTGCGAACTGCCGATCACGACCGGTGTTCGGGTTAATTCGGCCGGGACAGGTGGCACAATCAGCGTCGGCATATTCTCTAGCCTGGTTATTCCGGCGATTGAATATGACGACGACGGTATGGCAGGAGCATAATAACATGGCAATCATTAATAATCATATGGCAGTCAAGCCGGGCACCGTGATTGCCAGCCCGGCAAGCTCAGTTCCGGGTTATCTTTTTTGCAATGGCGCGACGCTTAACCGTAAGACTTACGCCCGCCTTTTTGCGGTCATCGGCACTTTATACAACAAAGACAACGGGCCAAATACGTTCAATCTGCCGGATTTCCGCGGTGATTTTATCCGCGGTTATTTGGCCGGATCGTCGGCCGAGATCGGCACAAGGCAGGGGCAGGGCTTGCCGAATATTACGGGAAATTTGGGCGGCAGCAAAAATATTCTAATCAACCCGTCGGCGGATGGGGCTTTCGAAGTTACAACCCGGTCTGAAGGGTGGGCCGGCACCTCAGCCGGAACGGCTACAACGGTAGCTAATATCAGCTTTGACGCCAGCCGCGTCAGTGGCGTGTATGGTAAATCCGGCGACGTTGTACCGCGCAATCATGCTTTAAACTTTTTTATTAAATATTAAGGAGTTAATACCAAATGTTCGCGTATAATTTTAACGAAGAAACCGGCAAATATATCGGCAGCGAAAAAATGCAACCCGATCCGCTGGAGCCGGGCAGATGGCTGCAACCCGCAAATTCGACTCTTGTCGTCCCGCCACCGTTTGACCCGCAACGGCAAACCTGCCGTTGGACCGGCACGGCTTGGGAGATCGAGACGATCGTTGAGCCGGAAAAGCCGGCCGATCCGCAGCCAACGGCCGCAGAGCTGCTGCAGCTGCAGATTTTACAGCTGAAAATGCAGCTGGCCGAAGATGATTATAAGATCATCAAATGCGCCGAATATCAGGCCGCCGGGGTTGATTTGCCGTATAACATAGCCGAACTGCACGCCGGTCGGGAAGCTATTCGGGCAGAAATTAATCAGCTGCAGGAGCAGCAGGCGGCTGAAAATGCAGACGAGTGAACTTTTGATTTTATTAATCGGGGGGCTGATTTTGTACAGAGGTGGCAGAAAAATTGAGTCGGAAGTCAATCCGGACGGGCAGGTTGATATTGTGGCCCGAACCTTATGGGGCGAGGCCAGAGGCGAGGGCAAAGACGGTATGCAGGCCGTGGCCAACGTGATCATGAATCGGGTTGCCCGGGGCGGCTGGTATGGCCTAACTCCGGCCGAAGTTTGTCAAAAGCCAAAGCAATTCAGCTGCTGGAATTCGTCAGATCCGAATTATAAAAAGATGTTGTCGGTCACAACGTCTGATCCGCAATTTCGGCAGGCTTGGCAAATAGCCGAACAAGCGGTTGCCGGTAAGTTGCCGGATATTACCGGCGGGGCAACTGAATATCACACAAAAAGTATTAAACCGGCTTGGAACTGGCAGAAATTAGCCCAAACAACCACAATCGGAGATCATATTTTTTATAGGAGTTTAGCCTAATGCCTTGGATTATCACAACTTTAGCCGGAGCTTTAGCCGGCGTGTTTATCAACAACGCAACCAGTCAACCCGTTCAGGTTTTGCCCGGGACCGGCGCAACCACGAACGACGAGGGGAAGCTTTATAAGATCGGCTTTTTTGTGCTGGCTGCCTACGTACTTTTTAGAATTTCGGGGAAAAAGTAACATGATCGACTTGCAACTTGTTTATTCGCTTCTCGGGGCGTCCCCAATTGCAATTATTCTGGTTTATTATTTAGGAAAAATCGACAACAGAATCAATCTACTAGAACAAAGAATTTATTTTTTAGAGGAGAAACGACTTGTTAGAAAAAATAAAAGAGAAATTTAAAAATAAAAGCTTCTGGGCCGGTATTTTTACGGCCGTCGCCGGATTAATCGGCGGCAGCGTCACCGCCCCGGAATTTTTTATCAACTTAATTAATTTAATCGGAGGTTAAAATATGGCAAAAGCTAGAAAAAGTAGTAAAAAGACAAAAGTTAAGGTAATCTACGTCAGCAAAACAAAAAAGAAAAAAAGAAAGACTAAAAAGAGCTTGTTTGATAAGATCTTTGGGTAAGAAAAAACGGCCAAAAAATCAAAATCGATTTTAAGGCCGTTTTTTTTGACTCTAGAGAGTAAAATACTATTTTGGACGGTTGCAGTATATTTCATATGTGTTTGGTGTGTATATGCCAAATGTAACCGTAGCAACAAGACCATCAACAAAAGAATAATATGTTTTAACAGTATTTACACCGGTTTGACAATATTCTTTTAGATCAATGATATTTTCTTGGCCAACACCGCCGATAAAAAAGGATCCACTGTCCTTGTGATTTGGCCGAACAGGTGGCATTTGATCACTATATCTGATAGTTGTTGTGCTGCAGGCTGTCAAAAAGAGCAGAGTTGCTAAACATAGTTTTTTCATAGTCAGGTAGTCCTTAAAAGTTGTTTAGTTTTATCTTTTACACTTTTCAAGTTAGAATTCGTAATAAAATTGTCAAGCTCTTTTTTAAAATACTCCAAAGGTTTTAAATTATTTTTCGCGTAAAGCAATTCTTTAATCGTCCGTTCGTTATATTGACAATCCGCAACCTTGTTCATTAATCGGGCTGTCTGAACCGGCCCGAAGCCTAACCTTTCTAAGATCAGAATAACCAGATAAAAAGAATATTTCTCATAATTATATTGACAATTGTTGTACATTTGCGAGGCGAGCAGGCATAATTCGTAGGGTATGCCGAGTTGTGTTGCCGTGCGGGTTAGAGCGGTTAATGGGCTAAAACCAAGCCATATCCACGCATCTATCTCTTTCACGATTTGGCCAAGCGCGAAAAAATCAGGCGTTACAGTTTTTTGTAAAATTTTGGCCGTTTGCAAAAAATCGTCCATTTTTTTTATCGTGTAGTCCAAATTGTCCAGGTCTTCGTTTTTCAACCACTGAAACGCAAAGCGCGGAGCCGCGTGCACAGATTCCGGTTTAAAAACATCATAATTAACTTCAATCATTTTTTCCACCGTTAAAAAATTAACCTTGTTTTAATTTTTTCATGGTTATATATGTACATACATAAACATGTTAATTGCATATATAGTTTTTGGAGTTTTTTATAAGAGGAGTTTTCCTCTTTTTCATCTCACACACTTGTCGCATAATCTATATTATGTATAGTTATAAATATAAGAAAGTACAAGGTCAATTCAGCCAAGAGCAAATATTCAACGCAGTGAGCAAGTTGTTTACCTTGTTTGCTACCTGACAGTTGTAAAAAATTGGTTTATTTTTTTCACCGATGGCTTACATAAAAATTAACAACAGTCTCGGCTGGTTTGAATTTGTTTTCGCCGTCTTGATTGTTGGCTCCGATTGCGACCGTTGATTTATTTTCAGCGCAACCGCGTTCGGAGTTATTTTTTCATCCGACATCATTTCAGTATTATCCATGCCTATAAGGCAGCGGCAATCAGTTTTTGGGTATAATTTTGCTGCGGACGTTCAAATATATCTTCACAACTGCCGATTTCGACCGCCCGACCGTCTTTCATGACCAGAATCTGATCAGACATCGCGCGAACGGCATTCATGTCATGAGATATAAAGATATAGCTTAAATTCCGTTTTTCTTGGATTTCTTGCAGCAATTTTATGATTTGCGCCTGGATTGTAACGTCAAGCGCGGACGTCGGTTCATCTAAGATCAGCAATTGCGGTTTCAGAATCAAAGCACGCGCAATTGCAATTCGTTGGCGTTGACCGCCGGAGAATTCATGCGGATACTTAACCAAATCGCTTTCGGACAACCCGGTTTCTTCAAGCGTTTCAATCACCATCTTGCGTCTTTCGGCTTTATTTATTTCAGGATAATGAACCGAAACGCCTTCTCCGACAATCTCTTCAATGTTCATCCGCGGGTTGAGAGAATTGTACGGATCTTGGAAAACAACCTGAATATCCTTACACAATTTCTGACGTTCTTTTGGTGTAAGTGATTGTATTTCAATATCTTTAAACAGTATCTTTCCTTGATACGTGTTCAACCCTGCAATGGCGGAACCGAGCGTCGTTTTTCCTGAGCCTGACTCTCCGACAATCCCCAGGGTTGTCCCTTTAGCCAGAGAAAAAGAAACATTATCAACCGCATTGAGTTGTTCCAGCACCCTTCCCCACAAGTTCTTTTTTAAAGGAAAAGTTACTCTGATTTTTTCGGCCTGCAGCAAAATGTCATTGCTTTTTTTGTTGTTTTTCCGTAACATATGCGCATTAATCAAGTCTTTGGTATAAGAATGACGCGGGTGCTCAAAAACTTGTTTTATCAAGCCCTGTTCGATGATCTTCCCGTTTTTCATCACCATGACGCGATCGGCGATTTTACGGATCACGGTCAGATCGTGACTGATGAAAATAATGGACATATTCAGCTTTTCTTTGAGTTCGATCAACAGATTAATAATTTGTTCCTGGACCGTTACATCAAGTGCGGTTGTCGGTTCGTCAGCAATCAGGATATCCGGTTTGTTGGCAATAGCCATTGCAATCATCACCCTTTGCCTCTGGCCGCCGGAAAGTTCAAAAGGATAGGATTTCATCCGTTTTTCGGCATTTTGAATTCCGGTCATTTTCAATAATCGCAAAACTTCTTTTCGCGCTTGTTTGAACGTAAGCTTTTGATGCAGCATCAGGCTTTCGGCAATTTGTTTTTCAATGGTATGTAACGGATTGAGAGAAGACATCGGTTCCTGAAAAATATAAGCGATCCGGTTGCCGCGGATTTGCCGGAACATCTTGTCGTCCAAACCGATCAATTCTTTTCCCTCAAATGTGATGGAAGAAGCTTCTTCATGAAACGCTTTCGGATAAGGCAGCAATCCGAGCACAGCCAACGAAGTCACAGACTTCCCCGAGCCAGACTCTCCGACAATCCCCAAAACTTCTCCGGCTTGCAGTTCAAAAGAGACGTCGTCCACCGCCGTTTTGGAAACATTACCGTCTTGGGCAAATTTTACGGTCAGATTTTTGACTTCCAGCATACTCATCGACGGTTTTTCCTTGTATCCAAAGCGTCGCGAACCCCTTCACCGATAAAAATCAGCAATGTCAGCAAAAGCGACAAAACCACAAAAATAGAAATTCCGATCCACGGCGCCTGCAGATTATCTTTTCCCTGTCGCACCAAATCGCCCAACGACGGATACTCGTGCGAAAGTCCCAAACCGAGAAAATCAAGTGCCGTCAAAGAAACAATGGCTTCCGATATCAGAAACGGAATAAATGTTACCGCGGCAACCAGAGCGTTGGGCAGGATATGACGCCAAATAATCTGGCGGTTACTAACCCCCAGCACCCGCGCCGCTTTTACAAATTCAAAATTTCGCGTCCGCATGAATTCGGCACGCACCATACCGGTCAGCGAAGTCCAGGAAAAGAAAAGCAGAATCAACAGCAAGGTTCCGAAACTGGGAAGAAAAATACTCGAAACAATAATTAAAATGAACAGTTGCGGCAAAGAGTCCCATATCTCAATGAAACGCTGCATCAAGATATCCAACTTGCCGCCGAAATATCCCTGAATCGCACCGACGGTTATGCCGATTGCCGAAGATATCAGCGTCAGCACAAAAGCAAAAAACAACGACAGTCGCAGTCCGTATAAAATACGCGCAAAAATGTCGCGCCCTTCGTCATCTGTTCCCAGCCAGTGACGCCGTGAAGGTGCAGCCGGAGTTGGCTGATCCATTTCCATATCCACCGTATTAAAAGAAAACGGAACCGACGGCATCAGCATCCAGCCGTGTTGTTCGATGTTACGACGAAGATAAGGGTCGGCAAAATCGGCCGGGGTGGGAAAATCCCCCCCGAAATCAATATCCCGATAGTTTTGTACTAACGGAAAATACCACTGATCCCGATATTTGACAATCAACGGGCGGTCGTTGGCCAAAAGTTCCGCCAACAAGCTCAGCAAGACAATAACGGCCAGCAAGACAAGCGACCACCAAGCGCGGCGGTTTTGTTTAAAAATCCGCCATTTTCTGATTGTCAGCGGTGACAATGCGCTGTTTGTTCCCCTATTCTGCAGCAACAGCATCCTCACTTGCACCGGATAAAGACTCTACTTTTGCTTCGGCGCCGACCTTAATTTCTCCGCTCATAATCTTTTGTGAGCCGATGTTTTTTTCTTCCAGCGGCATCAGCGGCGACGCCGGGACGGTTTGCGGTTGTCCGATCCCTTTGTCATTTCGGTTATCGGAAGCCTGTAACGGTGATTTTACCGGCGTGCGATAATTAATCCGGTTCCATTCTTTAAACCATCGATTGAATTCCTGCAAAGACTTTTGAGCGCTGTCATTGGTGTACTTAACCGTATCAAGGGCGGCTTTTACCGCTTTTTTGGTGGTTTTGGAAAGTTTGGTTCGCCCAAACTCGCTGCATTTGGGACCGTTTTCAAACAAGTTGTTCAAAATCTCTTCCACCGGACAAATTGAACGGTTAATGACCAGCTGCTTGTTGCCGGGTGTCTTAACCGCCAAGGCAACCAGTTGCCCGTTGCGAAAACGGTCGGACAAATCCTGATTCGGAGTTCCGATCAAATCGTCCATTCCAGCCAGCCCTTCGATAACAACCGTCGTGTCGGTCGCATCCGGAAGTTTGCGAATTGCCTGCATGACTTTTTCCAACTGACCGAACAGGCACATTGTTTGTCGCAAATAGGCATTGCGCTTTTCCATCAGGTTACGACTGTCCACCCAGGGGTGGTTCATTTTGGGCAACCATTCCGCGGTGGGTTTCAGCCGGCACATATCATCATAAATATACATATCGGACGGCAAATCGAGATACACGAAATAAGCATTGTTTCCTTTGTCCTCTGCCAGATCGTCCAGCATCATATCAATACTTTTGAAAGAGTTGACAACATACAGCTTGTTATAACTAAAACCGATCATCGGCGTTTTGGAAGGATTGTAAAAAGGTTTCAGATAACCGTAAAGTTTTTCCATCATTGCTTCATTTTTGAACCAACCGGTACTTTCAAGCCATTGAACCAACAGAATTTGAATTTTGTCGCCGGCAGTCATCGGCACACCGTCAAGATTCAACGGTACGTTAACCTTGGTTACGCAGCGGTCAACTGCAACCTGATTGTCTTTTTTGCAAAGGTTGACGCCGTGCGACTGATAGGCGCTGATTTTATAACCTTCTTGTTTTAATTTGTCATAAACGGCGTTATTCTGCAGATAAGCTTCGAAATTTTCGCGGTTTTTAAACTGCCAGTAACCGTTTTTCAGTACCTGATTTTGTAAAAAGTCGATTTCTTCGCCGCTGCCGTAATTCAAATTGCGGGCAGCATTGATAAACTGGTTATTGTTGGTGACATAAGCGTTCGGATACAGCCGAAAACCGTTTTTGGCATAAAATCCGAGCATGATTTTTAACAGTTGATCCCGATAAACCAGAGCGGCATCGGTGTTTTTTAAACTGCTCACGTAGTTATATGACGGCAAGTTGGCAACCATGATCGTTACCGTCTTTTTGGCCGGGGCTTGTTCTTCGGCCGGAACCGGTACGGATCTCATATCCGGATTGACGATAAATTCGCTTTTATCCTTATTTTGATTAATCAGTACGGCACCGAAACAGAAAACGGCCGTCATCACCACCAGAGCTTTGATTCTTTTGGGTGTCAGTGCCAACAAGGCAAACATAATCACCGCAACGATCACTGCGGCAAAAGTTTCGGAGCGGCCGCTGGACAGATTTTCGGCGTTAAAGTTGGCAAATTGGTTAAACATTGCCAAGGTGAACAAACCGGAAACCAGTGCCGTCAGCAAGTAAAGGATAATGCTCAAAAAAGAGAGACAGAAAAAAAGCAAGACCACGCCGGCAGCAATGGCAATCAGGATATAAAGGGCTTCCGGCCGCAGGCTGCTCGGTCCGCTGAAAATATTGATCGGACCGGAAGACGCAAATAAAACAAAATCAATTCCCAAAAGAGAGATCGTGATCAGACAGCAGGCGGTAAAATTGAACAAATAATTTAAAAAGCCGCTGTTTTTACGTTTCTTTTTGATCGCTTTGCCCTGCGCGACCGGCGAAGTTGTTTCGGTATGTTTATCCAATATAACGTCATCCATTAGCCTGTTCCTCATTTTGTGGTATCAAGTATTTAACATATAAGCATAATCAATTGAACATTTAAAGCAAAAAACCCCAAGATTACACAATCTCGGGGTTTTTTCGCCAAAGGCGTTACAATGCCGATTATCTGGAGTAAAATTCGATAACCAGGTTCGGTTCCATAACGGATGCATACGGAACGTCGTCAAACTTCGGAACGAAGGTATATTTGACGCCGAACTTGGAATCGGCTTCCAAATAAGACGGAACTTCGTGCAGCGAAGATTCGAGAGCGGCAATGACCATCGGCATCTGCTGAGACTTTTCTCTGACCGAGATAACATCGCCGACTTTTACCATATAGGAAGGAATGTTAACTCTTTTGCCGTTAACCAGAACATGACCGTGGTTAACAAACTGACGGGCAGCGAAAATAGTCGGCACGAACTTGGCTTTGTAGACCAAATTGTCCAAACGCGATTCCAAAATACCGATCAGGTTTTCAGCCGCGTCACCGCGTCTTCTGATGGCTTCGGCATAATATTTATGGAATTGCTTTTCCGAAACGTTGCCATAATAGGTTTTCAATCTCTGTTTAGCCTGCAGCTGTTCGCCGTAGTCGGTCATTTTTTTCTTGCGGGCGCCGTGTTGTCCCGGACCGTATTCGCGTTTCAGCAACGGGCTCTTGGGATCGCCCCACAGGTTGGCGTGCAAACTGCGGTTTGTTTTTTTCTTGGCTTTAACAATACTTTTCATTAAGTTTATCCTTAAAATTTTATAACATTATTGTCCCGGTAGTCTTGAGAATAATCTCAAGCGGGGTACAACGTACCCTCATTTCCGAAAGTGAGTGCAATTTATTACAGTTTATTTGAAAAATCAAGCGTTTTTTTCATTTTCGCATGACAGGCATCGGCATTAGCGTTTTTTGTTTTTTTCGTCTTCCTGCGGTGCGACGATGCCGCCCGAAATAACAAACTTCAGACCCTCTTCCACCGTCATTTGCAAAAAGACAACGTCTTCTTTGGGAACGAAAATCAAGAAGCCGGAGGTTGGGTTGGGCGTGGTCGGTATAAAGACGTTCAACATTTCTTTGTTCATGATTTTTTTGACTTCGCCGCCGGTTTCGGTGCTGACAAAGCCCAAAATCCAAATTCCCTTGCGCGGATATTCCAACAGCACAACCTGACTGAAGGCCTGGTTTTTATTGGAAAGAAAGGTTTCAAACACTTGTTTGAGCAACGAATACACGGTTGAAACAACCGGCATTTTTTTAACAATCCAGTCGCCGAGACGGATGAAAAAACGCCCCACAAATCCGGCGGCAAACATACCGATCACGATCATCGACACGATCAAAACCACCACGCCGAGGCCGGGAATGGTAAACGGCAGATCATTATAATAAGTTTTCAGTTGCGGCGGCAACAGGCGCCCCACCCCGGCGTCAATCCACAGAATAATCTTGTAGGCCATATAAAAAGTGATCGACACCGGTGCCGTTACCAGAATGCCGGTAAAGAAATAAGCGCGAATTTTGGCACCGAGTTTCATAAACACGTGCTGTTCCCGCGTTTTGGCATTTTGAATTGCGAGTGCCCGTGCCTTCAGTTCAGCGCTTTTTTTCTTTCTTTTTCGTGACATTTCAACCTCTCATTGCATCTTCAATAATAAATTGCACCTGATTGCGTCCCTGCCAATTGTCTTTGCGCAAGGTTCCGGCCAGATTAAATACTTCGCCGTGATGATTCAGCAGCGCTTTGCCGATTTCGTTATCGGCGGCGCGAAAAGCCATTGCCTTTAGAGTTCCGCCGCTCAGGGAACCGAGCTGACAGCGTATGTGACCGCTGCCGACAATATCGGAGTGCAGAATGCGGACATTGCTCAGCATCAGCCGCGGTTCGGGATTGCCGGCCCCGAAAGGTTCCAGCAGCGCCAGACGATCGGCAAATTCCGGGGTGGCTGCGTTAAGACTGACGATCCCGTCAATTTCCACCACCGGGGTCAGCGTTTCCGTCCCCAAATATTTTTCGGCATATTCCCCGGCAAAGGTACGAAAAGCTTCCAGATTGCTTTCTTCAAGTGAAAAACCGGCTGCCATATTGTGGCCGCCCCCTTTGGTCAGCAAGCCTTTTTCTTTGGCGGCCATCACCAAAGCGCCGATGTTGAGGCCGGGAATTGAGCGGGCGGAGCCTTTAACTTCGTCAGCCTCAATCGACATCACAAACGACGGCAGATTATATCTTTCTTTCAGTTTGCCGGCGACAATTCCGATCACGCCCTGATGCCAGTCTTGTCCGTACACAAAAGCGATCGGATATTGCTGAGGCGTTCCTTCCAGCGTTTCCATGGCCTGCAACAAGACATAGGCTTCTATTTCTTTACGAAGCGCATTACAAGAGTCCAGTTTGTCGGCCAGCACGGCGGCTTCAAAATCGTCGGCGGCACATAACAGCCGGTTTCCGATCGAAGCTTCGCCGACCCGGCCGCCGGCGTTGATCCTTGGTCCCAATACATAACCGAGATGATAACTTGAAGGCGCTTCCGTGACCGAAGCTTTGTCAATCAGCGCCTTGATGCCGCAGTTCTGCCGTAACGACATAATTTTCAGCCCCTGACGGACAAACGCCCGGTTCAGTCCCAACAGCGGCACCACATCGCAAACGGTTCCCAAAGCGACCAAATCCAACCATTTCATCAGATCCGGCGCCGGTCGGGCAGCATAAAAACCGCGATTGCGAAGCTGACGGTTAACCGCAACCACGGTAAGAAATACCACGCCGACTGCGGCCAGATACTTCAAATCGGGGTGTTCATCGTCTTCGTCAAGACGCTTCGGATTGACAACCGCATAGATATCGGGCAGTTTGGTTTCCGCTTCGTGGTGGTCCAGCACAATCACGTCCATTCCTTGGTCGCGTGCATATTCCAAAACCTCAAAAGCCGTCGTTCCGCAATCGGTCGTTATCAACAGCTTCGTACCGATGGCGGCAAATTCGTCAACCGCGCTTTTGCTCGGCCCGTAGCCCTCTTCCCGCTCGGGAATATGGACCGGCACCTTGCAGCCGACCGATTGCAAGAACAATTTCAGCAGTGACGATGAGGTGGCGCCGTCAACGTCATAATCGCCGATAACGGCTGCTTGTTCTCCGTTTTCCACCGCCTCTGCAATTCGCGCCGCCGCTTTTTCCATATCTTTCAGACAAGCGGGATCCGGCATCAGATTTTGCAGTTTGGGATATAAAAAGTCGTTGCTTTGCCCTATGTCAATTCCCCGCGAGACCATGATTTGCGCCACCACCGGCGGGAGACCGTAACGGGCGGCAACAAGTTCGGCGGCATTTTCGTCAAACCCCGCAAATTTCCACATATTTCCGCCTAAGGATTTGGTATTGTCAAAGCAGTTGTCCACGGCAGTATTCCTTTGGTTGTTAGTAACTGATGTAAATTTCGGCACGCCGGTTAAGACGTTCGCCTTCGGGCATAATTTCCCGATACAGCGGCTGACTGTCAGACAACGCTTCAACGGCAACCGATTTTTGGGGTACGCCGGCCCGGATTAAAGCAGCGGCAACGTTCTCGGCCCGTTTGAGCGAGGTTTGAAAATTGATCATTTTGTGAGTGGCCATATCGGTGTTGCGGGTACGGCTGGAAGAAAAGCCATAAACCGTAACATGGGCGTTTTTACGTTTGGCCAACCGGGCAACATAACGAATTTCATTGTCATATTCCGGCGCAATAACGGCGCTGCCGTCCGCAAACAAAATAGTTGCCGCTTGATAAGCGACGGAAGGTTCAACTGCAGCCGCAATTGTTTTTTTCGACGTGTTCCGACGTTTTTCGGCGGTCGAAGCTTTTTCCCGGGTTATCGGTTTGACCGGCGCCGCGGTTGTCTGTTCGCCTTGTTTGTGAATCGGCTGATAGCTGTTTGCCGCCGGTTGAGACGTTTCCGCCGGTTTGGGGGGCGATTGTTCTGCAGACGTGCACGCGCTCAGAAAACCACACAAAATCATCGCTGCCGCATACCCGGCCTTCTTGTTTTTCCGTAACATTTTCTTCCCCCGTTTGATTGATAAACTTTAACATTTTTAACGTAATAATCATGATAACACAAGCGGAAAATTGTAAAATAGAAACTTTTTAAAAATCAATTTGTCTTTTATAAAATATTGTTATATCATTTTAGAACAGTTGATAAGGGAGGAATATATTATGTCAAAAATATGCAAACTTTTTATGATGTTGATGCTGGTTGCCGCCTGCTCCGAAAAAGACAGCCGCGAACCGCTGACGATTACCACTTCGGAAGGAAATACGGTCACTTATAAAGTGGAACTGGCGCAAAGCCGCGAAGAACTCACCACCGGTCTGATGAACCGTACCGCCATGGAAGCCGATTCCGGGATGATTTTTGACCTGTCCGCTTTCAACAATGTTCCGACCGCCATGTGGATGAAAGACACCAAACTGGCGTTGGATATGCTTTTTATCGATCGTGACGGCATGATCTTTTGGATCTATGAAAACGCCGAGCCGGATTCTTTAAAAATGATCGTTTCGCCCTATCCCGCTTTTGCGGTTCTGGAAGTTAACGCCGGTGACGTCGCCGCCAAAGGCATCAAAATCGGCGATACCGTAAATTACAAAATTTTCAATCGTGACGGCGAAGAAAAAAGCGTCAGCGCTGACCCGGCTGCCGAAGACAAAAACGAAACCGACGTTTCTGAGGTAAAAGAGCCGGAAGCACCGACAGAAACCGTTGCCGCGGATGAAGCACCGGCGGACGAAGTCGAAAAGAAAGCCGAAGAATAAATATTGCGACGGTCGCTGTCTTTAACACCCCCGAAAGACACTGGTTTTTCGGGGTGTTTTTTTAGCGGAACAACTCCCTTGTCTCACATTAAAGCCGGTTGATTTTGGCCACATAATCCTTGATCGTTTCCAAACGGCGGCTGTAGCTTTCCAAATCTTTTTCCACCAACAGTTTCTGATCGGGACGAACTTTAAGCGAACCAAAAGAACGCGCCACCAGTTCTACCAGCTTTTCCGGCGCGCGAAAAACATTATTGTGAAAAGTAATCAAAAACCCTTTGGCACCGGCGTCAATTTTTTCAATGTTGGCACAGCGGCACAATTGCTTGATTTCCACCGTCTTAAGCAAATTTTCCACTTCCGGCGGTACCGGACCGAAACGGTCAACCAACTCTTCGCGCATGTCAAGCAACGCTTCCGGCGTTTCCAAACTGCCGATGCGTTTATACAATCCCAGCCGTACGCCCAGATCGCGCACATAGGTTTCGGGAATCATAATCGGCACGCCGGTAACGATTTGCGGACTCCATTCACTTGTTCCTTTGGTCTCCGCTTCGGCATCCGCACCGGCTTTGATGCGGGCGATTTCCTCTTCCAGCATATGATGATACAGGGCAATACCGACCTCTTTGATATGCCCCGACTGTTCTTCGCCGAGAATATTCCCCGATCCGCGGATGTCCATGTCATGACTGGCCAGAGAGAACCCGGCACCCAAACTGTCCAGCGCCTGCAAAATGCTCAAACGCCGCTCGGCAATCGGCTTCAAATTCTTTTTCGGCGGCACCGTAAAATAGCAGTAACCGCGCACTTTCGAACGGCCGATCCGTCCCCGCAGCTGATAAAGCTGAGCCAAACCGAACATGTCTGCCCGATAAACGATCATGGTATTAACCGACGGCATATCAATTCCCGATTCGATAATCGTCGTCGAAAGCAAAATGTCTCCCTTGCGGTCGGCAAAAGCATTCATCACCTCTTCCAGCTGCTTAACCGGCATTTGGCCGTGAGCGACCAAAATTTTGGCATCGGGCGCCAGTTCCTGCAACACGTCATGAACCCGCGCAATATCCGAAACCCGGGGACAAACGACAAAAGTCTGGCCGCCGCGGAATTTCTCACGGTAGATTGCCTCCTTGATCATCACGCCGTCAAACGGCATCACGAAAGTTCGCGCCGCCAACCTGTCAACCGGCGGGGTGGCGATAATGCTCAACTGTTTCACGCCGGTCAAAGACATTTGCAACGTCCGCGGGATCGGCGTGGCCGTCAGTGTCAGCACATGAACGTCAGCTTTCAGATTTTTGAGTTTTTCTTTGTGCGCAACCCCGAAATGCTGTTCTTCGTCAATAATCAGCAGCCCGAGATTGCTGAATTTGATATTGTTGGCCAACAGCGCATGGGTACCGATGACAATATCCACCGAACCGTCTTTCAGTCCTTCTTTGATTTTACGGGCCTCGGTTGCCGTCTGTAAACGCGACAACATTCGCACCCTGAGCGGAAAACCGGACATTCGTTGCATAAAATTGTAATAATGCTGCCGGGCCAGCAAAGTGGTCGGTACAATCAACGCGACCTGAGCGCCCGACATCGCCGCCGCAAAAGCGGCCCGGAGCGCCACTTCGGTTTTGCCGAAACCGACGTCGCCGCAAACCAGCCGGTCCATCGGAATCCCCGCCGACAAATCGCCGAGAACGTCGCCGATCGCATTCAGCTGATCTTCGGTTTCGTTATAGGGAAAACCGGAACAAAATTCGTCATATAATCCTTCGGGCGCAATGTAGGCTTCCGCTTTTTTCAATTGTCGCTGCGCCGCTATCGCAATCAGCTTTTCGGCAATCTCGTGAATACGTTTTTTAACCTTCGCCTTTTTAGCTTCCCAAGCCGAGCCGCCGAGAGTGTCCAACTGAATGTTGTCATCGTCAATTCCGTAGCGGGAAACCGTTTCGATGTTTTCGACCGGCACAAACAATTTGTCGCCGTTGGCATAAATAATCTTCAGGCAATCGTGCGGCGCACCGCCGGCCGTAATGTTTTCCAACCCCATAAAACGCCCGATGCCGTGCTCGATATGAACAACCGGTTCGCCGATGTTGAGGGCGGAAATGTCCGCGATAAAATCTTTGGAAGTTACCTTTTTGACGGTACGGCGGTTTTGTCTGGCACCCAGAATATCCTGTTCGGCAACCACGCACAATCCGTCGCCGCGAAATCCGTGAGGCAGATTAAGCACAATCATTGCCACCTTGCGACTGTCAGCCTTATCAACCGCTTCTTGCCAACTGTCGGCAAAGGTGAACTCCAGCGAAGCAAAACGACTCTCGGCTTTGGCGTCGTTGATCAAAGTAAACAGCCGCTCGCGCGATCCCGGAGAATAACAGCAGACGATCCGTTTCATTTTTCCGTATTCGGTCAAATAGGCAAGCAAATCCAAATAAACCTGAGCGGCGTTAACGCTTTTGGCAGCAGAAAAGTCGCGTCCCGGCAAAATGCCGGTATCGCGATTGTCGTCGCTTTCGGGCAGATTCATTCCGGTAAAAGACACCGCACGGCGGTTTCGGATAATATTGCCGAATTCTTTTTCGTCGAGGTATAATTGTTCCGGCGGCACCGGGCGATAATTGTCGACTTCTCCGGCATTTTTGACTTTCAGGGCTTCCAGCCGCGACACATAATGGTCGGCAATGCTTTCGCTTTTTGAAGATAAGGCGGCCTCGGCATTGCGACCGATCACAATTTTGGCACGCGGCAGATATTCAAACAGGCTCGGCAGCGGTTCTTCATAAAAAAACGGCAGCCAGTTTTCCATTCCCATATACTTGCGCCCGTTAGAGACCGCTTCGTAAATCTCGTCGTCTTTGAAGACGGCGCCAAAAGCCTCGCGATAACGGCTGCGAAAACTCCTGATCGTATTCTCGTCCAACACCGCTTCCCCGGCAGCCTGGAACAAATAGCTTTTGATTTCGCCGGTGGTTCGTTGACTCAAAGCATCAAAAGTGCGGATTTTTTCCACTTCGTCGCCAAACAGGTCAATCCGCAGCGGTTCTGCCGATCCGGTGGGAAATATGTCGACGATGTCGCCGCGAACCGCATATTCGCCGGGCTCCATCACCTGCTCGACCCGACTGTAACCGTTGATTGACATATAATGAACAAAGTTGTTGAAATTCAACGTACTGCCAACCCTGACTTCTTTCCTTGAATTAAGAAAAATCCTTTTGGGCGGCAATTTTTGCAAAACTGCGCCGACGCTTGTCACAATTATCCGCGGACGTTTGGTCTGAGGTTCAACCGCCAACCGGCCCAACGTATCGGTACGCCGCGCAATCAGGTTGATATTGGGAGAAACGCGGTCATAAGGCACGGTGTCCCAGGCCGGAAAACGCAAAATTTCCGCATTCGGCAACAAGGCCTGCAAGATATCGGCATTTTGTTCAAGCGCGGTTCCGTCGCTGGCAATATACAAAACATCGTCGACACTGTGACGATACAGTCCGGCCACGGCAAAAGGCTCGTAGCCTTCGCTGACGGAAGAAAGGGAAATCGGATCTTTTGGCATCTTTCTATCTTCTTGTTTACATCTTTCTCAAAAATATATACAATTGGGAGCGATAGCAACCTTTTTTTAGGCAAAAAATCATGCGGCCGTCATTTTTATATCCGTTGTTTGCTTCGCCCTCATCAATTCGGGGCGTCGGCGACAAATACCTCGGACTTTTGCACAACCTCGGGATCGACCGGATCACCGACCTGCTCTGGCATCTGCCGTATGCCTGCAACGACCGGCGGTGTTCTCCCTCGGTAGCCGATTTGAAAAACGGCGAAATAAACACCGTAAAAATCCGGGTCGTCGAACATATGGCCCCCAAAAACCGCAAACAGCCGTATCAGGTTTTATGCGAAGACAACAGCGGGCAAATCACTCTGGTCTTTTTCAAGGCCTATCCCGATTCTATCCAAAAGAACCTGCCGCTCGGCGCCGAACGGGTTGTCAGCGGCAAAGTCGAGCTTTTTAACGGTCGCTGGCAAATGAGTCATCCCGATTATATTACCGCGCCGGAAAACAGCCGACAAATTCCCGAAATTGAACCGGTTTACGGTCTCACCGCCGGCATTACCAACAAATTTGTCAGCCGCCTGATATATAATGCCTTGCCCCTGATTCCGGCGTTGCCGGAGTGGCTGGAACCCAACCATATGAAAACGCTCGGCTTTCCCGCTTTCAAAACCGCGTTGGAACAGGTGCACCGTCCTGACGGCGCCGCGGCTTTGCTGCCTTCTTCTCCGGCACGGATGCGGCTGGCTTATGACGAACTGCTCGCCAACCAGTTGTCACTGGCTCTGGTACGTGCCAAAGTCAAGAAGCAGCCGGGACGTCAAATTGCCGGCAACGGATTGTTGCGCCGCAAAGTTTTAGACCGCTTGCCGTTTAAACTGACCGATGCGCAACAGAAAGTTCTTGCCGAAATATCGGCCGATCAGGCGGCAGCAAGCCGAATGCTGCGGCTGCTTCAGGGAGATGTCGGCAGCGGCAAAACAATCGTTGCGCTTTTAACCATGCTCAATGCGGTTGAATGCGGTTATCAGGCCGCCATCATGGCGCCGACGGAAATTCTGGCCAAACAGCATTTTGATACCATTGCGCCGTTATGCGAAGAAGCGGGACTTAAAGCAGCCTTGCTTACCGGCCGCGTAAAAGGAAAACCGCGCACTTTGCTGTTAGAGCAGCTGCAAGAGGGAAAAATCAACATATTGATCGGCACGCATGCGCTGTTTGTCGAAGACGTTGTTTTTAAAGATCTTGCCTGTGTTGTGATAGACGAACAACACCGTTTCGGTGTTCACCAGCGTTTGAACTTATCCGTCAAAGGCAACCGGGCCGACGTACTGGTGATGACGGCAACACCGATCCCGCGGACGCTGATTCTCACCGCGTTCGGCGATATGGAATACTCGAAAATCGACCAACTCCCGGAAGGACGCAAGCCGGTGGACACCCGGGTAATGCCGTTAACGCGGATTGATGAAATTATCCCGGCCCTGCAACGTAAAATCGCTGCCGGCGAGAGAGTCTACTGGGTGTGTCCGTTGGTCGAGGAATCCGAAAAGCTTGATCTTGCCGCTGCCGAAAACCGTTTTGAAATCTTGCAAAAAGCTTTTGGTACCGACGTCGGGTTAGTTCACGGCAAAATGAAAGAAAAGCAAAAAGACGAAATTATGGAACGTTTTAAAAACGGCGAAATCAAACTGCTGGTGGCAACCACCGTCATTGAAGTCGGCGTCAATGTGCCGGAAGCCACGGTGATGATCATCGAACATGCCGAACGTTTCGGTCTCGCACAACTTCACCAGCTGCGCGGCCGGGTCAAACGCGGCAGCAGGCCGGCTACCTGTATTTTGTTGTACGGCTATCCGCTAGGAGCAACTTCTCGCGCGCGCCTCAACATTATGCGCGACACCGAAGACGGTTTTGTAATCGCCGAAGAAGATCTAAAACTGCGCGGCGGCGGTGAAATTCTCGGAACCCGCCAGTCGGGGTGCGAAAACTTCAAATTGGCGCAAATGCCCGAACACCAAAATCTGTTGGTTACCGCCAACAAAGACGCTCGCATGATTCTTGCCGCCGATCCCGAACTGGCCTCGCCCCGCGGACAAGCCTTGCGCACCCTGCTTTATTTGTTTGAACGCGATGACGCCGTCAAAACTTATCTGGCGGGATAAAACGTGGCAGATTCCGTTATGCCAGTTCTTCCACGGTTTTATGTCCGGTGGCAAAATCTTTAACAACCAACGTCGTTACCGGCGCCAGCGAATGTTTTTCGAACAGCAGCCCGTGCCCTAAACACAAGCCCATAATAATGTTAAGATCCGTGTTCCGGCTGTTCAGATAATCGGCCTGAGAAAGCGGATCACAACTGGGTCCGCACATGCCGGCATCAATTTCCGAAGCGTTGAGGCCGCTTTCCTTGCAATGGACCAAATAAACTTCAAATCCGGCCTCCTGCAGCAAAACAACAAGTTTTTTGGCATAAGCCAGCATCCCGGCACAACTGGCAATTCCCAGCCGTTCAAATCCGGACAGCTTGGAGAAATCAATCAGTTCCTGCAATCTGGATTTGTTTTTTGCTTGTGCCGTTATCTGCATTTGGCGTTTTTCGGCGTCGGAATAATGACCTTTCATAATCGTTCCCTTTCACTATGACATGCTGCCCATTGTATTAATGCAAAAAAAATAAACACTCAAGCTTTTTATCGCTCAAGTGTTTATTCAAAAATCGACCGGCAACTTATGCTTCCCGATACTTTTTCCATTCTGCCGAAGCTTCTTCATGAGCTTCGAGCGCGTTAGCCAACTTGGAGAACACTCCTTTCAGAGGGATATCGCTGCCGATAAAAGTTTCGACATAGCTGAGAAAACGTCGTTCGTGCGTCAGAACCAGCCGGATCAGCTGTTCCTTCTGATCGCTCAGAAATACGAGGTCCGGAAACTCGGACGTCGTTTTTGCCTGCGTCGCCTTTTCCAACCAATGTTGCCCCGCTTCAAACATCATCAGGACTTCGCCCGGATTTTTGGGTTCGATTTCACCGGTTAAAAACATGGAAGCCATGTTAACGGCAACATCATAATTTTCTTTGGCTGCATTGATAAGCTGTTGCATATTCATAGTAATCAAGTTTATAATTTTCTAACTTTTTTATTATACAAAAAAACAATATTTTGTCAACCGGACTTTTTCTTTTAAAAATCAGACTGTTTTTTCATATTTTTGTATCCGTACACATCTCCCGACAAATGCAAACGGTATTTACCCTTCCGCATTTTGCGACTCAACTCAAAAAACTTGCAACCGAATAAGGACGTCAGTATCTGCGGACCGCGCAATCATAAAAAAACTCCCTCAAACGGGGAGTTTTTTCTTTTACTGATCCAGAAACGAACGCAGTTTGCGTGACCGGCTCGGATGTTTCAGTTTACGCAGCGCCTTAGCCTCAATCTGGCGGATACGCTCGCGGGTAACGTTAAATTGTTGTCCCACTTCTTCCAACGTATGGTCGGTATTCATACCGATGCCGAAACGCATCCGCAAAACCCGTTCTTCACGCGGCGTCAACGACGACAAAATGCGGGTGCATGTTTCTTTCAGGTTGGTATGAATGGCCGAATCAAGCGGCTGCAAAGCGCTCTCGTCGGGAATAAAATCGCCGAGGGAAGAATCTTCCTCATCGCCGACCGGAGATTCCAAACTGACCGGTTCTTTGGCAATTTTCATCACCTTGCGCACTTTTTCCAGCGGCATCGACAACCGGGCGGCCAGTTCTTCCGGCACCGGCTCGCGTCCCATTTCCGACAGCATCTGCCGTGACGTTCTGACCAGTTTATTGATGGTTTCGATCATATGAACCGGGATACGGATCGTTCTTGCCTGATCGGCGATCGAACGCGTAATTGCCTGACGGATCCACCAGGTGGCATAAGTCGAGAACTTGTAACCGCGGCGGTATTCAAACTTGTCAACCGCCTTCATCAGCCCGATGTTGCCTTCCTGAATCAGATCCAAAAACTGCAAACCGCGGTTGGTATATTTTTTCGCAATCGAAATAACCAGACGCAGGTTGGCTTCAATCATCTCTTTTTTGGCACGCTCGGCTTCGCGTTCACCCTTCTTAATCGTATCAACCATCCGGCGATATTCTGTAATCGGCAAACCGCATTCCTGAGCCATGCGGGCAACACTGTCGCGCAGTTCGACAACTTCGGCGCCGTATCTGTTTACAAAATCCTGCCAGTGCTTGTCTTTTTTGTGCGAAACGTTTTCGACCCAGTTCGGATCCAATTCCGATTTTTGATAAACGTCAAGGAAATCTTCCCGCTTGATCTTACAGGCGAGCGCATAACGCAGCAGTTTACCTTCAAGGCCCATCAAACGTTTGTTAAGATCGTTCAGTTGTTCGACCAGTTGTTCAATTCGGACGGCGTTAAGGTGAATCGAACTCATCAGTTCGACCAGTTCCCGTTTAACCTGAACATATTTCTTTTCGATGGCAGGTTTAATGCTTTTTCCCGCCAGAATCGCTTCCACACGCTGACTTTGGATTTTTTTCAAATCGTCATAATAACTGGAGATGCGGGTTAAAATTTCCAGAACAGGTTCCCACAAAGCTTCTTCCATCGCCGACACGGAAGCCGACGAATGGCCGCCGACCCCGTCTTCGGAATCATCCATATGCGCCGCACCGTCACCCGCTTCGTCGCCGGCTTCACCGTCGATTCCTGCCGCATCCTCGTCTTCATCGGCGTTTTCTTCGTCGTCTACGGCGTCTTCCAGATCAATATCGTCGGTCAGATCCTCATCAATATCATCCAGGTTTTCTTTCTTTTCCAACTCGGCGGCCACTTTTTCCAAATCGTCCACCGGTGCGCTTTCTTCATCTTCATAAACCAACGCTTCCGGATCGTCGCCGTACATCATTTCCAAGTCAACCACGTCGCGCAGTTGCATTTTGCCGGAAAGCAGATCGTCTTTCCATCCTGCAATCGCCTTAATTGTCATCGGACTTTCGCACAAACCGTCGATCATGACGGTTTTGCCGGCTTCGATCCGCTTGGCAATCGCAATTTCGCCTTCGCGCGACAGCAGTTCCACCGAACCCATTTCTTTTAAATACATCCGAACCGGGTCGTCGTAACGCCCCATGTCTTTTTCGTCAAAATTGCCTGATTCCTCAAAGTCCGTATCGTCTTCAGCCTCTTCTTCGGGTTCAAAATTATCGGCTTCGGATTCTGAGATAATACTGATTCCCATATCCGAAATTTCCGACATTATATCTTCAATTTGTTCGGAAGATTCCTTATCGGACGGCAGAGCTTTGTTGAGTTCTTCCACCGTGATGTAGCCGCGGGCTTTTCCTTTTTCGACCACCCGTTTGATAGCGCTTCCCAAACTGTCAATCAGCGGGGCATCGACAGCGCCGGCCTCATAAAAGTCTTGATTTTCTGTATCTGACATATTTTTTCCCAAAAATCGATTTTTTTCTGCCGAACGTTGCATTCGGAGAACAAGTTGCTAGCCGCTCTTTTTTAGAGTTTTCTTGTCAATTTGTCAACACCGCTCTTATTAAATAATTTCGCCTTTGCAAACGACAATACAACCAAAGTAAGTAATCTAGCCGTTTTGGGAACACAACCGCTATTCGATATTTTTTTCCGCCAGCAGAAGAGCACGCTCTTTTTTCAGCATTTGATAGCGTTGATAAACTTCCTCGGGAAACGACTCGGCGGTTTCAATCTGACGCCGACAGTCGCAGATATCATTGTCAAGCTGTTTCAGCTGCATTTCCAAAATCGTATTGTCAATATCGCGGCGCAGTTTGCGCAAATCGGGGTTTTGCTGCCGAATCATCTGAACCTGCCACAAAGCATCGATATAACGGGAAAAGCCTTCTTCTTTCAAGGCCTGGTACAAAGCGGAACTCTCCGCCGGCTCATGTTGATGATAAACTTCCGCCATTTTTTCCAACAGCAGCCGCAGGCTTTCGTCACCGATTTCAAACATTCCGGCCTTTTCTTCATATTCCCCGATCAGACACGGATAACAAAACATGGCAGCGGCAATAAACTTGGCCACCATCTCGTCCAGCGTGATTTTAACCGGTTGCGGTTTGGCGGCATTGTTGCGAACAGGACCGTTTTTACGTTTTGTCGCATTGGCAAAGCTTCGTTTTTCGTCTCCGCTTTCCTGACGCGGAACGGCAACCGGTCGAAACCGCGCATAAACACGGCTTTTCATGTCTTGCAAATAATAGCCGCGCACTTTTTCGTCAGTAATTTTAGACACTTCTTCCAAAAGCGTTTTCTCAAACAGCGCTTTCTGTTCCGGAGTTTCGGCCGGAACCGATTCGACGTTTTTGCGCCATAACAAGTCTGCCAGCGGCACCGTGTTTTGCAAGGCATTTTCATATTCTTCCGCCCCTTTGGCACGCAAAAACTCGTCCGGATCCATTTTGTCGGGCAAAAAGACATATTTGAGCGAATAACCGGCTTTCAAAATCGGCAATGCCCGATCAATCGAACGGGTAGCCGCATGGATACCGGCATTGTCGCCGTCAAAACACAAGGTCGGTTCGGGACAGATTTTCCAGGCTTCGATAATTTGTTCCTCGGTCAGCGCGGTTCCGAGCGGCGCCACCGCATATTCAAAACCGTACTTTGCCTGGGCAATCACGTCCATATAACCTTCGCAGACGACAATCCGCCGTTTTTCAAATGCCTTATCACGCGCATAATTCAAATTGTAGAGCACTCGCCGTTTGTTAAAGATCGGCGTGTCCGGCGAATTCAGATATTTGGGCTGGCCGTCTCCCATCACCCGTCCGCCGAAGGCGATCACCCTTCCCCGTTTGTCCATGATCGGAATAATGACGCGGTCGCGGAAAAAGTCGTAGATTTTGCCGTTTTTTTCCGACAACACCGCCAACCCCAGTTCAATCATATCGCTTTCGCTGACATTCCTCGAAGCCAGCCAGGCTCTCAATCCGTTGTTGTCCGGCGCATAACCGAGACGAAATTTTTTGATGATGTTTTCGTCAAATCCGCGCCGTTCCAAATAGGCCATCGCCGCTTTTCCGCCGGTCAGACGCAGGTTTTTCTCAAAATAGGCGGCCGCCATTTCAGTAATTTCATACCATGAACTGCGTTTTTGGACTTCTTCCGGATTTTCACGGCTGATTTGCGGCACTCTCAAGCCGGCTTTGTTGGCCAGTTTGGTTACCGCATCAATAAAAGGCAGCCCGTTGGCTTCCATTTCAAACTTGATGATGTCTCCGTGAGCGCCGCAACCGAAACAATGATAAAATCCTTTGGCTTCGTTAACGGTAAAAGACGGCGTCTTTTCGTTGTGAAAAGGACACAGTCCCATGTATTCCTTACCCTTGCGGACAAGCTTAACCTTGGCGCCGACGACATCGGCCACCGAAACCCGGGAACGCAGTTCATCCAAAAATTTCTGAAAGTCGGTTTCCATCCGCCGCCTAACTCAACATTGCCTTAATTTTGCCCGAAACGGCGCCGAAATCCATTTGACCGGCATATTTCTGCTTCAAAACACCCATTACTTTGCCCATGTCTTTCATTGATGCGGCCCCGGTTTCGTCAATCGCGGCCCTGACGGCGGCTTCAACTTCGGCATCATCCATTTGCTTGGGCAAGAAACCCTGAATCACCGCAATTTCGGCTTCTTCTTTTTCCGCCAGTTCGGCACGATTGCCTTCGCGATAAATTTTAGCAGATTCCTGACGCTGTTTGATCATTGTCTGCATCATCGACAGAATGTCCGCCTCACTCGCGCATTCTTTGCCCTTGCCGCGAGCGTCAACATCTTTTTCCTTTATGCCGGCCAAAATCATCCGTACCGTGCTCAAACGTTCGGTTTCGTGGTTTTTCATCGCTTCTTTGACGGCAGTCTGAATTTCGTCTCTTAACATTTTACTCTCCCTTTATAATCATCTGTATCAAAAACTCTCACAGTTTGTGATAAAAAATATAACGCTTGCGAAGAAATTGCAAGACAAACCTCATAAAAAACCAAAAGCAAAAACGCCTTATCAGCCGAACGGCAAAAAAAACGACGCCTTTACAGACGTCGTTTTACCGCAGATAAACGCGGAATCAGTTCTTTTCGAACAAATCGGCAATTGTCATACCCAATGCCAACAAAAAAACAAACAACTTTTCACCCGCCCATACCAAAAAAGGAAGAGCATACAGAAAAGCAATTTCATGCCGGAAAAAGCATTTTTCGCAGCAACAAGCCCATACCGTAAAAATAACGGCGCAGACTTCACAGACGACGGCAAATATCCGAAAGTCATTTTCAAATATCCACTTGATCATTTTTTTAGTTTTCATAATGTTAAAATTTTATTTTAAACAAAAGAAAAAATTCCGTTGTTCGAAAACAATACAACAATACATACACAGAATAATCTTTTTCAATAAAAGCATTATAACCGCTTTCTTGTCATACCGCAAGCTTTTTAAAAATAGTACCGAAGCGAAGTGACAAATTCTTCATCATCTTCTCCTTTCTCGTTTTCGTCATAAAGATATTCCGCTGCCATCCCCCAGTTTTGAGTCAAAGAGATCCCGGCTTCGGCCCGATAACGCATCCGGTCGGCAAACCGGGAAGAAGAAAAGCTTTTTGTTACTTCTGCCTGCAGCTTCAAAGGTCCCCAACCGGCAAACAGACCTGTCGTAAGTTCAAAAGCGGCATACCGATTGTGCGGCAAAAAGCCGCCGTATCCGCCGGCAACGCCGCCCAAAGCATAAAAATAAAGGCTGTCCGCGACAGCAATTGTTTTTCCGGCATTGACACCGCCGTTCAACACATATCCTTCACCGCCGGTCAGCGGATCGTTTTCCCGCGAGACATCAAGAGCAACCGTAAAAGACCAGGGAGAAAACAGTTCATCCGCCGGCGCTAACGACTTGATGCCAACAATATCCAGTCGATCCAAAACGGTTTTATCCGTATGATCATAGTGACGAAGTTTCGGCTTCAAAAAGTTAATTTCGGCACCCGGCGCCAGACCGTCGCTTGCATCTGTCAGCGAATGATAGGCCGGACGATACGAAATCTCCTGAAAAATCCTACCGTTACGGCTCCCGGTTCCCAAAGTCGCCCGCATCGCTTCGTGCGAACGGAGAGGCGACACCGCTTCCTGTTTTTCCGGCGTTTTCGCTTTTTGAATCCCGAGACGGTTTCGGGCGGCAAGAACGGCAAAACTCCGGCGGCGGTATTCGGAAAGTTCAAGTTCTTTGCTTACAAACTGATATTGCACATATTGATAAGCCGTTTCCAATACGTCAGCCTTTTCGTCATCTCCGATTTCCGACAAATCATAGTCTTTTTCACGAACCGTCGCCAAAAAAGCTCTTTTCTGCCGGGAATTCATTTGCCGAAACCGATGAACAATTTCGGTCCGGCGCGACGGACGATAATTGACGCCATTAACCAGACCGGGCTTACGGAAAACCGCCTTGACCGTATCAAGCGGAATCGTTTGCAACGGAAATTGTTGTGCCAGCGCCAGTGACGGCCGCACCGCATCCAACGTTTCCATAATCATATAAGAACAGTTTTTGGTAAAAAAGTAATAACGGCTGCGGGTATGTCCCAGTTCCCATAAATGTGCCGCCAGCATATCGCGTTCCTCAGCCGACAAATTGAGCTGAAACTCCCAAATATCCCTATTTTCAATATTGTTGTAAGTATTGATGACGCTGTGATAGGGTCTGACCGTCCACCCGGCTTCATAACCGCCGCTCAGGCCGTAAACGGCATATAACAGCGTATTTTCTTTTCCTTCCGTAAAAGCGCCGTAATTCGCCCCGTGCGCCAACAATTGGGTTCCGCTGCGGCCGGTATCAATCCGAAGCAGCGTATGCCCAAACATTGAGGAGGGATTATTCATGTAGGCATCTGTAAACAACAAAGTGACTCCGGCAGGACGAAGATCTGAGAGAAATTTGTCATATTCTTCACATTTGACATCAACTTTTTTAATTAATCCGTTGTTTAATAGTAATTTATATCTTGCGGGGAAACGACATATCGTTTCCCGGTCGTCCCCTTGGGAAAATAATTTAACCGTCGCCAGCAATTCCGCTTTCGGATCGTAACGACCGTTTTGGGCCAGGTAAAAATCGGATGAGTCGATACTGCCGACATATCCCGAGAATATTCGGGGCTGATAATGCAACAACGTCAACCATTGTGGATCGTATGCAAAACCTCCTTCTTCAGCGGCAACACTGCGACAAAACAGAAAGAAGAGAAAAAACAGTCCGAATTTCATTAATTAAAATATCGCCCGTAAGTTTTTGAAAAACAATAGGAAAAGGCGGTACAGAATTTTTCCGCAGCCGCCCGATAATAAGTTAAACAGCAAAAATTTCAAAAATTTTCGCCGTCACATAAACGGCATCAACGTTATCGTCGGGAAAAATCGAGGCAAAATACTGCTGTGATTTTGCCGCAAACGTCTTCTTGTCCACATTCAGCATTCCGGCAACCGTTTCCAACGTTTCCCCCTCGCCGCGCGCCGCATCCAGCGCATATTGTTCCATATTGTTCTGAATAAAGTCAAACACCATTCTCTGAGTTCCGCCGGTTACCCGTCCCTGCGGATCGCAGCCCGAAGTGCCGAAAGTAATGCCGAAAGTCTGGCTTCCGGTAGACGTATTGGTGGTTACGGCCAGCACTTGCGCTTCCGGTCCCGACACACCGCGCCACGCCATTGAACCCAGTCCGCAACCGGTACTGTCTATGGCTTGGGCGCCTGAGGCGGTACAGGCCAAAACGGATACGGTCGCCAACATACAAATTTTTCTCATTGCCACATCTCCCGATAGTTCTGAATTGATATTGTCAATATATACCACACCTTCCGAGGATGTATAGCAAAAAATCACGCTTTGGCAGAAATTTCTCTTGCCAAATTCATTTTATGTGTTATATCTGTTTAACATTAAAACAATGTATCAATGACTGTGAAAGGTAATCCTTTTCGCAGTCAAAATTTTTTAATTTTAATCACAGAGGTAACAGAGATGGATAAGTTCCCTTTAACCAAAGAAGGGTTTACTGCACTTGAGCAGGAACTGAAAAATTTAAAAGGCGTTGAACGCCCCAACATTATTGCCGCCATATCCGAAGCGCGCTCTCACGGTGATTTGTCCGAAAATGCCGAATATTCTGCCGCCAAGGAAAAGCAGAGCTTTATAGAAGGACGAATTCAGGAACTGGAAGCGGTCATCAGCCGGGCACAGGTCATCGACCCCAGCCTCAACAAAGGCGGCATCGTCCGTTTCGGCGCCGTGGTTCTGGTGGTTGACGAAGATACCGACCGCGAAAGCAAATACCAGATCGTCGGCGATTACGAAGCCGATATCGAGAAAAACAAGATTTCCCTCTCTTCGCCGCTGGCCAAAGCGCTGATCGGCAAAGAAGTGGGCGACGTTGCCGAATATACGGCACCGGGCGGAAAAAAATCCTTTGAGATTCTCGAAGTCATCTATTAGCCCCCTTTAAATCTCATAAAGACGAAATAACTTTAAAGCCGGACATCAACAGATCCGGCTTTAATTTTTTAACGAGGTTATCATGAGAAAAAAAGAAAAAAAGATGATTATCGAAAATTTCGAAGATAAATGCGAATGCCGCGAAGATGACAAATGCGGTTGTTCTTTTCCCAACAATACCCATCACGACTTTGACGCCGAAACTTTTAAGGAAACTGCCGGCAGCGATGTCGTTTTACCCGAAGAATAAGCCCGGCGGCAACATTGCCGCCGTTTTTCTTGCAATTTAGGACTTACATTCCTGCAGATAACGCTGAGCTTCCAAAAACGCCTGACACCCTGATCCGGCAGCCGTCACCGCCTGGCGGTAAACGGCGTCTTTAACGTCTCCGGCGGCAAAAACCCCGTTAACGCTGGTACGGCAGCTGCCCGGGGACGTCACGACATAACCGTCCTTGTCCAGATCGACGGCATTTTTAAATATTTCGGTATTGGGTTTGTGCCCGATCGCGATAAAAACGCCGTCCACTTCGATATCCTTGTATTTATCGGTTTTCAAATTCTTAATCCGAACACCGGTCACGCCTTTAGGGGTGTCGCTTCCAAAAATGTCTTCTATCACGCTGTCCCACTCCACCTGAATTTTCGGATTGTTTTTTATTCTGTCCTGCATCACCTTATCGGCACGCAACTGATCGCGACGATGTATCAGAGTGACGTTTTTGGCAATCCCCGACAGATAAAGAGCTTCTTCGGCAGCCGTATTGCCGCCGCCGACCACAACAACGTCCTTGTTGCGATAGAAAAAACCGTCACAGGTCGCGCAACCCGAAACGCCGTAGCCGCGAAACTTTTCTTCGTTAGGCAGTCCCAACCAGCGCGCCGAAGCCCCGGTGGCAATAATTACGCTGTCGGCACAATAAGAGTTTGCGCCCTCGGAAATTAAAATGAACGGATTTTCGGCAAAATAAACTTCGGAAATCTGATCTTCGACGATAGTCACCCCGACATTAACCGCCTGATCATGCATCCGCTGCATCAGCTCGCTCCCGTTGATCGGTTCGGGAAAACCGGGAAAATTTTCAACATCGGTGGTAATTGTCAGCTGGCCGCCTTTTTGGGTACCGCTGACCAGCACCGGACGCATCCCCGCCCGCGCGGCATAGATGCCGGCGGTATAGCCGGCCGGCCCCGATCCGATAATCAAAACTTTTGTCTTATACTCCGCCATTTTTCTCTCCTTGTCTAAATATATCTGATAAAATACTATTTTTATGTTTCTATTCAAGACAAAAAAATAAATTATTGCCAACCGGCACAAAATTATCTACTATGCGGCAAACGTAACTTTCGGGAAAGTAACATGAAAAAAATTCTGGTGCTCAATTCCGGCTCTTCCAGCCTCAAATATCAATTGTTCAATATGGATGACAACGCCCACCGCGTCATGGCAAAAGGCGTTGCCGAACGGATCGGCGAAAAGGACTCTAACCTGACGTTGAAAATGCCGGACGGGCAGATTATTACCCAAAACATGCCGCTGCCCGATCACAAAACGACGCTCGAACAAATTTTCCGGCTGCTGATTCCCGCCGTTTTATCTGATATTTCCGAGCTATCCGCGGTCGGGCATCGCCTCGGTCACGGCGGCGAATATTTTGACAAATCCGTTCTCATCGACAATGACGTTATGGAAAAAATCTATGAAACCGCCGATTTGCTGCCGTTGCACGGTCATGCCTTCATTCTTGGTATTGAAGCAATAAAAAAACTGCTGCCGCAAATGCCGCAAACGGCAACTTTTGATTCGGCTTTTCATCAAAGCATGCCCAAAGAAGCCTGTATGTATGCCCTGCCCGCCGAACAATATCAAAAATACCGCATCCGCCGCTATGGCTTCCACGGCACTTCCCATTGTTACGTTTCGCAAAAAGCGGCCGAATATTTGGGTAAAAGCGGACGTTTCATCACTTGTCATCTCGGCAACGGCGCTTCCGTTACGGCGGTCAAAAACGGCAAAAGTATTGATACTTCCATGGGGTTTGGCGGCGTTCCGGGCATTTTCATGGGTACCCGCTGCGGCGACATCGATCCGTTTATTCCGCTGTATATCATGAAAACCCAAAACAAAACCGCCGATGAAGTTAACATGATGCTGAACAAACAATGCGGCCTCTATGCCCTCTCCGGCGGCCATAACGACCGTCGTGATATCGAAGCGCTTTTTCATCAGAACGATCCGGCCGCCGTTCGGGCCATGAACAGCTATGTTTACCAGATTGTCAAATATATCGGCGCTTATACCGCGGCAATGAACGGCGTCGATGCGATCGTTTTCACCGCCGGCATCGGCGAAAATTCCGATTTTATCCGCCGCCGCATCTGTGAAAAACTGGCCTGGCTGGGCGTTGATTTCGACCCCGAAGCCAACGCTGCCGTTCGCGGATTTGCCGAAATTACCAAACCCAACTCACCGGTACGGGTATTGGTCATTCCCACCGACGAAGAATTGGTAATTGCTCAAGACGCCTATAAGCTGACCCTCTGACAGCACTGTTTTTGCAAAAATGTAAATTGACTTGACTTTTTGTCCAAATTTCTTATAATAGATTTAATTGATAATTATTAATCCTAAGAATATGGCAAAAAAAACATTTTCCGGTGCCCGGGTTCCGTACACCGATGTAATCAATCCGAACAAGCTGATGCCGCATATTTCTTCAGCTTTGTTTAAGGTCTTTGCAACTGCATCTCTTATCATGGCGGTTTTTGCACCCTGGGGCGATTTTTCCAACCAGTTTATCAACTCCGTCAGGGATCTCAGCAGTTTTGCAACCCTGTTCAGCTTCCTGATCCTGCTGATCGGACGTAAAAATCTTGGGCGTTGGCATTTTCCGACCCTGATGTTTTTTGCAGTCTCTTTCGGCGTTTTCAGCTGCCTGATAATCGGTCCGCCCGTTCTGGCGTTTACGGTTCCTCCGGCAATTGCGTTTGGCATCATTTCGTTGTGTAACTTTTTTCGTTCGCGTCCGATGCCTTTCAAAACCTGCCTGACAATCATGCTGTTGACGGCTCCGGCGGTTTTCGGCGTCATGTGGTATCTGTTTGATAACCTGTTTTTTCCGGTTGTCGTCGGATTGGAAATGTTCCTGTTTATGCTGATGCCGACGGTTGTTTTCCGGTTTGCAGCCGACAGAAAATCATCGGGAAAACTGACCGAAGATGTAAACTTCATTACCGCCGCGTTAGTAATCGGCCATGCGGGGCTGTCTAACTTGAGCGTAATTATCGGCGTTCTGTTGTGCTTTTTTGCATAAAAGAACCGCCGTCTAAAGCTGTTTTTCTCCGTAACGGGGAAAAACAGCTTTTTTCGTTTGCATTTTTCAATTTCGATGCGATGATCTTCGCAGAGGTGAAATATGATTATCAACGACATTCTTTACGGCCAAGCCGAAATTAACCAACCGGTATTGATTGAACTGCTCCAGACGCCGGAATTGCAACGTCTGCGGCAAGTCGGCATGGGCGGCTATTATCCCGGATCCCCTTATGCATCCGGACACCGCGATTACACCCGTTACCGGCATTCGGTCGGAGTCATGCTTCTGTTACGTCGTTTCAACGCCCCTTTGGAAGAACAAATCGCCGGTTTGATCCATGATGTTTCGCATTCGGCTTTCTCCCACACGATCGATTATATTCTCCGTGAAGCCGAAGGCGAAAAAACGCAAAATTCTCAAGATCGTTTGCACGATAATTTTGTACGTCGTTCTTCATTGGCCGCGATTATCACCCGTCACGGCTTCAATCTTGAGCATATCCTGGACGAAAGCCGCTTTCCGCTTAAGGAAAACCAACTGCCCGACATCTGCGCCGACCGCATCGACTATTGTTTGCGAGCCGGTGTTTTGAGCGGAGACCTGACGATGAACGATAAAGACATCATCCTTGAACGGCTTGTTATACATAACGGTTCTTTCGTATTTGACAATTTGAACGCAGCAACGAAATTCAGCCGTCTTTTTTATCATCTCAACCACAATATGTGGTCGGGTTTCGCCTCTGCGGTTCAGTTTTGCGTTTCTGCCCTGATGTTTCGCCGCGCCATCGATATCTCCCTTCTCAAACTGGAAGACTTTTACAACCGCGGCGATGCCGAAATCATTCAAATAATCGAAGCTTCCGGTCTTCAGGATAAGGAACTGGCCGGTTACCATCAAATGCTGCAAAACCCGCCCGAATATTTTTGCGACAATGCCGAAGCGTCTCTGGACCGTATCTTTTGCAAAAGCCGCACGGTCGATCCTCTGGTTATAACGGCGTCGCCGAAACCGCAGCGCGTTTCCGAATTAGATTCCGTCTATGCCGCCATGATTGCCGGCCAACCAAAATTCAAAGAATATCACATCGGCATTCGCAACAATTGATTATTTGCAAATACGGAATATATCCTAAGAAAGTTGCATCATTATCCGTGCTGCTTCAACATCTATCGGAGACGGGAGGAATATACAAATGAGTTCTAAAAACCACATGCTGCTCAAGCTCATTCCGATCATGCTGACTTTCTTTGCCATGGGTTTTATTGATTTGGTCGGCATCGCCACCAACTATGTCAAGGCCGATTTTTCTCTCTCGGATTCCGTTGCCAACCTGTTTTCTTCCATGGTCTTCTTTTGGTTTTTAATCTGTTCGGTTCCGACCGGTATGCTGATGAACAAAATCGGACGCCGCAAAACCGTGCTGGTCAGTCTGATCCTGACGCTGGCCGCAATGATTCTGCCGTTAACCGACTATAACCTGCCTCTGATACTGCTCACCTTTTCGCTGCTCGGCATCGGCAATGCGATGATGCAAGTATCGCTCAACCCGTTGTTGTCAAACATTGTCAGTCCTCAACAACTCTCCGCCGCCCTTACCTTCGGCCAGTTTGTCAAAGCCGTTGCCGCTCTTTCGGCTCCGATGATTGCCGGTTGGTTTGCCGTTCACAGCGGTAACTGGCGGCTTCTGTTTGCCGTTTTTCTGATTGAAGGGGTTATTGCAACGGTCTCTCTGGCGGCAGAAAAAATCAAAGAAGAAGAGATAACCGGCCGCGCATTTACTTTCAGAGAATGTTTTGCCCTGTTGGGCGATGCCACCGTCTTGTTTTGCTTTATCGGAATTGTCTGCCACGTCGGCATTGATGTCGGTGTTAACCTTTCTCTGCCGCGGATTATTATGGATAAGCTGAACCTGTCTTTGGCAAACGCCGCCTACGCAACCAGCGCCTATTTTCTGTTTCGTACCGCCGGAAGCCTGGCCGGCGCATTTATCCTCAGCCGTTTTTCCACCCGTCGTTTTTTTGCCGTCAGTGTCATTTTGCTTGGCGTCGGCTTGCTGGGTTTGATCATTTTTGAACAACGGGCGGCCCTGTATGTTTCAATTGCCCTAATCGGTTTTAACAACGCCAACTTGTTTCCGATTATGTTTTCTCAGGCAATCCTGCATCTGCCCGAAAAGAAAAACGAAATTTCAGGTTTGATGATCATGGGAATTTTCGGCGGTGCCGTATTTCCGCCCGTGATGGGGCTGGCTTCGGATCTGAGCGGTTCTCAAACCGGCGCCGTTATCGTCATGCTCGCCGGAGTGCTTTATCTGATTTCGATTATCGGCTCGATAAAAAATACGGAGAAAACGGCATGATGACCCGAAACGAAAAAATAATCTGGACCATTGCCGCCGTATCGGCGCTCGGTTCTTTAATCTATAACTTGCGGACAATCCCCGCCGAAGAACTGCCGCCGGACGAAAACGGATATTACTGCGCACCGGAAATACGCCAAAATGCCGACAAGCTGGCTCCCGATCCCGATTTTAAATGGCAGATTGAGGCTTATAACGAACGTATTCGCCGCGCAGCCACCCCTGAAGAAGCACAACAACTTCAGCAAGAAGCTCAAAACAAACTCGAAACATATAATCGCCGCATCCGCCAATACAACGACTACCTGAAACTAAACTGCCGTTGAAAAGCCTAAGACTTCTTTTTATACTTCACAATCATAAACAGTATCGTTCCGGCAAAATACAGCGAAATCAGATTGAACAGAATCATCTGTATCGAATGCAGATAAATGCCGTACAGCACCCAGCAAATCATGCCGGTACAATAAATAATATAACTGAACAATGACAGATCCTGCACGTTTTTCGTCTTTATCGTTTGCAGGGTTTGGGGCAAAAAACAGGTTGCAATGCAAATTCCGGCAATATAACCGGCAATTTCGGCTAATATATTCATTACGACGTCCTCCGATGGATCATTAAGTTGTATCAGCATATCCTGGCTTTATCTCATTTGCAACCTTATTATAACCATTGTCCTGCTTTAATTGCGGCTTGTGCCGATTATTTTGATCAAACAGTATTGATTGAAACGGAGAAAAAAGATGGAAGAAAATGATTACTGGAGTGAAGAAGTTCATACTTCTTATCACACTCCCGAAGGCACGTTTACGCAAAAAGCGCCGCAAATTGTCCAAACTCTGCTTGACGGCGCCGACAACGACCCCTCATTGGCGCTGCACCGACTGGTCTTTTATATGAACCGCGCCGGCAGCAATCTGACCGACACCGAACAGTTGGACTGCGCCAAACAGCAATTGGAAGAGATGATCAGTGATAAAAAGAATTAATATCAAGCGGATATTCTGATAACCGCCGATCACCATATCAAAACCGATCCGACAAATTTTAACTTTGTCGCGTCTCAACCGCTTCTCATCCCCACCCGCAAACAGTTGTCCGAAAAAGGAGAGCAATTGCTTGCTCTCCTCTCCGCTTTACATATGTAAAGCAATGATCAGTTCAAGAATAATCTTGATAATAACTATTATCTTAATCATCCTTTCCACCTCCTCTCGCAAAATGCGAAAGGTGCTAACCATTTGCCTATTGACTTTTAAGGTCAAATAGGGTATTTTTAACTTATAAAAATTGTTAAAGTTATGGTTTAACCCCTTTTGGTTAAAGAATTAAGTCCGGTGTTCCAGCACCGGACTTTTTCTTTATAACTTAAACGTCAATCAGCTTTCGCTAATCCAGGATGTCTGCCGGCAATCACCTGCCTGATCACAGTTTTTTGACATAAAAAAACACCTCGTTAAGAGGTGCTTTACAAACTGGCGCGCTCTAGAGGATTCGAACCTCTGACCCACAGCTTAGAAGGCTGTTGCTCTATCCTGCTGAGCTAAGAGCGCATCAACAATCGTTTTCTGTATGTAAATTGCATATTTTTTAACGATTGTCAATAATATAATATCATTTTTATTGATATTATATCGATACAATTTCGGTACCCGTTGCCTACCCGGCTTTTTTCAGCAGATTATCGCCGGCCCAGCAGGCCAGGTCAGGCGTTTCGTTCCGGTCGGACGCCGCAGCGACGGCTGTCATTTCCTGTCCCTGATTACTTTCCGCACTGAAAACATTCAACGCCTGGATCAACTGCTGCGCCCCGTTGACACTTATATTGTCATCGGCAAAAACGATTTCTTCAATCCGGCCGCTGCTGTTGGGATTTTGAATCACAACGCCTTGCCCTTCATCCCCGTCGATCAGAATTTTCAGGCAATTGTTTTCTGAAACGACCGACAGCCGCTCCGGCGAAATTCCGTCGCCGAACTGAATCGTGTCATTGCCGTTGCTCTGTCGGATTTCGTCAAAACCGTCACCGAGATTCCAAACATAAATATCGTTCCCGTTGCCGCCTTTGATAATATCATTACCGCGACCGCCGCAAATCGTGTTATTTCCGTCTCCGCTTTCGATCACATCCGCTCCGTTGCCGCCGGTCAGAACGTCATCGCCGTCGGTACCGTAAATCGTCTGCGGCACGCCGTTCGGATCCTGAGTTATCTGATCGACCTCCATCACCCGATTGCTGCCGTCGGCAAATTCCAGTTGATAAACCGGCCGGCTGCCGTAAAAGTAATCGTAGAACTTCAGTCCCTGCCCGTAATCTCCTTTAACATACACCAGCAAGTCGGTACCGCTGCGAACATAGCTTAAATCCTCAAAAGCAATTCCGGCACCGAACCTGACCGTATTTTCATCGTAATCGCGAATTTCGTCAAAGCCGTCGCCGAGGTTCCAAACATACACGTCATGGCCCGAACCGCCGTCCAAAACATCGCAACCGGTTCCGCCGCACAGAACGTCATTGCCGTCTCCGCCGTGAATGGTATCATCGCCGCCGTTTCCGTAAATCACGTCATCAAAAGCGGTACCGCTGACATTGTCGTCCTTATCCGACTGAGTGAGCGTCATTCCTTGTGCACCGGGCACAAATACGGTTCCGTCGGCAAATTCCAGCCTGAATTTGCAGGCATTGCCGTAAAAACAATCGACAATTTTCATCCCCTGAGTACGGTCGCCGTTGACATAAACGTACAAGTGATGATTATCCCGTTCAAACGCAAGCTGAGTGAGGCTGATACCGGCGCCGAAACGGATCGTGTCCGTTTCCGAATACCTGTCGTTAATCACGTCAAAACCGTCGCCGAGGTTCCAAATATAAGTATCGCTGCCTTCGCCGCCTTCCAACCGGTCGTTGCCCTTTCCGCCGATAACGGTATCGTTTCCGGCATATCCGTAAATCGTATCATCGCCGCTGCCGCCGTAAATCGCGTCATCAAAAGCGGTACCGCTGCACGAACCGCCGATATCAGACTGATGAAGCACCAACCCGCTTGCGGCCAAATTTTTCGTCGTCCCGTCGGCAAACTGCAGCGTATAATGAATCCCTTTGTTATTATAGTAATAGTTAACCAGTCGCATTCCCTGAGTAAGGTCGCCGTTAACATAAATATCCAGCCCGAAATCGGTTCCGCTGTAACGGAAAGTCAGGTCGCTCAAGGCAATGCCGGCGCCGAAACGGACAATATTGCTGCCGCGTTCGTCATGCAATTCGTCAAAACCGTCGCCGAGATTCCAGACATAAGTATCATTGCCCGGTTCACCGGCATACGGGTCGTCACCGTGCAAAATATCATCTCCCTTTCCGCCGATAATGGTATCGTTGCCGCCCTTGGCATGAATGGTATCACTGCCGCCGTTACCGTAAATAACATCGTCGTAGACGGTTCCCTGACTTTCCTCAGCCGCATCGGATTGTCGAAGCGTCAGCCCGCTTTCGGCCAGATTGAAGACACTGCCGTCGGCAAACTGCAATTTCTCGATCTTGTAAATATTGCGATTGTCAAAAAAGCTCCTTATCCGTATTCCCTGAGCAGGATCGTCAAACAGCGTAATCAGCAAATCCCCTTTATCATAGGCAAACTTCAAATCCTCAAAGCAAATTCCGGCCCCGAAACGGATGCTGTCATTGCCGGCCGTGTCATAAACGGTGTCAAAGCCGTCGCCGCGGTTCCACACATAAGTGTCGTCGCCTTCGTCACCGTTCAAATCATCATTGCCTTTGCCTCCGATAATCGTATCGTCGCCGTGTCCGGCATAGACGGTATCGTCACCGCCGCCGGCATGGATGATATCGGCAAAACCGCCGCTGTAAATCACTTCTGCCGCGTCGGTCTGAAAAAGTTCAAACCCTTTGTCCGACAGGCGCATCCGGCTGCCATCGTCGAATTGCAGCGTTTTGTTGCGATAATTTTCGTGATAAAAGAAATCTTTGAGAATAATCCCTTCATTTTCGTTTCCGTTAACCATAATCTTCAGATCATCGTTATTGATACAACGAAACTTGAGCCGGTTGGCGTACACCCCGGCACCGAAAACGACCGTATCCTGATTGTCGCTGTCGATAATGGTGTCGAGACCGTCGCCCAAACGCCAAAAATAAGTGTCGTCTCCTTGCATCCCGTACAACGTATCGTTGCCGCGACCGCCCTCAATCCAATCGTTTCCGGCCCCGGCGCTGATACTGTCGTCTCCGTCCAAACCAAGCAGAATATCGTTATAGTCGGTTCCGTTCAGGCTGTTGTCGTTTTCGTCGCCTTCGACGGTTTTGCCGCCGTCTGCGCCCGGCACGCTGTTCCAGTGATTGATGACATATTCATAATCCCAACTGCTGCCGTCGGCAAAGCGGATCTCGTCAATCACGCTCGACGTCGTTCCCTGGCGGTCAAAATAACTGAGTACCCGCACCGAATCTTGAGCGCTGCCGTCACTGTAATTTACGGTTACAATCAGGTCAAACCCCTGCCGCGACAACGTCACCTGCCCGGGTTCAATCCCTTCGCCGAACACAATCACGTCCGGCGCTGCCCCGGCGGCGTCGTTGTCAAGGTTATCGATCGTATCCTGACCAAAACCTTTTTCAAACGCATAGGTATCGGCACCGTTGCCGCCGCAGAGAAAATCGTTTCCCGCGCCGCCTTCCAGCCGGTCATTGCCGTCACCGCCGAACAAATAGTCATTGCCGCTCTCGCCCAGCAAAACGTCGTCTCCGGCCTCGCCGTACAGATGGTCGTCACCGTCGCCGCCCCACACGCTGTCATTGCCGCCGCCGGCATAAATACGGTCGTTGCCGCCGTGACCGTTGAGGTTTTCTTCGGCCTCGGTACCGTAAATCACGTCATTACCGGCGGTACCGTTGACGTTATAGCCGAAATAAGCCCCCAGATCTTCGGCCAAACCGGCCTCATGCGCCGCTTCCGCTGCCTGTTTGAAGGCGGTGACGATCTGAGCGTAATTGTCAAAATAACGCAGCGCCGCCGACAACTCACCGATCACAAGCCGGCATTGCACCGCGTCATCCTCATACAAAGACGCCAGCGAGGACACGCAGGCGGCGGCATCGGCCCGCCATACCCCGCTTGCGCCGTCATAAACCAGCGTAATCCCGTTCACATAAGTTTTGTAATTGCCTTCCAGCAACAAACAACTCTTCACATAATCCTGCAACTTGTCATACGCCTGCAACAGATACGGCGCCGCATGACAATGCGGATTGCGGTCTCTCTCCCCGGTGCACCATACCCCCAAATACTCCCGGCCCAAAAATTCCTCCAAGGCCTCAAGCTTGCGGCAGTCACCGAGAACATTGCCGTAAAAACGGCTCGGGTTACGCCCTTCCGGATCCATCTCATATACCCCTGCCCAGCGATATATAATCTCGTCCAACAAACTATCGCGCGTGGCTGCATCGCTCGCGCCGATAAACTGCAAGACCAGGTTTTTCAAAATCCCGCTCTCATCCAGCGCCATTGCGGTATGGAGGTTATGAACGTTGCCCGAACCCGAGATGTTGGGCAAAGCCAGAACGGCTTCCGGTATTTCTGTCTGCAAATCGTCGATTGTCGCTTCCGGGTTGGCATCAAACCAAACGTCGGCTATGCTTCCGGTCGTTCCGTCGTTCTTGACGACCGTGCCGCTTTGTTTGTGCGCGTTGCCGTTGGCGTCAACAACTTCCTGGTGTGTGTAGTCAAGATCAATCCCGGATATCCCGGCGCTTTCAAGCGTCAGCAACTCCCCCGAATCAACTTTACCGTTCGAGTTGCGGTCCTGCCAGATCATAATCTGGTTCCACGCTTCGTCCGACGCGTTAAACACGCCGTCACCGTTGCTGTCCAAATCTTTCAACGCTTCAAAGCCGTTTGCCGCCTTCTCCCCGTTCGATAACAACGTATGGTTGCCAAACAGCTCGCTGCCGTCGTCAATCTGACCGTTGCCGTTGATGTCACGCACCAGCAAACCGTCGTCCTGTCCAACCCAGCCGCTGTTTTCCCGAAAACCGTTTCCGTCATGATCAAAATAAACTCCT
>CAJTLY010000001.1:128322-143256 GCA_910577095.1 uncultured Alphaproteobacteria bacterium
ACCAGCAAACCGTCGTCCTGTCCAACCCAGCCGCTGTTTTCCCGAAAACCGTTTCCGTCATGATCAAAATAAACTCCTGCCCGCGCACTGGTAGTTTCGATCTCCCCGTCTCCGTCCAAATCAATAACCAACGGCGAACGCGTCTCCTCCGCAACTCCAAATAAGTCTTTGATCTTGTTTATTACTCCCCAATTATCCAAATAATAAGGAAATTTTTGGAATAAAAATGCAAACCCATCAGATAAAACATCTATTGTATCATCCCAATATTTATCTATAAAATATCCAACTCCAGCAGCAATCGTAAGAGGAATCATAACAGGTGCTCCGGCAAATATAACCCCAATTAAAGCTCCAGCCGCCAGTTGAGTTAATGTTTTTGCTGTTTCATTAGGGACCCCACCACTTGTCCAGTCATCATATATAGACGTCATTAAAGCTGCCGCTGGACCTACATTTTTCAGTAATCCTGCAAGCCCTCGCGATAAATCACGCATAAATAAAAGAGAACTCTGATTCTGAATGCCGGACAACGAACCTGTAAACATAGGGCGTAATTGATCCCAATTATATTGCTTAGAAGCCTTTAATAACCTTTTCGCAAAATCGTCTGTTATCAACTCCCCGATAACAGATTTTGCAACACCCAACTCGCTGGCATACTCAGTAAGAAAATCTTTAAAACTTTGAGCCTCAGTTTCAGAAACATTTACATCAGACATGAGAAATCCTCCGACTTATTTATAGAACCGATTGATATATAAAGAAAATTTACGAAAAATATATAATGAAAAAATGGAGAAGATATACAAAACTGTATATGACAAGAATCCTTCAAAAAAAAGACATAAAGATTGAAAAAAAATGTTATACTTTTTTGTAAGAAAAGAATCATAGGTTGCCCATATTATAGCAACACAAATGACAGGAGATAATAAATTTGCTAATATATAAAATCTTTTTTGTTCCCCTTGACTACCCAAAATTGCTTGAAAATACATATACAAAATAAAAGTGTTATTAAATAAAAAAACAACATGAATAAGGAAACCAACGGTAATGGAATAAATGAAAAAATAATTATCTAAAGAAAATTTTATATACCACGGATTATTAGAGGGAGATATAATATAATTTATTATCAAAATTCCTAATAGTATGCTGATATATATAATGAAAAATATTTGCCAATACGTATTTTTTATTTTATTTACTATACTTTCCTCATTACGAGAAAATATATAACTATAATTTAGGAAGATGTAGACACATAAAGAAATGGTTAAAGGCATTGTAGCCCATGAATATTGATTATTATACATAAATACCCAAATTTGCATACCCACACTATAACATAAACATATTATACAAAATATTTTATAGAGCCATCCATGTTGTGTTTTATTCTCTAAATCATACATAAACTTCTTAAAAGGATTCTTTTCAGAAAGTAATGGCGAGATTTTTAATTGAGATTCAAAAGTATCTTCATTCAAGTCATAATTATTCAACATATTAACAATCCCTTACTCTGTTTAAAAATTATGCCAGCGCCATTGCGGCATGGAGGTCATGAACGTTGCCGGAACCGGAGATGTTGGGCAAAGCCAGAACGGCTTCCGGTATTTCTGTCTGCAAATCGTCGATTGTTGCTTCCGGGTTGGTATCAAACCAAACGTCGGCTATGCTTCCGGTCGTTCCGTCGCTCTTGACGACCGTGCCGCTTTGTTTGTGCGCGTTGCCGTTGGCGTCAACAACTTCCTGGTGTGTGTAGTCAAGATCAATCCCCGCTATCCCGGCGCTTTCAAGCGTCAGCAACTCCCCCGAATCAACTTTACCGTTCGAGTTGCGGTCCTGCCAGATCATGATCTGGTTCCACGCTTCGTCCGACGCGTTAAACACGCCGTCACCGTTGCTGTCCAAATCTTTCAACGCTTCAAAGCCGTTTGCCGCCTTCTCCCCGTTCGATAACAACGTATGGTTGCCAAACAGCTCGCTGCCGTCGTCAATCTGACCGTTGCCGTTGATGTCACGCACCAGCAAACCGTCGTCCTGTCCAACCCAGCCGCTGTTTTCCCGAAAACCGTTTCCGTCATGATCAAAATAAACTCCGCCGGCTGTCGTCAATGTCTCTATCCCGTCCCCGTCCAAATCAATAACCAACGGCGAACGCGTCTCCTCTGCAACTCCAAATAAGTCTTTGATCTTACATATTGTCTCATCTCTCGGAATAGGACATATATTGATTCCGGGAAGAGTACATTGAATCATGCCATCTTCATTTATTAAAAATCCCTTATTCTCTAAAAGTTTTTTAATTTTTTTTAAAATATCTTCTTGATTCTCAGCGATCCACTCTCCAATTTGCCAAGCTCCTTCAACTAACGCGCTAATTCCTAAAGCTATAACTATTGCAGGAGCAGAAATACACCCAGTACCGGTAGCAATAGTATAACCCAAAGCAGCTAAACCATATTTATATAAAGGGTCGTTACTATTTACTTGTAATGATTCTTGCAATGCAAAGAACACCCCCGCATAACTGTAAGTTTTACACATTTTACTTAGATTTGAAATTGTTGATGGAGATAAACTAGCAATATACTTACTTAATGAGGACATACTAACTTCTCCGCCTGTAACTACGGCTTGTTTCAATCCCTCGGCAAATGAATCTAAAATTTTTTTATCTTCATCTGAAATTTTCATTTTGTTTTCCTTTGCTTACTTTAGTGTAATTAAAATACTTTTTACAATACCTTCTCAAGGAATAACTAACTGCCACTACTTGGGGAAAATACAAATAGTAAATCATAGAAACTTTTTTTAACTTCTGTTGAAAATCATCTTCTGCTGGAATAAAACTCATATATACTAAATAAAGTAAAACGATTATTCCTAAAAAAGGTAAGATACGGTAGCTTTTAACAATAGCTTCCATTGACTGCTTCTTTTTATAGGTACAATTAACGGAATAAAAAGCACGATAAATATTATAAGGACATGAACTATAACTCATAAATATACCTAAATTAAAAAAAGCTAAAATTGATAAAGCGATATATGAAGCATTATTAACTTTAGCAAAGGAAAATTCATACACCATTTCTTTTAAAGAAAGAGTATGGGAATTTAAGGATGGAATAGAAAAAGATAATAAAAAGGATATTATGAGAATAACAAAACTATACTTGCTATGCTTTTCATCATCACCTGGGAGATATTGTTTTTTATATGTAAGAAAAGCAATAATCGTAGTGAAAAAAACAATTACTATTCCAAGTTTATAATAAGAATTTTTTTCATATATTAACCTAATCAAGAACAACCAAATATAAATTAGTAATCCTATAGATAAAAAAGAATATACAGGATGTTTATCTGTAGACGTTTCCATTTCAACAAGCTTTTGCTTTAACGGATTATCATCCCGGATATGCTCACTTAATTTATTTTCATAAATTCTATATTTTTTAAAAAACATTGAGCATCTCCTAAATTATATTTGATTTATTAAAGTCATAAACTAAATTCAGTAAAACTTGAGATTATCTTGCAATTTTTAATTGAGTTAATCAATAGGAAAGTACAACTGCGTTTATAAAAGAGAGATCAACACAACTTATTATTGTGTATTAACTGTTTATTTTTTCCTAATATTTTCAGAAATATAAAAAAGCGCTACACTAAAAAGTTTCACCACCTTTAGTAGAATTTTTTTAAAAAAAATATTACTAATTTGTAAAAAAAACAGCTGCTTTCCGCAACTGTCTTCAAAAAAAATGTATTTTTCACGCGACTCGGCCTTCACGAGACACAAATATTTTCCCGAAAACCGTTTCCGTCATGACCAAAATAAACCCCGATGAGTAACAAAGGCTCAATCAGGCCAAATTCCACAAAATCGATAACAACAAACAATTCAATAAATCCGACAATTGTAAAAACTTGCGAACCAAGTCTTTCAGTTCTCCGCTTTTATCGGTTGCAATTGCTTCGTGCAGATTATATTCGTTATAAGAAATCGGAATATCCATCGATTTTTTATTTTCGTTAGTATTTGCATCACTAAAATGCAACGTGTTCTTGTTTTTGGAATCACCGGTCGGTGATTTAGCTTCGGTTTCGGTTGATACGGAAACATCTTTTAAAGAAGGGTCAGCCGAGATTTTCTTCATACTTATTATTCCTATACTCAAGCAATTACAGATCATTATCTACGATCAAATAATAATTGCATATTTTTATTTGTCTCTATTTTTTAAATAAAAAATACAACTTTGTGTATAACATTCAATTATTTAACTTACTATAGGATGTAAAAAAGATTTTCATTCGCATAAAAATTGTTTTTAGTAAAATTTAGCTTGTTATCAATGAACAAAGGATTCTGACCACAGGGTAAGATATATTTTGTTATATAGAAAATAAAAAACGGAGCCGGCGGAGTTATCAACCAAAGTACAATCTACGATTAAAACAATTGACATTTTTACAAATACTTTTAAGTTAATTTCTATAATTAATCTACTTAAGGTTTGGTTCATGACGACGCACCTTTCTGCAATTGACACCGGTTTAGCCTGCTTTGCAATTCTCGCCAACTATTTTGAAAAACCGATTTCCATCGACCAAATTAAGCATAAATACGACCGCCGGACCACACATTTTGAAGAATACGAACTGCTGCAACTGGCTAAAGAATTTTCTTTCAAGGCCCGATTTATTCAAACCGACTGGGAACGGCTCGATAAGATAACTCTTCCGGCAATTGCCCAAGCCGACGACCGAACTTATTTTGTCATCGGGCGCACAACTTCCGACAAAGTGTTGATTCAGGACCCGCAATCTGGAAATCATCCGCAAATCTTAAGCAAAGAACAGTTTTTGCAAAAATGGAACGGCAGACTGCTTTTGATGACCTGCCGCGACTTTCTTAGCGGCAAAAATCGCAAATTTGACATTTCGTGGTTTATTCCCGCTATTGTCAAATACCGGCATTTGTTTGGCGAAGTGCTTCTGGCTTCGTTTTTTCTGCAGCTTTTTGCCTTGATCTCACCGCTGCTGTTCCAAGTCGTTATTGATAAAGTTTTGGTCAATCGCGGATTGTCCAGCCTCGACGTTTTAATGGTGGCCTTGATTTGCATTTCCGTTTTCGAAACGCTTCTCGGCGCCTTGCGTACTTACACTTTTTCCCATACCACAACCCGGATTGACGTCGAGTTGGGCGCCGGACTTTTCAAACATCTCATTCATCTGCCGTTGGCTTACTTCGGTACCCGGCGGGTCGGCGACACGGTTGCCCGCGTGCACGAGCTCGAAAACATCCGCAGCTTTCTGACCGGCTCCGCTCTCACGCTGATGATTGATTTTTTCTTTACCCTGGTCTTTTTTACCGTCATGTTTTTCTATTCGGCGACATTGACGTTAATTGTTCTGCTGTCTATCCCTTTTTATGTCGTTTTGTCGTTGTTGTTCACCCCCATATTGCGCGCTCGTATTGACGAACGTTTCCGCCGCGGTGCCGAAAACCAGTGTTTTCTTGTCGAAGCGGTCTCCGGGGTCGAAACCGTCAAGTCTCTGGCCGTTGAACCGCAAATGCAACGCCGGTGGGAACAACAATTGGCGGCTTATGTCGGTTCTTCTTTTCGCGCTTCGCACATTAACAACATTGCCGGGCAACTGGTACAATTGATACAAAAAATCACGATGGCCCTGACATTGTGGATCGGCGCCTCGTTGGTCATGAAAGGCGAATTGTCGGTCGGACAACTGATTGCGTTCAACATGCTCTCCGGGCGCGTTACCCAGCCGATCCTCAGGCTTTCGCAACTATGGCAAAACTTTCAGCAGGCAAAGATATCCATTGAAAAACTCTCGGATATTCTTAACAATCCGGCCGAAGATAACCGAAACGTGTCTAAAGGCAGCCTCCCTGCCATCCGCGGAGAAGTCGAATTTCGCGACGTTGTTTTCCGTTATCTTCCCAACGGGCCGGAAGTTCTCAAAAAAATCAATTTTAAGGCCGGCGCCGGGCAAAAGATCGGTTTTGTCGGCCCCAGCGGATCGGGAAAGTCAACCATCACCAAATTGATCCAACGCTTATATATTCCCGAAAGCGGCAAGGTTTTAATTGACGGCATTGATATCTCCACGGTTGACGTTGCCTGGCTGCGGCGCCAAATCGGCATCGTTTTGCAGGAAAACTTTCTGTTTAACAAAACGGTACGCGAAAACATCGCCCTCACCAACCCTGCGGTTTCTGCAGAAAAAGTTATGGCAGCCGCCAAGCTGGCCGGCGCTCACGACTTTATTACCGAACTGCCGCAAGGGTATGATACGCTGATTGAAGAACGGGGCGCCTCGCTTTCGGGCGGTCAGCGCCAACGAATTGCCATTGCCCGCGCTTTGGTCAACAACCCGCGCATTTTGATTTTCGACGAGGCAACCTCGGCCCTCGATTACGAATCCGAAAAAATTATCCGCCGAAACATGGCGTCGATTTGCCGCAACCGAACTGTATTCGTCATCGCCCACCGGCTGTCCGCCGTCCGCGACTGCGATTGTATCATAACCGTCGAAAAAGGGAAAATTACCGAAACCGGAACCCATCTGGAACTGTTAAAACGCGGCGGCCGCTATGCCCATTTGTGGAACTGTCAAAACGATACCGACGAAACGGCAAACGCTGCGGAGTAAACCGATGCTGAACCAAATAAAAAAATATGCGGAAATTGTCCGCCTCGCCTTACTGCAGGAAAAAAACGCTTCAACAGACAAAATCAAAAACATGAACGGTCTCGAAAGAGAATTTTTGCCCGCGGTCCTCGAAGTCACCGAAACTCCGCCCTCTCCGGCGGCAAGATTGCTTGCCTACGCCATCATGTTGATATTTGCCGTATTTACCGTGTGGTCGTTTTGCGGCAAAATCGATATCATTGCCACCGCACCGGGCAAACTTCTCCCTGCTTCGAACGTCAAAACCATCCAAACCCTTCAGGACAGCGAAATCGAAGAGATTTATGTACAAGAAGGACAATATGTGGAAGCGGGACAGGAACTGATCAAATTTGATCAGACCGAAGTTCGGGCCAACATTAACCGAATTGAAAACGAAATCACGGGATTGGAAATTTCGGTTGCCCGCCTCCAAGCAATGTTAAGCGGCAATCCGCTCGCAAATTTTGACTATCGCGGTCATCCTGACTCCGATCTGGTGCATATTCACCAAAATTTGCTCAAAAGTCAGATCGCCGAAAAAAACGCACAAAAAGAAGTTTTGCAAGGTCAGATTGACAAAGCCGAAAAAGAAAAAGACACGATTGCCGCCGAACTGAACCGGATTGACAGGCTTTTGCCGAGCGTTCGCGAACGGATTGACAAAAAAAGAATATTGGTCGACAAGCAACTGCTCGCCCGGCTCACCTTTTTGGAACAGGAAGAAGAACTGACCAACATGCAGGAACAAAGAAACGTCCAGATGAAGAAAATGGCCGAAACCGAAGAAAACATTAAATATTTTAAGAAACAGGCCGCACAATATCTGGCCGAATTTGACCGCAACCTGGCTCAGGAACTGACCGAAAGCAGCGAAAAACTGGAATCGTACCGGCAGGAATTGATCAAATATCAACAGGCACTGAAACGCACCGTCGTCAAAGCTCCGGTATCGGGCTATGTTCAACAGTTAGCCTATCATACCCGCGGCGGCATCGTTGAAGCCGCCAAACCGATCATGAATTTGGTCCCCGAAAACTATAAGCTTGAGGCCGAAGTCATGATTTTAAACCAGGATATCGGTTTTGTACGCCCAAACCAGCCGGTAGAAATCAAAATCGACAGTTTTCCCTTTACCAAATACGGCACCGTCAAAGCAAAAGTCCGCCAAATTTCCGAAGATGCCGTCCAAGACGAAAAACTGGGACTGATATTTGCCGCACGCCTGACTCTCAGCGACAACACCATCCGCGCCGACGGCAAGACCATACGCCTCAAACCGGGAATGAGCATCACCGCCGAGATCAAAACCGGCAAACGCCGCGTTATCGAATATCTGCTCTCGCCGTTGATAAAACACCTTGACGAAAGCATGCGGGAAAGATAAAACGCCTACACGACCTTTTCGAGCAATTTTTTCATCCGCAACTGGTTGCGCACGATTTTCTTTTCCTGTTTATATATTTTCCGTTTAGAGCCAAAGGTCAATTTGGACAGCAAAATATATTTCAACAGTTTCATCCGTCCGGCCTCTTCCAAACCTTCCCTTTGCGCCATAAAGATTTTGCCTTTGCGGATGGCAAAATAATAATCCAACTCCATCCGGTTGGCTTCGGCAACGATATCTTCCAGTTCTTCCGGCGAAAACAAGTCAAAGAACATAATGCTGATCTGGGTGCGGCAAAAATCGGATACGGCTGCTCGCTTTTCCGCCGGCAAGTGTCCCCGGCGCCAAAATTCGACAACAAAACGGCTTACCTTCAAGCGGTCATATTTGTCTTTCGGCTTGCGGTTAAAGTAATTGCTCATGATCGAGTTGGGACGAATACGATAATTGTAGAGCTTTTGTTTTTCAAAATAAACGCTCTTTGACACCATGCCGTACAACACCCAAAACACATCATCGTCATGCTCGCACCCCTCCGGAAAACAAATGCCGTAACGATCGATCAGCTCTTTCTTAAATATCTTGTTCCACAACACAACCGAGGTTCGCTGACAAAGCCTGTCCGTCATTGCAAAACGACCGCTTAGCGATGAATTGTAATGACTTTCGGAAATTTCCCGCTCGGCGCAATCGCAGTCTTCCACCACCACATGGCAGCAGGCCACCGCGGTATCGGTATTTTCCGTCTTCATAATTTCGAGCATTCGCCGACAAAAGTCCGGTTCATACCAGTCGTCGGCATCGCAAAACATAATATAAGGAGCGGTGGCGTTTTGCAATCCGCGGTTCCTCGCCGCCGCCGGACCGGCGTTCCGCTGTTGCCATACCCTGATCCGTTTGTCTTCGGCAGCATATTTCGCAATATGCTGCCGGGTATCGTCGCTCGAACCGTCATCGATGCACAATATTTCGATGTCGGGAAAAGTCTGCCCGCACAAGGCATCCAAACATTTTTCAATATATTGTCCGGCATTGTAAACCGGAATGATAACCGAAATTTCAGCCATTTTTTTCCCTTTTTTTAAGTCAACAAAGCTTACGCCAGAAAAAACATTTTTTCAGTTCCACAGCGGCTAGGCCGCCTTTTGGGCATTTTGTTCCTGCATCCGATAACAACCTTTTATCCGCTTCAATTCTCTTTTCAGTTCTTTTCTTTTCTGGCGGCACATTTTTCTTTTGCGTCCAAACAGAATCTTTGACAACAATTTATATTTGGCATATTTCAGTTTTGTCAACAAATAATCGTCCACATAACCGACTTTTTCTTTTATTTCTTTCACTTCTTTCGATTGCGGCAATGAAAGATTGCGAAACAGGATTTCTTCGTAAAAAGGCGTCTGACGGGCATATTTCCAAAACCATTCGGCCATGTCATACTGAGGATAACGCCACGGCTTTTTGGAACCTGCAAAATGGACGATCTTGGCATTTTCCCTGCTCTTCTGATAAACCGCCAAGGTCTCGAACGGCAGCTGATCAGCATAATCAGGAGACCAGATCGGCAGATGATATTCATAGTTCCATGCGCCGTCCAAAAAACAAACGTCGCCTTCGAAAATTACATTTAAAATATCCTGATCCACCATGTAAGGCGACTTAATCCGGCTCATTACCGCAACAAAACGTTCTTCCAGATCATAAGTGCGGATTTTTTCCAGCGACATGATCAGCACTCCGGAATTAAAATAACATTCCGGGGTTTTTAAGCCCAAAGTTTTTTCGACATAGGCCGTGATATTAACGTCATTGTGATACATACGGATAATTTCGGTATCAATCACCGCTCCCAAAGCCTTACCTTTTATATCCTCATGATAGAGATTGGCAATATCTTCGGTCACCACCAAATCCGAATCAATATACAGAACTTTGTCATATCCGGTTAAAATTTTGGAAATGAAAATCCGATAATACACGGCCTCGGAAAAATGCGCGGCGGTAAAGAACAAACAGCTCATAACACTGCTGATATACTTTTGGATATCGACAAAACGAATGCTGAAATTGTCGCGCCCGGCAATCAGCTGCAAAAGCTTGGCCCGTTCCGACGACGAAACACCCTTGGCAAGAATAATGATGTCATAGTTATACCGCTCACTCGCATTGTCAACAATCGACTGCACCGCCACCCCGGTATACAAAACATAGTTTTCGTCGGTGGACAAACAGACCGGAACGTTATTTTGCGCAAAAGCCGGTTTGATCTCCGGCAAAACATCGGTATCGTAAACCAGGGTTTCCTGCAATTCGCAAACCTTATAACCTTTGCGTATTAAGCGGGTGATGTAAATTCCGCAAAGCCACTCCGCAATATAGGCCAGCGCCCGGGCTTCCTGAACGTTATAACCGGAAATGTCAACCTGCTCCCGGGCTTCGTCCAAAATATCAAACAACCATTCGCAATACTGATTGTAAATATCTTTTTTCATGACAAAGACATTGGTAAAAAAGGCATGGTCACCGTTGTTGTAGCTGACCGCGTCTTCCGCATATTCGGGATATTTCCGGTTAAGAATGTCGAGCACCTTTTCATAATCTTTGATATGCAGCTTCTTTTCCGAATTTTCATAGTGATTGTACGGCGTCAGGGTTCCGAGCTTTTTCAAATCGGTCCGTTCGGCAACCACTACGTCGTAACGGCAAACAACGTTGGCGATGTTAAAATCGTCCAGATGATATTTGCTTATGTATTCGTCGTCGATTTTCTGTTCTTCCACAACCCCGTATTTGGTACTGTTAAACTTTTTGTTGAGATTAAACGACAAATGGCGACGGTAATGCATAAAGCCGATATAATCCGGATTGCCGAGCCGATCCTGGTTCTTCCACGCCCAGTAAATCGCGGTCAGCTCATTCAAATAACGGTTTTGGCCGGAGATGTTGTCACCGGTATCATCGCCGATCATATGATCAATCATCCATTGATAATTGGCCCGGTTGATCATCCCGTCTTTCGAAAAACCGGTACCCAACGCCCGCCCCAAATGTATCGGCACCAAAACTTCCGATTTTAACAACACGGCCGGTTTGTGGCAGCCGACCAAAATTTTAACTGACTTTTCGCACTTCATTAGCTTCAATCCTTTCATACAATTCCAACGCTCTTTTTACGGTTTCGTCCATGTTATAATACTTATAGTCTCCCAGACGCCCGACAAAATACACATTCGGACATGCTGCGGCCTTCCGCCGGTATTTGTCGTACAGTTCTTGGTTTTTCTGATCCGGAACCGGGTAGTATCGTTCGTTTTTTCCGGATATATAGGGCTGGGAATATTCTTCCGAAATCACGGTCTGCGCGGTTTCCTCTCCCAAATAATATTTATATTCGACACTGCGGGTAAAATCGTAGTTTTCGGGATAATTAATTTGCGGTCCGCTCTGATAATATTCGCGGTCAAACCGCCTGAAACGAATATCCAGACTGCGATAAGGAAGCTTTCCCAGTTCAAAAGAAAAAAACTCGTCAATCGGTCCCGAGTAAAACAACCGTTCGTATAACGTTTTTTCGCGAATATCGGCAAAATCGGTATTCAGTTCAACCCGGATCAGCGGATGATTCAGCATATTTTGCGCCATTTCGGTATAACCGTGTGCGGGTATGGCCTGATATTTGTCCTGAAAATAACGATTGTCACGGCTGATATATACCGGCACCCTTCCGCTGACCGAAGGATCAAGTTCTTCCGGCGTAACCCCCCACTGCTTTATCGTATAGCCTAAAAAAACTTTTTGATAAACATACTCTGCCAAAAATTCCAAATCGGAATCCCGGCTTTCGCGCAATTGCAAAATCGGAACTTTGTGATTGAAGCCGAACTTTTTAATCAATTTGGCTTCCAGATCCGACGCCAATTTGTGCGGAAACACTTTATAAAGACTGTCAAGATTGAACGGAATATTGACTTCTTCGCCGTCTATAACCGCCTTAACCCGGTACATAAAATAGTGCCAGTCGGTAAAACGGCTCAGATAATCCCACACTTCTTTATACTTGGTGTGAAACACGTGCGGACCGTATTTATGAACAGTCACGCCGGACGAATCCCTATAATCGTAAATATTGCCGCCGATATGGTCCCTTTTGTCAATCACCAGCACCTCTTCTCCAAGCTGCGAAGCTATTCTTTCCGCCAACACCATGCCGGACAAACCGCAGCCGACAATCAAATTCTGTACTTTGCGCATTTTAATACTTCCTGTTTGTTTCCCATTGCCATGCCGATTTAATGATTTTGCCGATTGAATCATATACCGGCGCCCAGCCCAAAATTTCGCGGGCTTTGCGGCTGTCGGCATACAGTTGGGCAGGATCTCCGGCACGGCGTGCCGCATATTCGACCGGACATTTACGACCGCTTGTCTGCTCGGCTGCCGCTATAATTTCGTGTACGCTGGTACCGGTTCCGGTCCCCAGATTAAAACAGCCGCTGACAAGGTTAACTTTTTCCAGCGCCAGCCGATGCGCCTGGGCCAGATCCTCCACATGAACATAATCGCGAATACAGGTGCCGTCCGCCGTATCATAATCGGTTCCGAATACCTTCACACACTCTCTTTCCCCTTTGACGGCTTTGAGTACCAGCGGAATCAAATGGGTCTCGGGCATATGGCTTTCCCCGATCCGCCCGTCGGCCGCGGCACCGGCAGCGTTAAAATAACGCAGACAAATATAATTCAGTCCGTAAGCCCGGCGATAATCTTCGAAAATTTGTTCAATCATCAATTTGGAACGCCCGTAGGGATTGATCGGCTTTTGCGGATGGGTTTCGTCAATCGGCAGCCGTTGGGGTTCGCCATAAGTCGCACAAGTGCTCGAAAAAACGATTTTATCAACAGACGCCGCCCTCATTGCTTCGAGCAGATTCAGCGTTCCGACCACATTATTGCGATAATATTTCTGCGGATTTTCCACGCTTTCGCCGACATAGGCAAAAGCGGCAAAATGAATAACCGCATCTATTTCATATTTTTTAAATATCTTTTTGAGACCTTCCGTCTCCAGTAAATCGGCCTTTTCAAACCGAGCCTCCGGTGCCACCGCTTCCCGGTGTCCATACACCAGATTGTCGGCGACCACACATTCATATCCTTTTTGCAGCAGGTGCCTTACCGTATGAGAACCGATATATCCGGCACCGCCTGTCACCAGTATCATTAGTCTTTCTTCTCCTTAGCAGACGTCGTTTTGCAGTTGAGCCGGAACGAAAATTCATTCCGGCTTTTCAGACCGGTTATTCGGCAGCAATCGCTGCCGTGGTTATTTCTTTGCGAAAATATTCAATTGTCTTGTCAAGTCCTTCGCTGAGCTTGATCCGGGGTTCCCAGCCCAATCTGGCGCGCGCCAGCGTAATGTCGGGGCGGCGTTGGGTCGGATCATCGCTCGGCAACCCCATATAAACAACTTTTGAACCGCAGCCGATTTTCGCAACCACCATTTCCGCCAGTTCCCGAATTGTAAACTCTCCGGGATTTCCGGTATTAACCGGTCCCTGAAAATCTTTTGGACTGTTCATCATTCGCACCATGGCTTCGATCAAATCATCAACATAACAAAACGAACGGGTTTGATGACCGTCGCCGTAAATCGTGATATCCTCGCCGCGCAAAGCCTGACAAATGAAGTTACTGACCACCCGACCGTCGTTCGGATCCATATAGGGACCATAGGTGTTGAAAATGCGGATAACCTTAATATCCACCCCTTCATGGCGCCAATAATCAAAAAACAGGCTCTCGGCGCATCGTTTCCCTTCATCATAACAGGCGCGGATACCGTTGGGATTGACGTTTCCGCGATAACTTTCCACCTGAGGATGAACCAACGGTTCGCCATAAACTTCGGAAGTGGATGTCTGCAAAATGGTTGCATGATGTTTTTTAGCCAATTCCAACATATTAATAGCACCCAAAACACACGTTTTTGTTGTCGTGATCGAATGCTTTCCCTGATAAGCGGGCGGACTTGCCGGACAGGCCATATTATAAATCTGATCCAAATGCTCGTCGACGTCCAACGGTTGACAGATATCATGGTTAATAAATCTAAAATTAGGATGATTCAGAATATCCTTAATATTCGAAAGGCGCCCGGTATAATTATTGTCTACGCAGATAACCCGCTCTCCTTCGCCAATCAACCGATGGCACAAGTTAGCGCCCAAAAAGCCGGTTCCGCCCGTAATAAGTATTGTCTTCATGATTTCCTCTTAAATTTTGTCCCATATTCTTCCGGTTGCATTGACACAGTACTCGTTTGCACCATCCTTCGACTGCCTGTGCGTTCTGCACGCTTTACCGGCAATCCATACAACAGATGCGAAAAACAAAACGGCCAACAACCTGTTATTGCTTACAGCAAGACAGTTTTGCATCTTTTAGTAGAAATAATTAAACTATCCTCGCTAAAGTTAACATTCGCTAATATAAGACCCAATTTTCAGAATTCACCGGCACTAAAAAATATTTTTTTAAAATTTAGTTTTATCAGTTGATCTTTCGTATTAATTTTTTAAAAATAAAAGAACACCCCCGATTTTCGGGGGTGTTCTTTTATTTGCGTTTCGACCGCTTTACCAGCTGTAGCTGAGACCCAAACCGAAGGTCGACGCTTTGTAGTCGTCGCCGAAGGTGTGGTTCGCCCAACCGTAAGCCGACAGTTGTTCGGTGAAGCCGTAACGGCCGCCGATCTCTATCCGGCCCAGCGTCTGGTCATCCAAAGTGTTGACCTTGCCCAAACCGGTGATCCGAACTTCGTCGCCGTCGGTAAC
>CAJTLY010000002.1 GCA_910577095.1 uncultured Alphaproteobacteria bacterium
GGAGCGAAAGTCAGCAAATCTTGGGAGTTGTCTAACGGTATGAATATCAAACCGGAAGCACGCATTGCCGCCACTTACGACCTGATGAACGATGATGTTAATTCAGTCGTTACATTGGCCAATGGTTCAGCTTATACTGTTGACGGTGAAGCTCTTGACCGTTTCGGAATGGAATTTGGTGCCGGTGTAACTGCGGAAGTTAATGATAACATTGAACTTTCGCTTGGTTATGAGGGTAAATTCCGTGAGGACTACCAAGACCACACCGGATTGATTAACGCTAAATATAAGTTTTAATATTTAACAACTGATACAAATACCCTGTGGCTAATTGGTTGCAGGGTATTTTTTATTCTTGTATTTTCAGTTATTTTTTATAGACTCACAAGTAAATTAATAATTTTAGAGATGAATAAAAATGACTACTCAAGAAGATGTTTTTAACTGTGCCGGATGGAGAACCTTAAATCGTATGGGAATTTTTGCAACAATGCATCATATTTTTAGGCAAAATTATATTGACTTGGAAATGCTATTAAAAAGAATACACGATGATACAAATATGTCTCAAGAAACATTTCAAGAACAACATATCCATTTGTCACAATATATTTTTAACTTTCTCGCTTCTTCTACTGCTTTAACAGATCACGCAAGAAGATTGATTGGCTTTTATGAAAAAACTGATTTACATAAAGAGTATCAACAAAAAATAAAAGAATCGTTTGCTGATAATAAATTGGCTCAGTTTATTCATAAATTAAGGGATTATCAAACTCATTATCAACTTGAGTTTCCATATCCGGTGCGTTCTTTGGATGATAATAAATCTTGGGATGTTGTTTTTATTTCCAGCGACTTCTTAAAACACCCAGAACAATGGAATGCACTATCAAAACAGTTCATAGAAGAAAGCGGACAAGAAATTAATCTCAATAAAATTTTTGCAGAATATAGTAAACTAATAGATACCTTTTATATGTGGCTTTATACAGAATTACAAATTTATCATAAAAAGGATTTTGAAGAAAGGGAAAAACTGATTAAAGAGAGTGGTATGGAAATTCCATATATACCCCTTAATCAGCCTATGTCTTAATAAATTCGTGGCATTTGTTGGGGTGTGGGCTGTAAGGACATTTTCCACCATGGGGCTTTGGGGCTTGTTTACCGCAGTAACGGCAGACATAGCCCTTTTTGTTCAACTGTTCCCTGAGCTTTTTCATCTCCAATCGGAAAACCGCCAACAAATTTGCAAGTTCTATTTTTTCGTTCGGGTCTGTTAATTTTTTCATCGGTAATAAACTCCCTATATTATGTTTTTATACAACTAAATCATTTAACTAATTGTCTGATTTTGCATAATATTTTACTTGCAATTTATAATAGAATATGTTATATTTAACCATAATAAAAATTGATTCGATTCGTTTTTATTATAAATCACAAAATATACGAAACCGTGTACAAAGCTGTTTTTTAGCAAGGGCAGCAAAGGTTTTGTATGTTTGAAAGTGAGGTGTAATAATGTGGCTCTATACTAATGAACTGAAAATAAGTTGGTTAGAGTCGATTACATCTCAATCCAACAATCGGAGCTTCGACCCAGTGTCGAGGCTCTTTTTTTATTTTAAAGGTAAGAAAATGAATATTGAAAAAATAAGGCAATTAAATGATACGTTTCGCGAGTCATTTAATGGTGGACGGGTAGTTATTACCCCTTGCGTGCAATCACTAACCGATGATGACAGAAAAGAACTTTTGAAACAAGTTCAGGAGTTTGATAATTTTACCGAGGACAACGACCCCTACGGAGAACACGACTTCGGTGCAATAAATTTCAAAAATGATACGTATTTCTGGAAAATTGACTATTACGACACCGATTATAATTATTTCAGTCCTGACCCCAGCGATTCAAATGTCACAATCAGAGTGCTTACCATAATGCGGGGAGATGAATATTGACAGCAGTTATAAATCAGGGATTTACCTATTTATGCGGCTGTTTTGCAAGCGTTATCTCTACAACGAAAGCCATAAATGGAATAAAGCACCTCAAAACCGATTACCAAAGGGAACTCCTGCATACCCTTTATGAACATTTAGACAATTGCCGAGAATTGCTTGATGTTCACAAAACAGGCACAACCAATGCACAACTAGAAGACTATCTTTTTTGCATTGGTGAAAAGTTAAAGATTGATTTCGGTATATCCATTAAGGTTTCCCGCCCTCTGTTAAGAAAGAAAATATCGGTTGATGAAGTGATAAACCAGATTAAACAATACTCGGAAATGCCTGACACTGCCGTTTTAATCGGTCTAGAGGGCAAATATTCACATTGGACAACCGTTGACAAGGTTAGGAGTTCAATCAAACTCCTTGACAGCGGCAGTATAAAACAAATCCCAATCCGCAACATTCCGCAAATTCACCAAATCAGCAAGAATGACGTATATGTTATCAAAGCGAGGGTATGCAAATGAATAACAATATACAAACTTATTCATTAAACATTCAACCTATTGAAAATAAACATTTTTCAAGCTGCTACAATTCTGCAACATTAAAAATATGCGAATATTTATTTAAATATACAAGAAATTTATTCATTATCGAGGAGATAAAAAATGATAAACCGTGCAATTATTGATGACAAAAAACTAAAGCAAATCTTTCAATATATTGAAACCTTACAGAACCACCGACAGATAAAAATGATGTTTCAGCTTAGCTTTATGGGATTACGCTGTATAAATTTTTGTTATTTACAAGTCAAAGATATTCAAAATGACGACTTATCCATCAAAAACATCATAGAGCTTTCTGCTAATAAAAACAAAGGTCAGAAAAAAGCCCGCTACTACTTAAACTCCAAATTACGGTCAGAATTAAAGGAATACATACAATGGCTCTCATCAAAAAAGAAAATCACATTTGACACATATTTATTTACATCGCAAAAAACAGGAAAGCCCTATCTTAGAAATTCTCTCAGCCGAATTTTCAGTAATATTTATAATATCTTCGGTTTAGAGTGTTCAACGCACTATGGACGGCGGCATTTTATCACTGAGAATTTGACTGCTGGGGTTGATATTACGACCGTTAAAACTCTTGTCAACCATAGTAATATCCAAACTATTGCCCTTTATTACAATACTAATGATAAGTTACTGAGCAATGTTGTCGAGCGGATAAAAATATAGGCGGTCAGCCGAAACTAACCGCCAAATAATTAATTCCCATTTTCAATGTCACTAATAATATTGCGTAAAACCTCCTTTCCTTTACCTCCCGCAAAAGCCAAATCGTATATTTTGAAGCGTTTTAGATGAGTGAAGTTTGTATAAATTGCCTTATACGTCATACTCGTATTTTTTAGTCCGACGGTTAAATCTCTTCTCGTAAATGTTCTTTTCCCGCCAAATAAGGCTTTAAAGCTGTATTGAATAGCAGACTCTAAATCATACTGAGGTCTAACAACGAAAGGTCTGATACGACTTTGAAGAAAGTATTTTTTTATTCGTTTTGATAATTTTGATTTCTCCCAACGTGTCAAAGCTCGAAAAAATATTCCGTGAATATGCGGTGTCATCAAAGTACCGTCTTGTTGAAAAGATAGCCGTGGAAATTCATCTAAAGCGACATTGGCAATATAATCATAACCTTTGAAAATCTTTTTTATTTTCTTCTGAAATGGCTTATATTGAAAATCCCAGTTATTCTGCCCAAAGTTATACTCATCGACAACAATCGTAAACATTGAGATATTACTGTTTCCAGTAATTGGTTCTATGTATGAAAAAGCAACGTCTGAAAAGTTTTTAAGAGAAAGAGGTTGCATCATTCCAAAACCGTTTGGGCGATTAACATATCTTATTGATTGGCATTTACGGTAAACATCCTTAACGTATAAATCGATAGCTCTTGTTACTTTTCTGAGTTGTAAATTTGCATTATGTTCAAATTTTTCGGAGAAAGTTTTCATTTAACATTCCTTTACTTCATTGATTTAACTGCATTATATTTGAGTTATGTTTGTATACATATATTTGCAGTTTTCACTAAAAACGTTGTAATACAACGTTTTGAAAAATAGGAGGAAGCCTTGGGCTTCCCCCAAAGTTTTACAATTTCTTAAATTTGGATACACTAAGCTTTTGGAGTAAAAAAATATCTGTGCTTTTGTACACATTATTCCCGTTTACCCAAATAACATAATTTTTATCCTTGATGTTATTCGACTGAAAGAATTTGACGGTTTTATCTCCCAAAGACTGTTTTTGATATTCGGAAGCCGACGTCTTGGCATCAGCATTATTATTGTCATCCTCGGCAATATCATCATCTGCCTCATCTTCATCCTCATCGTCTTCTTCAGTATTTTCGTCATCATCCCCAAAGGGCAGCTCAGGCTGTTTGTCATCTTCATCGTCATTATCTTCTTCATTTTCCCCTGTATCGTTTTGATTGCTTAAGCGAAAATTAGCAAAATAATCAATTCCATATTGACTTAAGTTTTTTTCAGCCGTGTCCAAATCAAAGCTCAAACTGTCAAACCGTTTCAAAACCCTAACATACGTTCTGATTCTTGCTTTAACACGTTCGTCATTGCATTTATCAGATACCCCTAGTGCTAGCATTAAAATCATTTTCATCGGTTTTTTCACCTTGTATTTAATACCTGCCTTTGTACATCTTTTTTTGATTAGCTTCGGGTTGTAATGAAGATAAATGTCATAACAACCAAGAATAGCTTTTTGTATATGTTTTCGTCCTTTTAACTCAATTTTATCAAAAGCTTCAAAAGCCTTTTTAATATTTGTGAACTTTTCTTTGAGTTCTTCTTTAGTAAATTCTGTCATCAGAATTCTCCCTATTTTCTTTATCCGCATAGTAGAGAGTGAGGTAAAGTTTTAATAAACGGTCATAGATAGCCAGAGCTTCGTCGTCAGACAAAACTTCATTAGGATACCACGATTTTATTATATCAACTTTTTTCATCTCTACCATTTAGACAAAATTAAAACACAGTCGCTTGACTGGAAAGACAACTCATTTGCCTTACAAGATGAACACTAAATTAAACATTATTAGCTGAAAACTTGTTTGTTTCCAACGATTTTACCTGATTATTAGAATTATCTAACGATATTAAAACAATTATTGAATAAATCTTATAATCATTATTAGAAACAAATAAATTGCTTGTTTTGTCTAAAATTGCATAATATTATTGTTTTTAACAATTGGAGTTTTGAAAATGATAACAGCGGCTATCCTATGTCGAAGGGTTTCGACGGTTATGCAAGAGCGCGAAGGAACATCCCTTCTGAATCAGTTAGAAATACTGACAGAATATTGTCAAAGAAAGGGGCTGACTATAATTAAAGATGCAGAAATAGTTGAAAGCAGCACCAAAGGGGAACGCAAAAAATTTATGGAAGTAATAAAATTCTGCCAACAACAACGTGGTGGTGTTGCTTTGGTATGTTTGAAGACTGACAGACTGTTTCGCAACTTTAAGAATTACACAATGATTGATGAAATGCGAAAAAGCGGGCAGCTTGAACTTCATCTAATCCAAGAAAATTTGATACTGAATAAAGATTCTAAAGCCGGAGACTTAACCATACTCGGTTTAAATGTCGTTATGGCTCAAAACTATGCACTTAGTCTACGAGATAATGTAGTCTATGGGATGGACTACTCAGTCAATCAAGGACGGTGTATGTCGAAAGCTCCGGCGGGCTATTTAAATATAAGGACATCAGACGGGAAAGCCGCCGTCATTATCGATGACGAACGGGCACCGATTATTCAGAAGCTTTTTGAACAATATGCAACGGGGCTTTATTCGGTTAAGGATATGATGAAAAAATGTAAAGAATGGGGGCTTATCAGCCGTTTTTCAGGAAAGCCGTTTGATACAAGTACGATTCACCGCATACTAAACAACAGATTTTACATTGGGGAAATGTTATATAAAAACCAGTGGTACAAACATAATTACGAAACTTTAATCGCTCCCGCTCTGTTTAAAACGTGTCAGGACATTATGCACGGTCGTAAACCGGAAGAACCAAAACATTTCAAAACCACCGAAAAGCCCTTTATTTTTCGGGGATTAATAACTTGCGGAGAATGTGGTTGTATGATTAGTAGTGACCGTAAAATAAAACCCAGCGGCAAAGAATACGTTTACCTCAAATGTTCGCATTTCAAAGGGAACTGCAAAAATCCGCAGGTTAACGAAAATGTCGTTTTGAAACAAATCGAAGACGAATTGAAAAACTTGTCCGCACCGCAAGAGATAATGAGCTATCTCAGGTCAGATATGGAGAAAATTATAAACCGACAGAATGAAATTCATAACCGAGAAGTAAAAGCCATTCGCAAGAAATACGATGACTGTCAGGAACAAATTAAATACTTGCGGTCACTACTGCTTAAAAAGGAAATTACACCGGAAGAATACCGTGATATGAATGAAGACCTCAAAAAAGAACAATACGAACTCGAGGGAAAGTCGGAACTGCTGACCGAAGCCGATGAAAAATTTTCAATCGCAGTCGCCACCATACTTTCCTTGGGTAATAATGCGTACCAAATCTTCCAGAGTTCGAAAGTAGAAACAAAAAGAGAGATTTTACACATCTTACTTTCGAACTTGAAATTGCAAGACCGCAAAATCTCTTATACCCTTAGAAAACCTTACGATTACATCAGGTCTTTAAACAAAAAAACACCCTCCAAATCGGAAGGTGTTGCAATTGGTGATCCCAACGAGGTTCGAACTCGTGTTACCGCCGTGAGAGGGCGATGTCCTAGACCACTAGACGATGGGACCGTGTTTTGTTTGTGCTTTTAACCCATATTTTCGTTTTTGGCAAGCTTTTTTATTAAATTTGCATCACTATCGGCAAAAGATTTTAATCAAAAACCTCTTTCTACAGCAACATGGCAACCCTTCAAACATTCGCCGCAGCCTTATCCGCCCTGCCGAGACAACGGCATGATTATCTTTCCGCTTGGTTCTCAATTACATTTGCGATTTTTTTAAACAGGCCGGCTTCAGACATTTGATCCACAGCGGCATTTTTTTCTTTAATGCTCTTAATATTCTTGGCGCGATTGATGGCTATTTTGCGCTGAAGCATCTGCTCACTGTTAAGATACCGTTTTTCTTCACATGCTCCGACTTTAAAATCGACAAAATCAATTGCCCATTTTCTAAGCGCTCTCTTACATGGTTCATAGGCGGCGGCTTGTTCAACCAGTGCTGCCTGCTCCTTGCTCAACAAATGGCTTTCACTGTGTTCGCCCAACTTTACAGAATCGACGTCGCAACCCGACCAACTTTCCGTATCCGCCCTGATGCACGCAGCATCGCCCTCATTTAAATATGTATATTTGGTAAATGAATCGGCGCTGTCCCTGGTTCCCAAAAAATGTTGTCTTGACATATGGCACCTCCTTATAAAACGCTTCTGTTTCACGCGCCTGCCGTATCAGCCAACGCTTTTTCCCAAGTGGTCAATCCGATCAGACTCCAATCGACAGGAATTTTTTCCACCATTTTTATATCGGCGAAATAACTGTCCTTGATGTTATCGTCGAGAAGCGTCTCCACCATCACCACTTCTCTGGCTTTTTTCAATTTCTCGCGAATATCGGGATGAATATAATCCAAAATGATTTTCTGTTCTCTGTTACGCAAAAACACCGCATGGTCGCGCCCGTCATAAATAATCTGCGGCGCACAAGGCGCGTCTTTCTTTGCGGTTAAAAAAATATAAAGCTCCCCGGCATCGCCCTCGGCCACCACGAATTTTTTTTCAGTCGTATAGTCACTCATGGCCGCCTCCCGTTATCCGTTTTGACGCTTTCTGTTCATCAACAGGTTACGGACATCATGCGAAATCTGACCGGCTTTTTCCCTAATGCCTTCTTTGACCTGGTAAACGGGAACCGAGGCAATCACCTTGCCGTTTTCGTCATAACGGTTAACGACCGTTCCCAAATATTTACCGTCTTTGTTATACAGTTTTTCACCGTTTTCCACTTGAGAAACCATGAAATGAGCGGCGGAACCGACAAGCGCGTTCAGAGTTGTGCGCTCGCTGTCGGCACGACCGCCGGTGTTTTTTTCGCTCACCATTCCAAACGCGCCGCCCATCGACACAAACGCTTGAAGACCGCCGGCATAAATCTGGGCGGTAGTTTCGGCATTTTCTACTTTGCCGAACCCCTGCAGCATCTTAAAGGTGCAAAACGCCGCAACCACATGTTTAACTTTGACCTTTCCCATAATTTTACGATTAAGGATATGTTGGTCCAAATTATCCATAAACTGCTGCATGTTTTTTATGACATTTCTGCTTTCGGCCGCTCTCATCTCGAGGTACTCCCAAGTTTCCTATAACTGCTACCATAGCATATTAGACAAAAAAGTCAAACATTATTGCTTACCAGTTGACCAAATGTTCCAGATAGGCATCGGCAAAAGACGGTCTCAGGTTTTGATAATCGAGATAATAGGCGTGTTCCCATACGTCAAGTGTCAGAAGCGGGATCAAACCGTGAGCAAGCGGCGTATCGGCGTTGGAGGTTTTAATCACTTTCAGCGTACCGTTGTCATCCGCCAGCCAGGCCCATCCGCTGCCAAATTGCGAAACCGCGGCATTTTTGAATTCCTGCTTAAAATTTTCAACCGAGCCGAAATCGCGTTCAATCCTTTCCTTCAGAGCGGCTGCGGGCTCTCCGCCGCCGTTCGGACGCATCGATTTCCAGAAAAAGTCGTGGTTCCATGCCTGAGCGGCATTGTTAAAAATTGCGACGGCTTCGGGTTTGTCAACGGTGGCACGAACAATCTCCTCCAAAGACATATTTTCGTACGGCGTGCCGGCAATCAGACGGTTCAGATTATCCACATAGGTTTTGTGATGCTTACCATAGTGAAACTCCATCGTTCGCTGAGAAATATAAGGTTCCAACGCATTGAGCGCATAGGGAAGCGCCGGTAATTCAAAAGCCATTTCGACCTCCTTAAACAAAAAATTAATCCGTCTTATATATAAGCACTTTCCGCTCCGTTTCATCAAGACAATTCTGCAAGATGTCCCGAAGCACGAAAAATATTGTTAATAATTGTTAAAATTTCCACAAAAAAGTTAACATTTATAATTTTGTCATATATGATGTCATCAAATAAGATAATATTGATCACCATGGAGGCTCAGTTATGCGTGTTTTACTTGTTGAAGATGATTATGCGGTTTCTCAAAGCATTGAAACCATGCTGAAAAAAGAAGGCATGATTATCGACACCACCGATTTGGGCGAAGACGGTCTGGAGATCGGCAAGCTTTATGACTACGACATCATTATTCTCGACCTGATGCTTCCCGACATGAACGGTTATGAAGTTTTGAAACGGTTGCGTTCGGCCAAAATCGAAACGCCGGTCCTGATTCTTTCCGGCCTTACCGAACCTGACAAAAAAGTCAAAGGGCTGGGTTTCGGCGCCGACGACTATCTGACCAAACCGTTTGACCGCGCCGAACTTCTGGCCCGCATCCAGGCGGTGGTACGCCGTTCCAAAGGACATGCCAACTCGGTAATTCGGACCGGCGACGTCGAAGTCAACCTCGATACCCAAACCGTCAGCGTCAACGGCGAAACGCTGCATCTCACCGGCAAGGAATACGGAATTATGGAATTGTTGTCGCTGCGCAAAGGTTCGACACTCAATAAAGATCAGTTTCTCAATCACCTGTACGGCGGGATTGACGAGCCGGAATTGAAAATTATCGACGTTTTTATCTGCAAACTGCGTAAAAAGCTCGAAAAAGCTTCGGGCGGCAAAAACTATATCGAAACGGTATGGGGTCGCGGATACGTGTTACGGGATCCTGACGAAAAGCTCTGAGTTTTTGCCTGACAACTTATGCCCCTTTTTGTTTTGAAAGGGGTATTTTCATATCTATTATTTTTCCCGAATCTTAAACCTGTTCTTCAGCTCAAAAAGCAATTGTCCAACAAATGTTTTTTGATATTGACCGAACAAAAATTCATGTTAAATTTGCCACGAAAAGTTAATACAATAAGGAATATATCATGATTAAAATTTCTCGATACGCTTTATTATTAACCCTTTCCTGTCTGACACCGGTCACAGCCGGCGCCGCTTCTCCTACAGAAGGGGAAACGTATGAAGGACTTTCGGGCAATACTGGTCCTGCCGGTATGAGTGCTTACGGAAATCTTATCAGCAAAGACAACACATTCAAAAACAATACTGCAACCAGTGGTGAAATTGGATCATGGCCAGGTGGCGGCGGTGCATTATATGCATTGGAAAGCAGTAATGTTACAATTGAGAACGGCACTTTTGAAAGCAATAAGAGTACCGGAACCGGCAATGCCGGCGGCGGCGCGGTTTTGCTTTATAAGATCAACGCCGGTTCCGTTACCGATTCTCATTTTACATCTAATAACGCTGCGCAAAACGGCGGTGCCATTCTTATGGATTCGGTTAAGGAAGGCTTTACCGTTTCCGGCTCCGATTTTACGTCCAACGAAGCATTAAACGGCGGTGCCGTTTATGTTACCGGCAGTCTGCCCGTCTTCGACAACGTAACCTTCAAACAAAACCACGCTTCCGAAAACGGCGGTGCCGTCAACGTATGGCCGACCAACGGCGGTCTCGGAAGATCGGTAAAGATAAATAACGGCACTTTTGAAGGAAATACGGCCGGTTCTCGCGGCGGCGGCATTTATGCCTGGGGTACGATCAACGCCGAAAACACTTCTTTCAGCGGCAACAGCGCGGCCCAAGGCGGCGGTATATATCTTGCCGACGACAGCGCCAACACTCTGACCAACGTTACATTTAAAGAAAACACGGCAGAAACGCTGGGCGGCGGTCTGGCAATTTCCAACGGTGCGGTTCAGATCAACAACGGCACCTTTGACAACAATACGGCTCAAACCCGCGGCGGTGCCATCTCTGTTTTGACCAACGGCGGCAGCGCTTCTTCGATGCATACCGTTTTTATCATCAACAGCGATTTTACCGACAACAAAGCCGAACAGGACGGCGGCGCCATTCATGTTAACGTTTCTCCCACCGCGCCGGGACTGAACATGTTTCACATTACTTCCAACGACGGTACCACCCATAAGTTCAGCGGCAATCGTCATCGGACCAATACTTTCGGGCAAAAGGAAGAATCCAATGCCATTTTCATTGAAAACGGCGAAGTGGCGTTAATAACCGCCAACGAAGGCAGCCGGCTGCTGTTCAACGACGGTATCGCCGGCAGCAACATCAGCAAAGCCAAGGTCTCGGCAAACGGCAACATTACTTTTAACGACAAGGTTAAAAACGTCGATTTGACCCTTGCCGGCGGCGAACTGATGCTGAATGATGTTGAAACCCGTCTTACTTCAACCGACAATATTCTAGACAATGTCAAGCTTTCCTTAAACAAAGGAACGCTTAACATGCAAAACGGCGAACTGGATACTCTCAACATCACTGATTTCTCTGCCAAAGAAGACGTTTCGATCGCTTTTGACGCCGACTTGGCTACCGGCAAAAGCGATTACTTCAATGTTTCCGGCACCATGAGCGGCGGTTTGAAATTTGACGCCGAACATTTCAATGTCAACTTCACCGACGGCGATGCCGCCGGTTTCCAGCTGTTTAACAAGCTGAGCAACGGTTTTTCCCTGGCCGGCGATGCGATCGTTCGTTTCACCGACGACGTCAAATACACCATGACCTTGGGTGAAAACGGATTTGTCAACGTCGAACGCGACACTTCCCGCGGCCTGTCCGACGCCGTAGCTGCCGAAGGTGTCCGGGAATTTCGTCCCGAAACGCCCAAAGACATTAAACTGTCCGCCGACCTCGGTCAGATGAACGGCGAATATCTGAAAGTTCAGCTCGACAATATGGGATTGGACGGTAACGGTCACAGCGGTTTGACTGTCGGTGCCGACCAACGGCTCGAACTGGTCGATATCGGCTCTGAAGAAGACGACAAAGCCGTTACCGGTTTCAATTCGCTGAACGGCGGCGCCGTCCGCGGCGATGCCGGAAGTGAAATGACGATTGTCAATTCTTCGTTTGTCAATAACCATGCCGAAGAAAACGGCGGCGCCGTCTGGTCGGACGGAATCGTCAATATTTCGGCAACCGACGGCAATTTTTCCCGTTTTGCCGGAAACACGGCCGGTGACAACTCCAACGCCGTTTATATGGCAAACGCCGAGGGCAAGCTGAACATTAAAGCCGACGACGGAACCGTCACCTTCAACGATGCCGTCAACGGTGTCAAAGGCTATGAAATTAACATTGCCGGAACCGAAGCCGGAAAGGTTAATTTTAACAATGACGTCGAAAATGTCGGCAAAGTAAACATCAACGGCGCTCAGGTCCGTCTGAACACCGACAGCCGCATGAACGGCGCCGAGATCGCGCTTAACGGCGGCGCTTTGCATCTGGACAACGATATGATCAGCAACAAGGCTTCTTTCAAAAGCCTGAGCGGCGGCAACGGCGTTTTGCACATTGACGTTGACGAAGCCAACCGCAATGCGGATCAAATCGCAGTCGAAAATCTGCACGGAACCGTAAACGTTATCGGTCACAACATCTCGGTTGAACAAGCCCGGGCAATCCCGCAGGTCGGCACCAATGAAAAAACCGATACGGAAAATGCTTCCGACGATCAAATCAAGTTTGCAGAAGTTGCAACGTCCGGCGACGGCCGCTTCAACGTCTTGCGGGTTGAAAACAGCGCTTATGAATGGAACACCGTTTCTTCTGAAAATCAGGACGGTTCAACCGACTGGCTGATGGCAATCAAAAAAGATCCTCAAGGCCAAAAGACCGTGGTAGCGGAAGTTCCCGCCTATATGAGCCTGACCGGCGCCGGTTTTGAACAAACCCGTAACCTGGTCCGTCATATTGAAGATCAGACCGCGGCTGCCAAAACATACAGCCCGGTATGCAACGGATATTATGATTACGCCTATAACGGCAAACCGCTTTACAATGTATGGGTATCCCCGACATACAACAGTGCTTCCGTAGACTCTCCGGCCAAATTCGACGCCGATGTTTACGGCGTGGAAGCCGGCGGCGACGTTCAACAGGATGCCAACAACCGTTTGGGCGTTTTTGCTTCGTATCGTCACGGCAAATATGACGTCGACGGCAAAAACAAATTCTTTGCGGCCGAAAAATCCAGCGACATCGACATTGACAGTTATCTGGCCGGTTTGTATTACCGCCATGACCGTCAAAACCTGTGGGCAATGGCAACCGTCTTCGGCGGCATTCAAAAAGCCGACCTCAAAACGTCCGACGGCATCAAAGCCGATTCCGACGCGACCGAACTGGGTGCGGCATTACGCGGCGGTTACAGTTTCAAACTGTCCGACACCTTAGTACTGGAACCTCAGGTCGGTGCCGCCTATACGATGATCGACTGGGATGACATTAACGACGGTTATAAAAACGCCCGTTACGGTGCCGCTTCCTTATGGGAACTGGAAGCCGGAGTCAAACTTGAAAAAACAATGTCTCTGCGCGGCGAAACCGCCAAATGGTACATCAAACCGAGTATCATTAAAACTTTTGCCGACAATGACAAAGTTGACATCAGCGGTTTGAACTCAATCCGTACCATGGACGACAACACGTTGGGAAGAATTGCCGGCGGTGTGGTCTATCAGCTCAACAACCGGTTGAACGTTTACGGAAACGCCGGATATACTTTCGGTGACGATTACGAAAACGTTTCGGCTGATATCGGTCTGAGCTACGCTTTCTAAAGAGACGAAGCAAAAGAAAAAGGCGGATGACATCCGCCTTTTTTTGTATCAAATTCCGTTCGCTTCGCAAATAACCGACGTTTTCTTCCCCTTCCCGGTTTCCGAACCTTGCCGCTGTTTAAGCGCAGCCGGTTCGCATACAAATGCGGTTAACGTCAAATCCCAGTTCATCGATAGCCCGCTGCCATTTCAGATCATCCCGGGTCTTGAACAACAGTTCCGGGGTCGGGTCGACCACCAGCCAGTTATTATAAATTATCTCGCTTTCCAGCTGTTTCGGACTCCAACTGCTGTAACCGAGCGCAATCAGATTGTAGCGCGGCCCCTTGCCGAAAGCGATATCGTTCAAAACGCCCAACGACGACGACACTGCAAACTGATCGTCAATCGGCAGCGTTCCCTCCTTGTCATAATCGCGGCTGTGCAGGACAAAACCGCGGATTTTTTCAAGCGGGCCGCCCTGATGCAAAATCACCGGCTCGGGCGGAGAAACCCGGGCGACGTTAAACTGTCCCATCAAATCGGAAAAATAAAATTCTTTAAGCTGCTTGTTAACCATAAAGCCCATCGCGCCTTCCTGATTATGCATACAGATGTAGACAACCGACTGCGCAAACAGGTCGTCGTCTACCTGAGGCATTGAAACCAGACACTTTCCGGTTAGATAATTATTGACCATTTTCATACGCACTATTACTATTTGTTAAACCATATTATATATAATAACATGAACTATAGTGTTTTTAAACAGTCAAATAAGCGGAACCGATGAAAAAATTTTTTAATCTGATTTTACTGCTGGCGTTTTTTTTCCCGCTCTGCTCCGCCGGAGCCGAAGAAAAATCGGCTGTCATCCTGGAGTTGGACGAGCGTCCGCCGCTTCAGCCGCTTGAGACGGAGGAAATCGTCAACCGTTTTATCGACACCGCCAAATATTTTGACAGTCAGTATCCCGGAGACAAAATCGAACAAGACTTTCGCGAAGACGTTGCCCGCCAGTTTCCCGCCCTCAGCGCGCAAGAAGTCTATGACTACGAAGATTATATCCGCAGCGGGATGAGAATTTACCGTTATTTTAAAGGCATTTACGACCGTTATGTCGAAGCCGCCCTCACCCCCGAAGAACCGCCGCTGATCGCCGAAGATCACGAATATGACCTCTCCGGCCCCAAAAGTGACTATATTGATGCCGACGGAACCGTCGTCATTCAGGATTTTAAAAAAATCATTTCTTACAGCCAAAATCCGCGCGAAATTAAAGCATACCGAGCCAAGTTTGCCCGTGACGCCGAAAAAGGAAGCAAAAAAGACGACTTTGCCGAACTTGGCTATATCTTTTCCAAACTGGAATTCAAAAAACTTTTATTTTACGACGTTTTGTACGAAAATCCTTTCACCGGCCAACGCGGAATCGGCGACTGGGAGAAACAAGACAACTTTAAAATCCGTCTGATCAGCGAACAGAGCGGAATCCCCGCCAACAATCAAATTCGGGGCCTTATTCACCTGCTGATTCCTTCCCGGCAACTGGTTACCGCGGTTGACGGCGGTCTTCACTTCAAGCCGAAGATCGGTTTTGAGCGCTCGCAAAATTTGGGACAAATCGAATATACGATGCCGCTGCCGACCCGGCGTGCCAACGCTTCCGAAGACCACGGCGTTTATGTCGGAGAAATTGCGGTTCCCTTCAGCGCCGAAGCCGCCGATCCGCAAAAGGAAATGATTTTGCAGGCCGATATTGAACTTGAGCTCTGCGATCTGTCCGATCAATGTGAAAAGACCGCCTTTTCACCCGCCTTAAAGCTCCTTCCCGGCTATGAAAGAGACAGTTCCGTTGCAACCTATGTGCGGATGATGTTTAACTTTTTGTCTCCCCGGCCGCAAAGCGAAGTCAAATTGCTTTCTTTTAACCGCGAAACCACACCCGACGGCAAAGAAACGCTGTTGTTGCGGTTTGAAAGCCCTGAGGAAATCGAATCGTTCAATATTTTTGCCGGCAACCGCGACGGCATAAGCTTTGAGCGACCGCGCGTCAGCATTGACGGCAAAAAAGCGCTGATACGTTTGCTTCCGCTTGAAAACAGCGTCAGTACCGCCGGACGGGAATTTGAAATCACCGGCGAAGTCAATCGCAAATATGCTTTCCGCCAAACGCTGATTCCTGTTGACGGTCCGGTTCCGCTTTCCGATCACAACGGTTTTTCGTGGCTGATTTTATTCGCTGCCGTTGCAGGCGGTTTGCTGTTGAACTTCATGCCGTGCGTTTTTCCGGTTCTGTCGCTTAAACTGTTGTCGCTTACCAAGTTTGGTGCCCGTAACGCCGCGGCGGTTCGTCGCAACTTTTTCTGCACTTTGATCGGCATATGGAGTGCTTTCGTCCTGTTGGCTCTGTTTTTGGCGGCTTTGAAATGGTCCGGTTATGTTATCGGTTGGGGAATGCAATTTCAGAATCCCTGGTTTATCAGTCTGATCTTTTTCGCCGTTTTGCTGTTTATCGCCCAAATTTGGGGAATTGTCGAAATCAAAATGCCGCTCCGGCTCAACTGCCCGGCAAGCAACGGCCGTGAAAACAGTCTGCTGCATTTTATGACCGGAAGTTTCGTCGTATTGATGTCCACCCCCTGCACTGCTCCTTATCTCGGCACGGCAATCGGTTTTGCTCTGGCCGGAAGTTATTTTGACCTTTTTACCGTTTTGGCCGGGGTGGCGTTCGGCTTATCGTTGCCTTATCTTCTGGTTTATCTGCTGCCGGGGCTGGCAATTATGATCCCGCCGCCGGGACCGTGGATGAAAAAAGTGAGCCGCTTTATGCTGCTGATGTTGTTTCTCACGCTGGCATGGCTGCTGCACGTGGTTTATGTGCAATCGGGAACCGGCTTTACCGTACGCTTGATTTTCTACGCGCTGCTGTTTTGGCTTATTCTGTGGCTGCGCGATTTCAGCAGTCATCTAGAATACGAACAGTTGTCCGTACAGTCACGCGCCCGGGCCATCCGGTGGTTCAACGTCTTTTTTGCCGCTTTGGCCGTACTCCTGTTTATCGGTGCTTCCGTCGACGGTTATTATGCCGCCCGCCGCCGTCACCGACAAAACCCAAACACTGCTTCCGTATCGGTTATCAACCGGCAAATAAACGCTTATGTACAACAGGGAAAAACCGTTATCGTCGCCGTTGACGCCGACTGGTGCCTAACCTGCCGTTATAACGACGTCATGGTTTTCAAAAACCCCGCCGTCGTTCAGAAATTAAAATCACATCAGGTCGCCGTCATCAACGTCGACTGGACAATCAGCAATCCGGAAACGGCGGAATTTATGAAAAAATACGGACGCAGCGGTTTGCCGTTTTATATTCTGTTCAGCCCGCTGGTCCCCGACGGCATGGTGCTGCCGGAACTTTTGAACGAACAGGATTTAAACCAACTGATCGACAATATGAGCCTGTCTATGCCAACGCTTTGATCGCGTTGCGCGCCAACTCGTCCACACGTTCGTTTTCGCAGTGGCCGGCGTGTCCTTTCACCCATACCCAGCGAATTTCGTGATCAGCAATCATCTGATCCAGCTGCTGCCACAAATCGATATTTTTGACCGGCGTTTTCTTGTTGCTGGTTTTCCAACCGTTGTTTTTCCAGTTGGGCAGCCAGCGCGTTACGCCGTCCATGACATATTTGCTGTCGGTGTACAAAGTGATGTTACAGGAAGTTTTTAAGGCTTGCAGGGCCCTGATAACCGCAGTCAGTTCCATGCGGTTGTTGGTGGTTTCCTTCTCGCCGCCGGACAATTCTTTTTCGACCTCACGGCAACGCAGCAACGCGCCCCATCCGCCCGGTCCCGGATTGCCGGAACAGGCGCCGTCGGTAAAAATCTCGACCCGTACCATTTCAAAGTTCTCCGCTTAAAAATTCGCTGAAAAACTCATTGAGCAGCAAATGCGCGCTGCCGTCCTCGCGGATTGCCCGCGCGACAAACGAGCGCAGACGGTTTTTCGGCACATAAATACGGAAGTTGCGCGGTGCCGTACCGTCGGCGCCGATAACGCCGTCAAGCAGAAAGTCTTCTTCAATATACGGCGAAAGAATAATTTCCATGTTGGCAAAGCGGACAATACTGCGCGGCGGTACCCGCAGCTCGGGACGGGTAATAATATTCAACTGCCCTTCCAGCCCCGGAATGCTGTCCATCTGGTTATAATTGAGAAAACGCACCTTGTTATATTCGCCGCCGTCCGAACTGACGGTACAGGACAAATAAAGCTCGCGGGCAATCACGTTGCTCTGATTATGGCCGCGTACCGCAAAACTGATTTTCAGATATTTTTCCGGAGGCGAATCAATGCTGCTGGGATACAGAATATCGGCTTCGCTGTTTTCCAGAACCGCCAGCTGTTTGTCGGTCAGCATCAAATCGATCTCCGCCTGCGGCCGGCGACCGAACATCCCTGCCAGCACCGAATAAGGCGCCGGAACATTGTTGGAGCCTGAACGAATATAAAAATTGTTGCCGATGGTGGTCATCAGCGGCGCCACTTCCGACTTCGGAATATAAGTGGCGACAAAACCGTCCCCGTTCTCGTCAACACTGACAATATGGTTGCGTACCCGGTTGTGGCTGGGGATTGTGCAACCGGAAATTGCATTTTCCAGCCAGCTTAAAAAACGATGCACGTTTTGCACTTTCATTTTGGCACGCGCAACGTCTCCGACCTCAATATTGCGAGAGCATTCCACTCCCCATATCAGCACCCCGCCCTCGGAATTTCCGAATCCCGAAATCGCTTTGGCCAGATTGCGGCGATCGTCTTTATGAAGCGCCGTTCCGTTTTTGCCCGAAGAATCGGCGCGTTTAAAGTCGAGGAACAATTCTTCCGTCTGCGAATTGACAATATATTCGTCAATCGCTTCCTCTCCGAAATAAATCAGTTTTTGAAAAATATCCTCGGCGCGCGACATGGCCTTCCTCCGTTGCCTGTTATCTTTTCCCGGACAGTATAGCGGGGAAATCTTAATTTTGATATAATTTATTTTGCTTTCAGCATTGCGCAAAGTTCCTCATACCCGCAGTGGCCGCCGATATTGCCGACCAGAGCGTAAGTCGGCCGCGAAGAAAAGATATCAGTCGCACTGTTACGAATATCCTCAATCCCCACCTCGTCGATTTTGCGGATTGTTTCGGCAATCGGAATCGAACGGTTAAACAACAACAACTGGCGCGCCAACTTTTCCGACACCGCCGACGAACTTTCCAACGACATCATGATCGCCGACTTCACCTGAGCCTTGGCACGTTTCAGTTCGGTTTCGCTGACCGGATGTTCGGCAATCTTTTTAATCTCGTCGGCAATCACCGGCAGCATTTTGTTAACCTGCTCGTTATCGGTCGCGGCAGCAATTCCGGTAAAACCGGCACCGGTATAGAAAGTCGGAAAACTGTAAATCGAATAAACCAAACCACGCTTTTCACGAATTTCCTGAAACAACCGCGACGACATCCCGCCGCCCAAAATCGTTGACATCAGCATTGCCGCATAATAACGGTCATCAACATACGAATAGCCGTCAAAACCCAAAACCACCTGAGCTTGTTCCGTATCACGCATTTCGGCAAAATACCCCCCGGTATAAAGCTGCCGGTCCGCCACAAACGACGTTTTGGGCTGAAGACCGCCCAGCCTTTTTTTCACCATCTCGACCAACGACCGGTGATCAATGTTGCCGACCGCGCAAAAAACCATATTTTCGGCAGCATAATTGGTACTCATATACTGCCGCAGCTCTCGGGCACCGAAACTGCGCACCCGTTCCGCGGTTCCGAGAATCGGACGTCCCATCGCCTGTCCGGCAAAGGCCTGCGCCTGCATATAATCAAAAACAATATCTCCCGGGTCATCATAAGTCTGTTTGATTTCCTGCACCACCACTTCACGCTCTTTAAGCAGTTCGTCTTCGGCAAATTGCGGCGAAGTAATCAACTCACACAGCACATCGACCGCCAACTCGGCATCGTCTTTCAGCATTTTGGCATAAAAAGCAGTAAATTCGCGGGAAGTGTAAGCGTTGGTCTGACCGCCGACGTTTTCGATATCTTCGGAAATTTCCGCCGCCGTACGGCTGGCGGTTCCCTTAAACACCATATGCTCCAAAAAATGGGAAACGCCGTTATTGTCTTCCTGTTCACAGGCAGACCCGGTTTTGACCCAAATGCCGAGTGATACGGTTTCGTATTGAGGATATTTGAGACTGACCACTCTTAATCCGTTTTGAAGAACGCTGATTTCCGGCTTCATATGTTTTTCCCTTTTCGGTTAGTTATAAGTATTATGTGGTGTAACACATATTTGACAACCCCGTCAAGCCCTGCAACTGTTTATTGTCGCTTTGACTTTTTCATTACAGCCAACGGCGGGAACTCGGACGGCTCGAACCGGAATCGGCCTCCCCTGCTTTTGGACAGGCGCCTGAACCGACATCCGGCTTACTATACTATTTTTATCCCGTCACGATAAGCTTCAACATCTTCGTTAGTATAGTATTTGGCCCCACGGGCGGGAAAATGCAGACCTACTTGTTCTTAATTCGAAATATTGGGATAAAGCCGAACAGATAAAAACGAAAATCGCCGTTGGTGCAGCGTTTTCTTTTCCACAAAGGCACACAACCGAACAAATTGTAACTGGTGATGCCGCCCTGAGGACGGATGCCGGCCGTCCGACTGCGGTTGAGAGAAATATCCCGATACGGAGACTGCCGGTAATAAGCATCCCACAAATCGCCGAAAGTTCCGTTGACCACTTTCCAGGGGCGGGTTCCGCTTTCTCCGGCAAAATGAATAATCGCCGCATCGTTTTGCATTTCGTTTTCATCATCATATTCCACACCGTAAAAACGATTAATTTCGCTTTGTGAAAAACGATGCATCCGGTATTGCGGGATCATTGCGTTATATCTTACGTCAAGCCACTTGACCCGGTCTTTGAAAACGAAGTTGAAGGCATCCTGATCCATACATTTCCACTGCGGATTTTCTCTTTTGGCCTTTTCCAGTTTTACCGGATAATCACCGCGCCGCAACCCGGCAAGATCCAGCAGCATGACGCCGGAATTGAAATAATTTTCGGTACCGAGAATATCGTTGAAATGAAGCTTCATCTCACCGCCCATGTCACGCACCGCCGCAATCAGGCAGCCTTCCATGTCAACATTAAACAGTTCTTCCAGATCCTCGCGCACCAGAATATCGCCGTCTATGTACAAAATCCGGTCACAATCAATAATGTTGGGAACATCAAACTTCAGCGCCGCCGCCTGAGAAACATGCGTTTTAACCATAATAGATTCATATTTCGCAATATCCGTTTCGATAAAGTCGATCACAACCCGCTCTCCGGCCAGCTTCTCCAACTGTCTGCGGTTAAAATTGCTGATATTGTTAACCAGCAGATAAAAATGGTAAACTGACGTAGCTTTTTTATGACAAATCGCCGATGTAATTGCAACCGCCGTCGGAATTACATAGTTATTATCCGTAATCATGCAAATATTAATTTCTGCCATTTGTATTCCTATCCTAATATTAGTAAAAGGTACTTTAATACAGTACACCGACAAATTCAAGCTGTTTTCGCTTAACGGCACAGACTATCCTTGCCGAGACCGAGGCTTTTCCCGGTTTCTATAAATAAAAACGCCTTTTGCAAAAGGCGTTTTTATTTTTGATATTTACAAAAAGTATTCACGCAGATAATTCGGCAGATCAGCAATATTGACCCGATGCTGTTCCATGGTATCGCGGTCCCGAACCGTTACCGATTCCGGTTGATTTTCTATCGTCTCAAAATCCACCGTCAGACACAACGGCGTGCCGATTTCGTCATGGCGGCGATAGGCTTTGCCGATATTGCCGGTATTTTCCAACGCAACGCGGCCGATACCCAGTTTAAGCAGATTTTGTTTAATCTGATGACATTTGGCCATAATCTGCTCATTGTTCTTTTTAAGCGGAATAACCGCAACCTTAATCGGCGCCAGATGTTTTTTCAGCTTCAGAACAATGCGGCTGTTGCCGTCGCCCAGATCCTCTTCGGTATAAGCTTCGGTCATCACCGCCAGCACGCCGCGGTCTACCCCCATGGAAGGCTCAATCACAAACGGGACCACCCAACGGTTGCTTTCGTCATCACGAATACACAGCTTTTGCGTCGATTCCGGATTCTCGTGGCAATGAGACGTTAAATTCAGTTCATCCTGGCCTTTGGTATGGTTGCCGAGGTCATAATCGGTGCGGTTGGCAATCCCCTCCAACTCTTCCATACCGTGAGGAAAACGGTATTCGATATCATAGGTGGCTTTAGAGTAATGGGCCAGATCTTCTTTCGGCGTGGTGTAAATATTCATGTTTTCGCGCACCAGCCCCTGATCCAACCACCATTTTATGCGGTTTTCTTTCCAAATTTCGTGCCATTTTTCATCTTCGCCGGGCATAACAAAATATTCCAGTTCCGCCTGCTCAAATTCACGCACCCGAAAGATGAAATTGCGCGGCGTGATTTCGTTGCGAAAAGATTTTCCGATCTGGGCAATCCCAAACGGCAGCTTGCGCGACGTCGCGTCGACAACGTTCTTAAACTGAGTAAAAATCGCCTGAGCTGTTTCCGGACGCAGATATCCGAACGACGAACCGTCGTCAACCGGCCCGATTGCGGTTTTAAACATCAGGTTAAACGGACGCGGTTCCGTCAGATCGGTCGAACCGCAGTTCGGACATTTTCCGTCCTTGATATGGTCGGCGCGAAAACGTCCCTTGCACTTACGACAGTCGGTCATCGGATCGGAAAAAGTGTCTTCATGCCCCGAATAGTGCAGCACCTTTTGATTAGTCAGAACAGCAGCATCAAGTCCTTCGACATCGTCACGTTCGTAAACCATTGCTTTCCACCAGGCGGCCTTAAGATTGTTTTTCAGTTCAACCCCCAGCGGACCGTAATCGTATACCCCCTGCAAACCGCCGTAAATATCGGCGTTCTGAAAAATAAAACCGCGGCGTTTGCATAAGGATACCAACTGATCCATCGATGTTGCAGGCATTGCTTTTGTCCTTCCGATAAAGATAAATGTTATTGATTAATTACTTTCTTTGTCTTATAAAATATCTCTGTAAAAATAGCAAGCGGAGATAATAGAAAGATGGCAAAAAAAGTTAAAGTAGCCCTGATTTACGACTTTGACGGAACCTTGAGCACCACCGATATGCAAAACTACGGACTGATTCCCACGTTCGGAATGTCCTGCAAAACATTTTGGAACAAAGCCAACACTTTCGGCGACCAAAACATGATGGAACAAATCACCAGTTCAATGTATTATGTTTACAAAACGGCCAAAGACAAAAAAATTCCTCTGACACGGGAGCTTTTCTACGAATGCGGCCGGAGCATCCGCTTTTTTGAAGGGGTCGAAAACTGGTTTGAACGCATCAACCATTACGGCGATATGCTGGAACTGGACATTGAACACTATGTCATCTCCGCCGGATACGAAGAGATTATCGAAGGTTGTTCCATTCGCAAATTCTTTAAGGAAGTATACGGATGCGCTTATGCTTACGATGAAAAAGGCGAGGCGGTCTGGCCGGCCCGGGTGGTTAACTATTCCACCAAAACGCAATATCTTTCCAAAATTAACAAGGGGCTTGGGAAACTGGACGATCGCGGCGTTAACGAATTTATGCCGGATCACGAGCGCCCGATACCGCTGTCACGCATGATTTATTTCGGCGACGGAATGACGGATATCCCTTCGATGCGACTGGTCAAAAAAGGCGGCGGCTATTCGATCGCGGTCTATAAACCCAAAAGCCAGGACAAGAGAAAAGCCATTCAGATTTTGAAAGACGACCGGGTTAATTTTGCCCTGCCGGCAGACTATCGCGAAGACAGCCAGATTGATACCGTTATCAAAACTATCTTAGTCAAACTTGCGACCGAACGCGACCTGGAAATTCTGCAAGAAAAAGAAGAAAAGAAGAAGTTGGGCAACTGACATTCTTTTCTTCAAAACAAAACCTTATAAAATCAAAATGCTTAGGAATAAGGGAAAACCCGAATATTCGGTTTTAACCTGCATATCAAAAAGATTTAGTCGTATTGAAAGAGAGCATTTCATGACTAAATTAAACGTATCCAAGGACAGGAACCTGTATTTTAGAATATAAGTTGCTGTTATGCGGATACTTTTCAACAGCAGCTGATATTTGTATACAGGTGTTGTTTTAAAGGGAGAGAGCCGGTTTCGACCGGCTCTTTTTTTAGACTTGAACTGACCGACACGATAACCACCAAACAAATTTAACATGCTCAGCCCCGGATTTTCAAGACACCCGCCAGGCGCCGTTGGTGAATTTTTTTTAGCGATCTGACAAAAGCTTACGGTCGTCCGTTTGGAGCCGCAGGCGTCTTTAGTTATATTCAGCGCGGTTAACAATTGATACCAGCGGTTATATTTTACCCTGAAACAAAATATGTTCAAAATATCAAAATTTTTTACTTTTTTACAAAAAACTCTTGCCAACAAAAAAAATTTAGCATAAATATAGCACAGAATTTGTGTTTTCTAAACAGAATACCCAAATCCCTTTCGTTGGGGTGTAGCCAAGTGGTAAGGCAACGGTTTTTGGTATCGTCATTCGTTGGTTCGAATCCAGCCACCCCAGCCACAACTTCCCTAAATACTTGTATTTAGGGATTATTTTTTTGGGATTTTTGCAAAAATGCACTGTTTTTCCGACTGTGACACAAGGGGGTGACACAGGTTTTGATGGAAAGAGTCGCAAATTACGCACAATCACACCTACCTTATTAAACGAAACTCCACCTACTATATCAGGATAAGAATTCCCTCTTCTCTGCAATATCTGATTGCTCAAAAGCAGTTCTGCCATTCCCTTTGCTTTGATTTATACTTGATTGTCATTTCATTGCCCTGCGTTAATGTTTATAAAATAGCAAAAACCGTTTTCCTTTCAAAGTCAAATCATTAGAAATATTTCTCACAAAAAAACAGCCCCGAATAAAAAATATCCGGGGCTGCTTCGTTTGGATGATTTAACGCTTAAAATTTATACTTGGCGTTAATCAAGCCTGTATGGTCTTGGTAATCCTGACGGAATTTGCCTTCATAACCAAGCGAGAGTTCGACACTATCATTGACTTCCGCTGTTACACCGGCACCAAATTCCATACCGAAACGGTCAAGAGCTTCTCCATTTACGGTATAAGCAGAACCGTTTGCCAAAGTTACAACCGAATTAACATCATCGTTCATCAGGTCATAAGTGGCGGCAATGCGTGCTTCCGGTTTGATATTCATACCGTTAGACAACTCCCAAGATTTGCTGACTTTCGCTCCGATGACACCGGTTAAAATATCGCTGTCATTGGCAGAAACACGCTGATCGGCAGAATCTTTGTAAGCATCTTGTTTGATGTGAACATAACGCAATCCGGCTTCCGGTGTAATACCCAAGCCGTTGATGTTCATATCATAACCGGTCATTGCCTGCAAACCAAAGGTTTCGACATCATAGTCAGCTTTGACACCAACTCCGGCAACACTCTTCTTTTCTTCATAGTCAGACCAGCCGTAGGTTGCGATACCGTTTACATACCAATTAGACGGTTTGTACTCACCATACAGGATGGCCGTATGTGTATCAACATCCGTATCACGCATGAAACCATCTATATCGGTGTGGGTATAAGCATAACCAATACCAACTTTGGTATCATCGGTTACAAACTTCTCAGCACCGAAGGCAATACCGTTAGAATCTGCATCAAAGCCCTTCGCCTTGGATGTATCGTCCAGTTTGGATTTATTAAACAAGCCCTGAACCCACATCGCACCACGTTTGAAAATATTGTCGCCGGAAGCCATACCTTCGCCACCGGTTGAGATTGAACCGCCGGTTAAACGGGTGCTGACTGCACCAAAGACCTGATTAGCTGTTTCAGTCTGGGTTTTCTGAACCATCGGAGCAACTTCCGGAGCAACGGCAGTCAAAGCGTCAACATAAGCTTTCTGCCCAGCAGCACTGGTGCTGTTGGAAAGCTGTGCCAGTTTTTCCGTAACGGCGGCAGCAACCGGGGAGCTGTTTGAAGCATTGACGCTGTCCCATGCCTCGGCTGTTCCGGCATTATTGGCAGAACCACCGGCATCAACAACAGCATCCGTGGCAGAACCGACAGAAGTAACTTCAAAAGTTCCGTCGCCATTGTCCGTAAATTCATAACGGGAATTTTGGCTTAGATTTGCAAATTTGCCTTCAACCTCTGCTTCGGCAGCATCGGCACCGTTAAATAATTTAAAAGTAGCTGTTTCGCCTTTAGCCAAAGCGGCACTGTTTAAGGTCATATTCAAATTTGTGCCGTTTTCGCTGATTTTGATATAATTGGCTTTGATTTTGCCATAGGTATCTTTATCGGTTACGGTAAAGGCTAAAGTTGAATTATCGGCAAAAATGACACCTTCGCCATCGGCTTTATCACCGCTTGAATACAGTGTTTTGTCGCCAATATCCAGCGTTGCACCATTGCCGACCTGAACTGTCGTAATTGTATCAGTGGGCTCTTTGTCAAATGTCAGAGTTCCCTTGTTGATGGCTAAAATGTCTAAAGCTCCGATATCGCCGCTGATTGCATTATTTAAAGAGTGGCTGTTTTCAAAAATCAAGCTGACGTCTTCAACATTACCGTCAATTTTGGCGTTTGAGTTCTGAAAATGAATCTTGCCACGGTCATCACCGTTAATATTGGCAACTAACTTGCCGCCCAAATTAATTCTGGTATTGTTATCATAAACATTAAGCGTGGCTTTCTGAGCCTGGCTCATATCTTCTGTAAACGCTTTGGCAAACAATGTAGAACCTGAAGCAATATTAAGCTCTGTCCCGTTAGCAATTTTTATATTGCCTACGGAAGATATTTCCGCAGAAGAGCCACTGACATTTACCGTCCCGCCAGTAATATTTATGTTGCCGCTTGCCGGTTTGCCGTCCTCGCTTTGATAATCACCGCCTCTTATTATTGACGAATCTTTAAGAGAGATTGTGCCGCCGCTGATATTTATATCACCAGTTTCTCCGTCATGGAATATTGCGGAACCGTTTTCCAACATAAACTCTCCACCGCTAATATCCAAATCTCCAGAATTTTCGCGTCCCAAAGAACTTTCATTCATTTTAAACGTACCGCCAGAAACAGTCATTGCAGCACCTTTCTGGGAATTGTCTCCGTCTGACATAGCCGGATAGGTACTGATATTGGAATCATTCATTTCAAATGTTCCGCCCGAAATATTAAATTGGCTGCCGTCATCAGCATTGCCATATATAAAGATTTCGCCAGTATCCAGCTTTATCGTGCCGCTGCTGATATCTGCTTCTTTAGCGTTCAGCGTTGAGCGCCATCCGGCTCCGTTCTCTTGTTTTAGCGTCAATTCTCCGCCCGTTTGGGTATATTTGCCGTCAACAAACATAAAAGGCTTTTCAGTCTCATCTGTCGCATCTGAATTGATTACCGACAAAGAGGCATTATCTGCCAGAGAGACATTTCCGCTAACATTCAAGGTTTTGGAAACATCGACCTCATCGGCTTCTTCTTCCACGATTGCCTGAGTTTTTACATCTAATGAGGCTGTTCCTGATAAATTTATGTCTCCCGAGTGTGAAAGCTGAGTATCCGAGCGCTCTACAACATAGCTTCCCGATGTTAGATTGGTTGCATCCGCCGGAAGATTTTCCGCATAAGCATTATGGCCGCAAGTCAGCGCCACCAATGCCATTGTCATTAATAAAGTTTTTTTCATACGATTAAACATCCTTGTTAACTAGTTAAACAAAACCCACCGTTCATAAAGAAAGGCGGGCGGATGTTCAGAAACCGTATAAAGCTAAACGGCTCGGCTTATTTGGCTGAGCCTTATTCACCGACATCCGTCCAAGTAGAATCAGAAGTCGGCACAAGTTAAAGTCGTGTGCACACGACTGAGTATATAAAAGGGTTTTCGACGCCCTAAGCAGCGAACTGCTCGGATTTATATTATAAAGCCTTTTGAAGACAATCAAGCTAAAAGTCAAAAACCCTCTGGAATTTTTATAAATAAGCCGATATAATCCTTTTATAAGGGGCTTAACGTATGATAAAAGCATTAATAACACTGCTGTTTTTAGCCGGATGCACAGCAATCAAGGTGCCAGCTGATTTTGTGTATAAAGAGGTTGAAACACGGGATTTTACCCTTGCCAGCTGGCAAAAGGTTACAAATCCGGCTGCTCCTTATAAAATATATACAGAAGGTGATGGTTATGCCTTTAATGCCCGAGGCCAAGCAACACAAGACCCGACACCTCACGGCACCTTAGTCCGTGAATTGGCTTTTGGTGACAAAAGTCCGAATGTCATATATTTGGCAAGGCCGTGCCAATATGTTAAAAGTCCGGTTTGTTCCAAACGTCATTGGACAACTGCCCGTTTTGCACCTGAAGTTATTAATGCTGAATATGAGGCAATTAAAAATATTGTCGGCAACAATCCAGTCATTTTGGTAGGATTTTCCGGTGGTGCACAGGTTGCCGGATTGGTGGCGACTGCCAAACCGGGGCTGAATGTCAAAAAAATTATCACCATTGCCGGAAATCTCGACCACTTGGCATGGACACAATATCATAATCTGCCGCCGCTTAATGAATCAATGAATTTGGAAAGCTACCGTAAACAGTTCGCCAAAATTCCGCAAATCCACTATGTCGGCAGTAACGATGAAGTCATGCCGCCGGTATTGGCACGTGAATTTGTCGGAAAGGACTATTTAATTATCGAAGTTGACGGAGCAAGCCATAATGAAGGTTGGGGGAAAATTTATAATAAAGTCTGGAGCGAAAGATGAAAAGAACCTTATGCTTATTAATTTTCCTGCTTTTATCCGCACCTGTTTTGGCTTCCGACAGTTCAACCGTGGTTATGAATACCAAGACTTATATTTATCATAGCCCAACCTGTAAATGGGCAAAACGTTGTACCAAAAACTGTATAAAAACCTCCAAAGACAACGCAAAATCACAAGGTGCCAGACCTTGCAAAGTCTGCGGCGGGTAGTTTTTACTTTGTTATTGTATCAAATATTTCCTTAAATTCTACATATTCATTATATAATTTTTCAATATTTTCTTGTTTTTTAAGAAAATTAATTAATTTTTCAATATCGTGTTTTTTTGTATTCGTGTATGTTTCAATATCTCCCAATTTTAAAATAAAAATATACCGTTTTCTCAATGCATTCATTTCACCAATAATCTTATCATAAACAGATGTTTTATTTTTCTTTAGAGATTCCATCACTTGGTTACATTTTACTTTAGAATACAGGATGAATTCTAAAGTCTTTACTAACTCATTAATATTACTTTTTAAATTTTCATTATTTTGTTCTAAGTCACTCTTTATCCGAGGTAATAAAGATATAACATTCTTTTTACCATTTACATCATCATATTTCAGGCTAACCTGTTTAGATAAAAATTGCTTTTCTTCAGCTAGCAATTGTTTATTACTACTACTTAAAAACTCCTCTATATTATCTAGATCACCAATAAAATAGTTATCAATTTTAAACTTATTTAAGAAGTTGTGCCATATTTGGTAGTTCCTTTTTCCATTGATTTGCAGTATTTCTATATTACTTACATCAATATTATTTATTTTAGAATAAATGTTTAAATAGCTTCTAAAAACATATTCATCAGCAATTCCCTCAACAAGAATGACTTTATCGGCAAAGAAAATTCTGGATGAATTTGTTGTTTCTAATATTTTCATTAAATCTTTATCATTTAGTGTATTTGTATTGATCGATGTCGCTACCTTTGTAAAACATCCCTGATAAGTATAAAATCTATTTATGCTTTTAACATTTTCATTGGAAATAAAATAAGGTGAATGTGTCGCAATAATTATTTGAGTTCCGTAAGATTTTTTAATATCTAATAATAATTCCACAAAAGCTTTTTGCATTTTAGGATGCATATGCAATTCGGGTTCATCAATAAGTATTACTGCTCCCTCACTAATTGTATCACTACAAAACAATAAAATAAAATATATAAAAACCCTTTCTCCCGAACTCAAAGCATCAAAAGAAACTTCATTATTATTTTTTACAAAAATAAAATATACTTCACTACCGTTTTCTCCTGACTTTGATAGCTTAAGCTTTAGATTTAGATAATTTTCCAAATATGGACTTATTTTCTTAAATATTTTATTTTTACTATAATCTGTATCTTTTACAAATTCAGCTTTTAACTTTCCCAAACACAGATCAAAAAGAGTAACAATATAAGATCCTGTAGAAATGTTTACCTTATAATCTTCATTAAAGGCCATAGAAATAGCAACATTATAATCATGAAAATCTTTTGATGATATTCCATAATTAGACTTTTCTGGAAATGAAGTTTCATTTCCTCTTCGAATATCTAAAGATAAAAAATGAGGTTTATATGGAAAATTTTTAATATACTTACTTTTAGGAACTTTCCTGAATTTACTGGTCAAGCTATGATTATGAAAAAACACCAATGCATGAATTAACTGGTAGTTTTTTAAATATTTTATTACAGTTTCTGCGATAAATTTTCTACTTTTTTCTCTTTCTGAATTTTTTGGAAAATATTCGAATAAAACTTTCTTATTTATTAAAGAAAGAGGAATAAAAATATTCTGTGTTTTATTAAAATTTTCACATAAAATCTCAAGAGATCGGAAGAAATCCTTATTAATATCTTTAGAGTTCTCTTTTGAATAGTTTTGAGCTAAACATTTAATATCATCTTTATTTTTTAGAATATTTCGAATATATTTTCTATCTGTTGCATCCAAAGCTATAACTAGAAAAACAACACTATCAAAATTTTCATTTTCTACCGAGATTCTTTCATTTACTTTGAAAACTGGGTTGATAATATTATTCATTGAATATTCAGCTTCTGAAAAATTTTTTTTGATTCTTTTATAATTTACATCAATTTTTTTTCCTAAATGCCCTTTTTTGTCTTCTAAAATTTTCTCATACCTTTCTAGCATTCTTTTTTGTCTGGTATAATTTGATAATGTATGTTCATAGTTTGTTGAAATTTCATAATGTTTTATAAGAATATACTTGAATATATAAGTTATTACTTTTAACAGATTTGTTTTTCCAGTCCCATTGGCCCCGACATTAATGCTAATTTCATTGTTTCCATATAAGTTAATATATGAATCTTTTAATTTCTTCTCTTCTATATAAGGAAATGAATATGCATTAGAGATTGCTATACATTTTAATTTCATAGAACTTACCTTTACAATAAATAATAGAATGTTGTATATTATTACAAAAAAAAGTTATAATGTATACACGATTTTCCGTCCATGCTCTCATAAAAAATATAAAAATAAAATCACATATTGCTCCGCCGAAAAAATTAAAAGCCTTTATAACCGTTAGAACGGAAAGAAGTTTCAAATCAATTCTTCGAATCTAATTATTTACATTACATCGGATTTGGATATCATAGAGAGCAGGAAACAGAAACAACGGCGGGAGATATGGCTGTGAAAATTGAACTTAAACCTGTCAAAGAAGAGGACGCTGCGGATCTTTATGATTTGTTTCAATCGATGCCGCTTAACGAAAACGGTGCCGCCAACTCTTCTTACGGGCTGTCCGAAACCGAATTTTCAGCATGGCTGAAAAAACAGGAAGACGCCTCTAAAGGCATCGGATTAAAAGAAGGCTGGGTTCCGGCCACATTATACGTGCTGTGGATTGACGATATTCCGGTCGCAAGAAGCAGCTTACGTCATTGGCTGACCCCGGCATTGGAACAACAAGGCGGACATATCGGCTTTTCCGTCGGTCCGAAGTTTCGCGGCAACGGTTACAGCAACATACTGTTGGCGGAAACGCTAAAAAAAGCCAAGGCGATGAACATCGAAAGGGTTCTTATTACGAACCATGATGACAACGAACCGGCATGGAAATGCGTTGAGCATAACGGCGGGCTATTGGTCAAAAAAGCGCCTGATCCCGCGGACGGGCATACTCTGCGCTATTACCAGATCACTTTATAAGCCGGACGTTTTTCTGCAGTTCAATATTTTGTCGGTACTTCATCCGATCTTACTCCGATGAGGCCGACGGCGGCGGTTACTTAAATTCCGTTCCAACGCCTTTTTTAAAATCCAGCCGGCGCGTTATGTGGTTCAGCAAATCTTTTTCATGAGAAACCGCAATGATCGTTTTGTCGGCATATTCGGAGAAAATATAATTCCAGATATGCTGAGTTGTGACCGGATCCAGATTGGCGGTGATCTCATCCAAAACCAAAACATCCCGGTCTAACAAAAGACCGCGAGCCAAAGAAATGCGCTGTTTTTCGCCGGCAGAAACCTTGACGCCTTTCTCACCGATGTCGGTATGAAGATTGCCCTTCATTCTCTCAATCAATTCGTTTAAGCAACAACCGTCGATAATTTTCTGCAGCTTTTGGGGGGAGATTCGTTTGCCCATGACAATGTTGTCGTACAGGCTCATGTCAAAGAGTTCGACGTCTTGGGATATATAAGTCATATGATCGTCAAAGAAGGCCGGCGGCAACTCTTTATAATCAATACCGTCCACACAGACTTTTCCCTTTGTGACATGAAATTGATTGGTAAACAAATTTAAAAAGGTGGTTTTTCCTTCACCCGATTTGCCGGTAACCGCAATATGGTCACCCGGGCAGATACTGAAATCTGCCACCTGATGCGTAAAAACGCTGCCGTCCTTAACATATTCAAAACAGGTATTCGTAAATTCAATCCGATGCCATTTTCGAATATTTGGTTTCTTTTCGGTTGTGACGGCATCGTTCCCCAAATATTCCGCCAGAATTTTATAATCGGCTCCCGTACGCGCCAATTCCGTCATTAAACCCATCATTTGTCGGCCGAGTTCGGCGATTTTTCCCTGAATGGCCGCAATCATGACAATGACTTCGACACCCTGCCCGGTTCTTATAAACCGAAAAACGTAATAACCGATCGGAAACAGAAACAATGCGTTAATAAAAATCTCGGTAAAACCGTATTGAAAAGAATTGTAATGCATCATTTTGATGCCCGAAGCAAAAACCTTTGAACCCCGTTCATCAAGTTTCTTGTTTACGAAATTGAGCAGGTTCATTTTTTTGACCGAGCGAATATTGTATAAAAAGTCGATAAAGACTTTGCCGTAAGCCACAAAGCTTTTGCTGTAATTTTCAATATATTTGATCCGGCGGTTATATAAAATGCGCGTGATCCAAAGCATCAAAACGAGAGAAATTCCAAAATACAAAAACAAATAAAAAGAAAGCGTCCAAGTGTAAATCAGAAAACAAACGGCCGTCACCAGACTGCCGACGTAATCATAAGGCATTTTCCACAACCAGCCTTCCATCATCTTGCAGACGTTGGTTAATACGGTGGAAAAGTAGCCGACACTGTTTTGCAAATGCCAGTCATAAGATTTGTCGAAAATCTTTGTGTAATATATGCGGCGCAGATTGATCGGTAAAATCCGGGTAATTTGTTCACAGCAAAAACGCCAGACAAAACGGGAAACGATCACGGCAACGGCTAAAGCAATCATCAGGTAAAAATAAAATAATGTTCCCTCAACGTTTTTTTGCGAAATTTGTTTGATCATTTCCGAAAGCGCAAACGGACTGAAAAAGGCAATCACACCCTGCGAAACGCCAAAAACATAGCTGAATATCAATCGGATTTTGGTATCTTTGTCGGTGGCTGAAATCCAAATTAAACGAAGAGCCGTCAATAGCGTTTGAAACATGGGAAATCCTTCATATCTTTGAGGGAAAAAGCATAGCCAACAAAAGTAAAAAAACGGCTAACAATTTGCATTTTCCGCATAAAACCAAGCAGACAAAAAATGCTATTTACAAAAATCATATTGTCTGATATAAATTTTATCGTAAAAAAACATTTAGATATTATTAACTTAAAAACAACTTCAGATGAAACATTTTAATTGTGTTATCAGCGGAGGCTCAAAAGTCATTGTTAACGGCAAGGCTTACAAAGGCAACAATTTATCCATCATCAACGGCAAGGTCTTTGTTGACGGAGAAGAACAATCCGGAGAGGACACCACGCACTTTGAGATCAAGGTTATCGGCAAAGTGGAAAACGTAAACGTCACCCACGGCGACCTGTCAATCGAAGGCGACGTTACCGGCAAAGTCGATTGCGGCGGAAGCACCAGCATCGTCGGAAAGGTCGAGGGCGACATCGACTGCGGCGGCAGCGCCCAGATTAACGGAAATGTGATCGGAAACATTGATTCCGGCGGCAGTTCGGCTGTTTCGGGGAACGTTTCCGGTGACATTGACGCCGGCGGCAGCGTATGTGTCGGCAGTCGGCATTAGGGCCAAAAGGCTGTACCGTCTTTTAGAAGTTATTTTTATAAAAAACAGTCTCGGCTTTATCCCGGGACTGTTTTTTATTTCATCCCGCACCGTCCGAAGTTCATCTCTCTGCACAAACGGCCTGTGGCCCGTCCAAACGACCGAACGGCAGAAAGACGCCCGGCTATTTTAATTCTTTTATTTGAACCGTCATCGCGATCTGATGTTTTTCTTTCGGTTGCAAACGGACAAAACTGTCTCCCTGGTTTGCCGGTTCCACACAAACAAATTTTTTATACTGGCCTTCGCTCATTTCCGCTAGATCTTTATCCGGGTTCCAAACCACCGTGATGTCGGAACCGCTTTTTTCGACCGATATGATCCGATTTAACACCGGATCGACAATTTCCACCGTTCCGCGGTGATTTAGAAAAGCGGCGTCAAACTCTTCCCGAATTCTCAAGTTTCCTTCCTGCGTATAGATTTTTCCGTCCAACGAGCTTTTGTAGCGGTAACCCGACAATCCCCTTATCTCGGCTTCGTCACGGCAACCGAGATTAAAATACGCATGCAAAGCCTCGCTGAACTCAAAGACTTCGTCACCGTGATTTATTGTTTCGAGGCGGTATTCCAACTTATCGGTAAGACGGATCCGCAAGTTTGCAGCGGCGTTGACGCCGTATTTCTCATCGGGAACCAAAGACAATTCCGCTTCCGCCGAATTTTTACCGGCACACACATTTTTGACCGTCCAACCGGAAAGTCGGGCAAAACCGTGACGGGGAAGTTCGCCGTTTAGTTTTTCTTCCGCAAATCGGGGCCAACAGACGGGAACGCCGCCGCGGATGGCGTGAATATTGTCAAATTTATTAAGATCTCCGAGCCAGAAAACATCATGATCCTGACTTTTGGGACGATAGGATATCAGGTTGGCACTCCAAAGAGAAATTTTGCATTCGGCCAAATCGTTGCTTAAATTTATAAAACCGCCATTTTTCATCGTCATACCTTTCATCGCGGCCGTCTTCCGACCGTCCCCCGTTTTCAAATCCGTTTACCGGCCAACCGCCGACGGTTTGCATTTTAGTTCTTTTTAATCGCAAGAGCAAACGAATTTTTCTATTCTGCCGGCCGCTCTTGCCACCACGGAGAGGTGATACTGTCCATATTTATCTTTTCGCCGATCATCGGCGTCAGAACCAGAACATTGTTCCTCTGCGCTTCCTCCAACAGCATGTCGATTGACTCGTGCCAGGGATGGAGGGCAAGGTCAAACACCGCCCAATGGACGGGTATGATCCGGGCGGCATGCAGTTCGCGCGCCGCTTTCACAACCTGATGCGGAAACATATGGGTGTTCGGCCAACCGGTGTTCCAGCCGTCAATTTCGATCGCTGCCAAATCAAAAGAACCGTATTTGCGACCGATTTCCGCAAAATGAGCACCGTAACCGCTGTCCCCGGCCCAATAGATTTTATCATCGGCAGAACGTATTACATACGAATTCCACAACGTTTTATTGCGATCCCCCAACCCGCGTCCGGAATAATGAACCGCCGTCTCGGCGATTATTTGCAAGGTTTCGTCCTCAAAAACGTCGCCCCAGCCGAGCTCAATAATGCGGCTGTCGTCAATTCCCCAGCCGCGCAAAGCCGCACCGACCCCCAGCGGAACCACAAAGTGCCCTTCCCCGAACGCTTGCACCGTCTTGCGCTCCAAATGATCATAATGATTGTGCGTAATGACAATATAATCGGCTGGGGGCAGTTCTTTTCTGTTCAGCGGCGCTTCATCATAGCGGGAAACGACAAACGGCACCGGCGCCGCATTTTCGAGCACCGGATCAAAAACAATCCTTTTACCGCCGGTTTCGATGATTGCCGAAGAATGCCCCAGCCAGTAAAAAGCAAAATCGGCGGAAACCGGACCGAAATCTTGACGGGACAAATGCTTTTTGGGCAGCTTTCGAGCGGGGGCAAAACGGGAACGCGTCAGAAAAAAACGCCAGTCTATCGGACCGTTGCGAACATTTTCAAAGTCGTGAAAAATCGGTTCCGGACTTTGAAATTCGCCGTCTTTAAAATAAGCCAGCTTTTGATATGAGTTCAGTTCTTCCGCCGAAGGAGAAGCGCCCTTTTCCCGCAGCACCCATGCACCGCCAAACCCCGTCAGCATCACTGAGATCGCTAAAAAAAACAAAAACATTTTTACACCTTTTTTCATCACCAGTCTCCGTTTTTTATCCGCGCGCAACCGCCGTCGAATTTGTTTTTTTCAGTTAATATAACGTTTTTTTAAAAAATAGCAAATGCTTATCCGCTACATCTTGCCATGCTTGACAGGCATGGCACAACACAATACAATAGCACAACAAAGGAGATTTTGGCATGGAACTCAGAGTACTGCGTTATTTTCTGGCAATTGCGCGCGAAGGAAGCATTACCGGCGCCGCCAATGTTTTGAACGTCACTCAGCCGACACTTTCACGGCAGATCAAAGAATTGGAACAGGAACTCGGGCAGCAGTTGCTGATCCGCGGCAGTCACAACGTTTCGCTGACCGCCGAAGGAATGATTTTGCGGAAACGTGCCGAAGAAATTGTTGAAATGGTCGGCAAGACCAAAGCAGAACTCCGCTCGGCCGAAGACACGATCAGCGGCGATATTTATATCGGCGGCGGCGAAACCGAAGGTATGCGTTTGATCGCCGAGGTTATCAAAGAACTGCAATCGCAATATCCGCAAATACGCTGTCATCTGTACAGCGGCAACGCCGAAGACGTTACCGAACGGCTGGACAAAGGACTGCTTGATTTCGGCATTTTGATTCAGCCGACCGATTTGTCAAAATATGATTTTCTCTCTCTGCCGGTCAAAGACGTCTGGGGCGCCATTATGCCCAAGACCTGTCCGCTGGCCCGGAAAAATGCGGTAACCCGGCAAGATCTGGTCAAACTGCCGCTGATTTGTTCCCGTCAGGTTTTGCAGCAAACCGCCGTTCATAACGAATTTGCCGCTTGGTTCGGCGAAGATTTTACCGCACTGAACATTGTCGCCACCTATAACCTGCTTTTTAATGCCGCTTTGCTGGCGGAACAGGGAGTGGGATATGTCTTGAGTTTGGACAAATTGATCGATACGCGAAACAGCACCCGCTTGTGCTTTCGTCCTTTTGAGCCCGCTTTGGAATCGGGGCTCGACATTGTATGGAAAAAATATCAGATTTTTTCACCCGCCGCCCGCATTTTTCTTGAAAAACTGCAAAAAAAACTGAAGGTCTGATTGATATGAAAAGCGCCGGAATTAATTCCGGCGCTTTGAGTTCGCTTAAGATTTGATACACAGAATATAGTAAGTACCGTCTTTAACTTCGACCCCGTGAGTATCATGCCCGAACCCGGGGAAACTGCGGTCAAAGTTTTGCAGAGCTTTAAGATAGCCGAGCAGCGGGCCGTCGGCAGGACCGGCGTTTTCACCCGGCATCATCAACGGAATTCCGGGCGGATACGGAACCACGCCGGTGGCCAAAGTCTTTCCGGCAATTTCATCCAAATTCAGTGAAACCACATTATTGTGCACCAGATTTTCATACGCTTCCACCGGCGTCATATCGGGATGCGGAAGCACGGAAAACGCCGAAGCAAGCGCTTGGGTGGTTCCCAGCTCCTTCATCGCCGCAAACATCTTGTCGGCCAGGTCTTTTAAACCCATATCCCGATAAGTGTCGCCGTACCGGTTGACCAGTCCGGGAAGCACGCGGCTCAACGGCGCATTGTCGTCATAGTCGCTTTTAAACTCAAACAAAGCGTTAAGCAAAGTTCCCCATTTGCCGTTGGTTACTCCGAGCGAGAAAAGGAACAGAATCGTAAAGTCGGTCGTTTTCTCGACAATGATTCCCTTATTGTCAAGATATGCGCTGACAATTGCCGCCGGCAAACCTTGTTTTTCCAGTTTGCCGTCCGGCCCCACGCCCGGCGTCACGATCGACACCTTGATCGGATCCAGCATGCAGAAGCCCGGTTCGACATCGCCGAAACCGTGCCATTCCTCGTTGGGACGCAACAGCCAGTAGTCGGGATCGGTTGCCAGATCTTCTTCCGCAATTTCCAAAAACGGTATTTTCTTACCGCTGTCCTTGTCAATTGCAAAATCCGGCTGCCAAGCTTTGAAAAACCAGTCCTTTTTACCGCTGAATTCGGCATTGAGCCGCGCCAACGTACGGCGGAAGGAAACCGCCTCACGGATCGAAACGTCGGTCAGCGCCCGGCCGCCCGGACCGTCCATCATCGCCGCACTGATGTCGTTGGACGCGATAATCGGATAAAACGGCGAAGTGGAGGCCTGCATCATAAAAGCTTCGTTAAAACGCTGATGATCAATCGGATTACGGCCTTCGCGGATATGAATCATCGATGCCTGAGAGAAAGCCGCCAGCAATTTATGAGTGGACTGAGTTGCAAACATGGTCGGTCCCTTGCGGTCGTCGTCTTTGGGATCGCAACACATCGCAAAACGCCCTTTATACATCGGATTAAAACGTGCATAGCCGTACCATGCCTCGTCAAAATGAAGGCGGTCGACACTCTGCCCCAGCAGCTCTTTGACCTTGTTGACATTGTAACAAAGCCCGTCATAGGTCGAGTTGGTGATAATGGCATGAACCGGCGTGGTATCCATTCCGTCTTTCACCAGCGGATTATCGGCAATTGCCTGACGCACCGCATCCGGCGTCATCCGGTCGGGCGTAATCGGGCCGATAATACCGTAACGGTTGCGGGTGGGCACCATATAAGTCGGAACGGCGCCTGACATGGTAATGGCGTGTTCAACCGACTTGTGACAATTGCGGTCGCAAAGGGCAATCTGGTTACGGGTCACACTCGCCATCAGCACCACCCGGTTGGAAGTTGAAGTTCCGTTAGTCACATGATAGGTGCGGTCGGCGCCGAAAACCCGTGCCGTATACCGTTCGCTTTCGCCGATCGGTCCCGAATGATCCAGCAGAGAGCCCAAAGCTCCCACCGAAATCGAAAGATCGGAACGGAAAATCGGTTCACGGAAAAAGTTGAAAAAAGCGCGGCCGGCCGGCGAACGCAAAAAACCGGTGCCGCCGGTATGCCCCGGCGTATGCCACGAATATTCGTGCACTTTGGAAAAGTCGGCCAACGCACTGAACATCGGCGGCAGAATAAACCGACGATAACGGTCCGCCGCCGCCAAAATGCGGCCGCCGATAAAATCGGGCGTATCTTCCAAAACCCAGATAAAATCGTTGACATTCTCCAAAATTTCGGTCGGAACTTCCGAAGCGTCGGTCCGTCCCGCCAACAAAAATACCGGCAGTTCGCGGTTGTGTTCGCGCAAAACTTTCAGCACTTCGATCGTATGGCGATAATCCTCGTCGTTGCGGCGGCTCAACCGTAACAGCACGCACTGAATGGCCGGGTCGGTCGACAAGATAGCCTTGGCATCGCCGCAGCTTTCGGAAACTTCGACTTTGACGTCTTTGGCTTCCAATTCGTTTTTAATTCCGCGCACCGTCCGCGCAGCGGCGGTATTATCGTTTATTCCGTCATAAATTATCAGGACTTTTATTCCCAATGGATCGTTATGGTCTTTCATTTTCAATTCTCCTTGTTAATTTTGCCAGGCGGGGCTGGAAACCGTAGAGGTGTTGATATATTCGTTGAGCCGCTGCGAGCTGTATTCGCCCAACGAAACCCAAAACATGGCAATCAATGCCGCAATCGTAATCGCCAGGGTCATATAACGCACCCAAACCGGAACACAGCAGCCGCCCGGCTTGATCCCCGTATCCTTAATTTCCAGTTTGCGATTGACCGAAAGTTCGTAGAAAATAATCGTCGAGATAACAAAAATCAGCGCCCAACGCGTTTGTCCGCTGTCCGAACCGATCATTGCCGCCATGCTGTACAGGGCGCCGATCAGACCGACAATCGTATAGAACAATCCCTGACTGTCCGACATTTTCTCATGGCCGAGGATTTTGATCGCCACACAGGAATAAATATACGGCAACAACGTCATGATAACGGCAATCGAGGCAATTTTGCCAAACTGTTCGGAAGCGGTCGGAGACATCGTTGCCAAAACCTGCAGCGTCATGATCCCTGCCACGATGGCCAACCCGGCCGCCGGCACGCCGCGTCGGTTGACCCGCGCAAATATGTTGGCAAACAATCCGTCCTTGGCTGCCGCTTGAGCGGTCTGACCGACCAAAAGCGTCCATCCGGCCAGCGAACCCAGACAACCGATCGCTGCACAAACCGCGACGATTTTTCCGGCTGTGCTGCCCAACGCAATGCTCACGGCCTCGGAAAACGGCGCCGACGAAGTGATCAGTTCTTTGTTGGGAATAATCCCCATAATTGCCGATGAACTGAGAACGTAACATACGGCCGCCAAGAGAACGCCGACCACGGTTGCAATCGGCACATTGCGCGCCGGATCTTTTACGACCGCCGTCGAAACCGAGGCGCTTTCAACGCCGATAAAAGCCCACAGCGTGAAATTCAACGTCATGCCGACAGCGGTAAAGTCACTTTCTCCGGTCACGTTCCAGCCTTCCATGTAAGTTTCGCCGCTAAACCAAAACCAACCCAGCAGCGCCACGCCGACAATCGGAAACAGAGCCACGGTTGTCGTAATTCCCTGCATCCGGCCCACCACTTTCGGACCGAGAATGTTGGCGTAAGTAAAAAACCAAATGACCGAAATCTGTGCCAAGGCCATGACCAGAGGATCTTTCAACGAAGGGAAAAACGGTGTCAGGTACCCCAATCCGGCCACGGCCAGACCAACGTTGCCGATCACATTTGCCAACCAATAAACAAGGTTGGTCTGATAACCCATATAATCGCCGAACGCCCTGCGTGCATAAGCATAAGGCCCGCCGGCGGCGGTGTTGATTTCGGTTAATTTGGCAAACACCAAACCTAATGCAACGGCGCCCACAACCGTAATCAACCAGCCGATGATGGCAATACTGCCGATACCGGCAAGGTTGGCCGGCAACATAAAGACGCCGGAACCCATCATATTTCCGGCAACCATCAAAATGGCCGGAATCAGTCCGATTTTATTGCTTTCGCGTACCATATTTTTCTTCCCGATTAAAAAATTTGTATATTTCACCACTCTTAAATAATCGGCTTTTACAAAGTTACAATTCCCTGTACCGGTTTTTTATTTTTCGGATAAAGCCTTTATAATCAAAGTTTTATTTAAAGTAAGACCGCAATGATTATGTTGAAAAAGTAATCTTTTAAGGAGGTTTTTATGAAAACAACATACAAATATGCCTTTGCCGCCGCGTTGACCGCCGCTTTTTGCATGACGGGAAACGTTTTGCAAAACGGAAACGCAAACGCCGGTGAAGACAACGGAAACTTAAATCTTACCACCACCCGCAACCCAAACCGGGTCAATATTAACACAACACAAGGAGAACGAAACATGTCCGAAGATAATTACAATCAAAACAACCGCGATGCCGTTCGTAACGACAACAACAATAACAACAACAACGCATCGTTTGACAACAACAACAACAATAACGACAACGCATCGTTTGACGGCAACAATAACAACAGTCAAAACCGCGGCGAAGACAAAAGCGCTTGGGAAAAAACCAAAGAAGGCGCTGCTCTGATCGGTGACGCCATCGCCGAAAAATCCGGCGACGCTTGGGACGCCACCAAAGAAGGCGCTGCCAAGGTATGGGACAAGACCAAAGAAGTGAGCGGCAACGCTTGGGAAGCAACCAAAGACGGTGCAGCCAAAGCCGGCAATGCCATTTCCGAAAAGTCGAGCGACGCCTGGGAAGCAACCAAAGACGGCGCGGCCAGAGCCGGTGACGCCATTTCCGAAAAGTCGAGCGACGCCTGGGAAGCCACCAAAGACGGTGCGGCCAGAGCCGGTGACGCCATTTCCGAAAAATCGAGCGACGCCTGGGAAGCCACCAAAGACGGTGCGGCCAGAGTAAACAATGCCAACCGTGAAAACGTCAGAAACACCAACAACGGAATGTATGAATAAACCGAAACTTTTGCCAAACGCCTTCCGTTTAAATCCGGAAGGCGTTCGCATTTTAAAGCTCGGCCGCCATTATCGCAATTGCATATTTTTTACGTGTCTCCCCTTGGATTATATAACTCATATCCCCATATCCACAAGAAGCGATATGAGGAAATGCTGATAAAAATATAATATGGGGACATCCTGATGAAAAAAATTGCCATCCTGCTTTTGCTGTTGTTTCAGTCGGTATCGGTTTATGCCCAGACAACACCGGACGCCGCCGCTGCCTTCGATCCCGCCAAAACCGGCAAACAGCTCGACAACATGACCGCGACCCTCAACAGCGGCAAAGCCACCCGTGAGCAGACGGCCGCTTTTTTGCAAACGCTGACCCAAACTCAGGAAACTTTGTCGCAGGTACGGCAACAACATACAACCGAACTTGATTCGGTACAAAGAAAGCTCAATGCCCTCGGTCCAGCACCGGAAAAGGACGACAGCGAACCGGCGACGATTTCGCGCCAGCGTAAAGATTTTACCAAAACCGCCAACAGCCACAAAGCGCAAATTGCCCAGATTGATTTGCTCTCAGCCAAAATCGACGACATCAACAATCTGATTCTCAAGGTGCGCAACCGGCAGCTTTTGGACAGCATTTTGGTTAAACAAAGTTCCATCTTTCATCCTCAGCAATTTTGGGAATCGCTTACCAGTTTTGCCGGTTTTTTGTTCGAACTGGTGAAGTCGCCGCTTAACTGGTATCAAAAACTTTCGTCCGAACGTCAAACCACGGTCAAAAATAATATTCTCGCGGTCGTTCTGGCGATGCTGGCCGCGTTGGCCACCGCTTATTTGCTCAGCCGCTACATCAAACACTGGTTCGGTTATCGCGAAAACATCGAATATCCCGACTATTCGCAAAAAGTACGGGCAGCCGTATGGATGCTGATTGCCCGCGGCGCGATTCCGGCGGCCGTGATCGGGGCATTTTTGTTTTGGCTCAGAAACAACGATCTGGTCAACACCGACGCTTTCGGACTGTTGTTAAATACGGCGGCGCTTTACGTGCTTTCCTATTATCTGGTCAAAGCGGCAGTTAAGGTTATCTTTACCCCGTTTAACGGCAAATGGCGAATTATCGAAGTCGGTGACGGCTGCGCCAAATCCATCAGTTCGGCATTGATTGTTTCGGCCGCGGCCATTTGCATCGTTTCTTTCTTTCAAAGCGTGGCCGATCAAATGGCTTATGACAACTCAATCATTTATTCGTTAAAGATTTTTGCCAACGCGGTCAAGGCCTTTTGCGTGGTTTGGGTTACCCGGACCGCCCTCTATGACAACAAAACCCTTTCCGACACAGACATCAGCGGCGATACCCCTATAGCCGAATTGAGCACTTCTTCAAAGATCAGCCTCGCCGTTACCTTTGTCATGATCGTCGCCTTCTCCTTTTCTTTGTTCGGCTACATCCGCCTGTCCGAATACATTATCAACCGTTTTATCATTTCCGCGGTGGCGGTGGGCATTCTCTATATCATTGACAAACTGCTGCGCGGCCTGTTTCATCGCATATTGCAGTTTCGGTTCTGGGTATTGACGTTTCGGATCAGCCGGCGCACGCTGATTAAGAGCGAATTTTGGTTCGGACTGTTGTTAACGCCGGTCATGTGGGTTGTCGGAATTATTCTCCTGCTGGGCATCTGGGGCGTTTCGGTCGATCTGTTGCTGGCCCGCATCAAGGGCTTTTTGGTCGGCTTTAACATCGGCGGCGTTCATATCTCGATCACCTCCATTTTGCTTGGCATTGTCAGCTTTTTTGTTTTGCTGTCGCTTTTCAAAATGCTTAAAAACAGTTTTCTCAGCGGCAGCCTCAGCAAAATCGAGATGAACGACGGCCTGCGCAATTCGGTCGTTTCGTCAATCGGCTTTTTGGGTTTCATTATTTCGGGACTGCTGGCGATCGCGGTCATGGGCGGCAGTCTCAGCAGTATTACCATTATTGCCGGGGCGTTGTCGTTCGGGGTCGGTCTCGGGCTGCAGAACATGGTCAGCAACCTGGCGGCAGGTATGACGATTTTGTGGGAACGGCCGATTAAAATCGGCGACTGGGTCAATATCGGCGGTCAGGAAGGCATCGTCAAAAGAATCAATATGCGCTCGACCGAAATTGAAACCTGGGACAAGGCAACCGTCATTGTCCCGAATTCGGACATTCTGTCAAAGAGCCTGATCAACTACACCTACGGCAACAAGACCGGACGGGTGGTCGTTAAGGTCGGCGTCGGTTACGACAGCAACGTCGAACAAGTTAAACAGACGCTGCTTGAAATTGCCGCTTCCAACCCTAATGTTCTGGCAACGCCGGCGCCGTCGGTGGTTTTTACCAACCTCGGCGACAGCAGCCTCGATTTTCAACTCAACTGTTTCACCGCCAACGTATTCAACCGTTCTTCCATCGGTGACGATCTGCGCGACAAAATCATCAAACGTTTTCGGGAGCTGGATATAAACATCCCTTTTCCGCAACAGACGGTGCATTATGAAGCCGCGGCACCGGATCAAAACACGGCGGCTGCTCAGGTACAGGCGGACCGTTCGGAAGCCGAACCGACCAACGCCGAAAGCTGAAAAGGCATCCGATCCCGGCTTTTTCTGTGGCCGCCTTTTATTCGGTCCTCGGACAGGGGAAGTTTTCGACCAGAATTTCGGCCATCAGCGAAATCATGTCCTGAGGCTGAATGTCTGCCGGCAAATCACGCAGTTTTTTCGCGGCTTTTTCGTTAACGGCCTCTGCCAATTCCAACAGCCGGGCGACTTCTTCATCGTTATAATTCTGATCCTGAGGTTTGGCCCAACTGCCGATTTCGCAGGCATGGCCGCCCTGCTTTAATTCATAACCGATCCGGCTGAGCAGGACGATATATTGAGTATAATATTCGCTTTCCTGATCCGAAATGGCGAGCGGCCACAGCAAGATCGTCTTCATAAGGCCTTCTTTGCGGTGATGAACTTTGGAAGACACCAACGAATCATGATATTTTATTTTTTGCCCCAACCTGATGACATTTTCCATTCCCGGGCGGCTCAAAAGGGGCTGGCTGACGTCGCATTTATAATAGAATTTAACCCCGATCAGCCCGACAATGAAAAGCAATAAAACAATCAGCCACACATATCTTTCAAAACGGCGGCGGACGGCCGACTTTCCGCTTTCTTTTTTCAGTCTTTCCTGCAACGCTTTTTCCAGATAACCGGCGCTTTCGTTACCGCCGGTTTGACGAACGGCCTGCACGTAGCCGGCAATCCGCCGGTCGGCTTCTTCCGGATCCGGGCGGTCTTGCAAAACCTGATAAACAAAATCGGCAACAAACTGTTTGACCGTTTCGCAACTTTGACCTATCAGTTCTTCGACTTTGCTTTGTTCCAGATTGGGATCTTCACGCAGCTGTTTTTGATGAAGGATAACGTCAATTCGCTCGGTCAGCTGAATCATTTCTTCCATTTCATCATTTCTCATTTTCCTTCTCCGTTTTGCAGTTCCCGCCTCGTGCACAGTGTTCTTTCGTTATCACTAACAATTCGCCTTTAAATAGTCAATATTTTGTTGCAGCAGCCTTATTTATAATTAAAACCGTATCTTGACTTTTTGAAAAAAAGCGTTTTGTATGGAACAAACCGACACAATTGTGCCAAAGGGAGAAAACAACATGAACCGAAGACTGATTGCAGCAACCGCCGCCGCCCTTTTTTTAATCGTTATGACCGCCGGCTTTTGGCTCGCGCTGCCCAAACTCCGCGCTCCCGCGGCCGCACCGACCGAAGAACGCGCCGATAAAATCAAAATTGAAAAAGGAGAGCGAAAACTCTATCTGTTAAAACAGGGAAAAGTAATCAGAGAATATCAAATTGCCCTCGGTTTTGCGCCCAAAGGCCACAAACAACGCGAAGGCGACGGCAAAACCCCCGAAGGACTGTATCGAATTTCCGGTCGCAATCCCCACAGCAAGTTCCATTTGTCGCTGAGAGTTTCGTACCCCAACGCCGAAGATCGTAAACAAGCCGCGGCCAAAGGCGTCAGTCCCGGCGGTGACATCATGATTCACGGCCTGCCCAACGCCACCCCCTTTCTCGGCAGTCTCCACCGGTTGAAAGACTGGACGGCCGGCTGCATTGCGGTCACCAACGACGAAATTGAAGAGATATGGGCCCTTACTCCCGACGGAACGCCGATTGAAATTTTGCCCTAAACAACTGATTTAATCGTTTTTTCGCATTAAATCCTATTGACAAGCGACGGCACTGCCTGTAGCATACGGCGAGTTTTAATAAAATGAGGTCAAAAAATTAACCTGTCATGAGTCCCGCATACGTTTATGTATTTAATCTGGTACTGGTGCTGCTGCTGGTATTTGCCAACGCTTTTTTTGTTGTTTCCGAATTTGCAATCGTCAAGATTCGCCGCACCAAACTGGAAGAACTGGCTCATTTCGGTAACAAACGAGCCGAAACCGCTCTCAAAATTACCGAAAATCTCAATACCTATTTAAGCGCCATCCAACTCGGCATTACCCTTGCTTCGCTCGGGTTGGGCTGGATCGGCGAACCGGCGGTTTCAAAATTGCTCGAAGACCTGTTCGGCAACTTTTTTGCCGGCAATCCCGTTCTGCTGCACTCGGTCAGCTTCGGCGCCGCTTTCGGCTTTATCACCCTGTTGCACGTCGTGCTCGGAGAACTGGTTCCGAAGTCGCTGGCCATTCAAAATACCGAAAATTATGCGCTGCTGATTGCCAAGCCGCTGTATGTTTTCAAGCACGTTTTTTCTCCGTTCATTTGGATCTTTGACAATGTAACCGCCGGGATTCTGCGCCTGATGGGGGTTCAGCCGTCCAACGAAAACGATGATGCCCATTCGGAAGAAGAGATCAAACTGATCATTGACGCTTCGCAAAAAGGCGGCGTGATTGACGATACCGAAGGCGAAATCATTCAAAACGCGATTGATTTTTCGGAAATCTATGCCCACGAGATCATGATCCCGCGGCAGGACATGAAATGCCTTTATAAAGATTATACGCTTGCCGAAGCCATGAACTTCATAAAAACCCACAACCATACCCGTTTTCCGTTATGCGACCGTGACAAAGACCACATCATCGGCATGCTGCATATCCGCGATTTGCTCGAGTATGAGGGCGACGGCAACGACACCGACATTCTGACCCAGCTGGCGCGCAAGATATTGTTTGTTCCCGAAAACAAGTCGATTTCGGAAATTCTGCACCAAATGATGCTGCGTCATATTCATTTGGCCATTGTCGTCGACGAATACGGCGGAACCGCCGGACTGTTGTCGATGGAAGACATTTTGGAAGAACTGGTCGGAGATATCATGGACGAGCATGACGACATTACGGACGAACCGATCAAAAAAATCAACGATTCTGTCTGCGAATTTGACGGCGTGGTGCTGGTGGAAGACGCTTTTGACTGTATGGGACTGCCGGAATGCGAACACGAGGAAAGCACGATCGGCGGCTATGTCTTCGGCCTGCTCGGCCGACTGCCGAAAATCGGTGACAAAGTTGAAGACGTTTACTGCCATTATGAAGTGATCGGAGTTGACAATATGAGGATCACCCGCGTTAAAGTTCTGATCAAGTCCACCGGCGAATCCGGCCATGAGGCCTAAAAACATCCTCATTTGTCAAATCTTTATTTATGCCCTGTCCTTGTCGGCGGGGCATAAAATTTTTTGCATAAAGGGCGCCTTTTAAAATTTAATTAACAAAAGCAGTTGTCTTTTTTAGAAAAAGATTATATAAAATAAGGAATTATAATCATTCAGTCAGGACAATAAAATCATGAAAAAAATACTAGATTACATCCGTTACGGCGAAGGCTTGGGTATCAAATTCCTGTTGCCGTTTTCTCTGATTGTCGCTCTTTTTCTGGCCGCAACCATAAAAATCGAAGGAAACGACGTTTTGGTACCGGCCGCCCAAAAGGTTGCCGACGAATTTTTGCCGATTAAAATCGAAAACGGCGCCATTGTAGAACCGGCAGATACGGTAAAGACCTATTCTATCGCCTTTGATGACGAAAATAACGATGCTAACAGCAATATCAATGTTGTGTTGGACACCAAAGTTGACTATTTCGAACCGTCCGAACTCAAGCAGGGAATTTATATCAGCCGCCGCGCTTTGTACTCGGTTACCAAACGCGAAACCAAAATGTACAATTTTGAAGAATCTTTATACATTCCCCGGGAAGACTACACCGACCTTTTCAGAACCATGCTTAACTGGAGTGTCTTGTTTGTCGGCATTTTCGGTTTTATCGGCGTAGCGATCGCCTTTTTTATCGCAATCATTTTTTATGCCGTCTGTTCTTATGCGGTTTCGGCGTTTTTCGGTAAAAGTTTTCTCTTTGACCTCAGAATGCGCTTAAGTACGCTGGCCTTCATAACCACGTACGTTGTCTTCACCGTCTTGGGCTGGTTCGGCTTCAGCAGCTTTATAATTTTCTTCGTCGCCGTCCTGGCCTTGCAAGGGGTTATCTTTAAAGAAATTCCGGCACAGGAAACACCGGCGGCTCCTCAGCAAAACTGACAAACTTAGCGGTTTTGGCCATAACAAACATCCCCCGCACATCCGGGGGATATTTTTCAGCCGATAATGCGCCTTATTAAGCAAGTATCGGCCGCTGAACAATCGGATAGCAGCAGAAGCTTCCAAACGAATTATGGTTTACAAATCGCAATTGATATGCTAAAATAGACAAAAGAAGACAAATTGAAGCACATAAATGAGGTGAGTTGAATGGAAACAACCGCAGAAAAAATCAAACGTTTAGGCAAAAAAAGCTGGGACTGGCTCTCAAAAACCGCCAGACACGGTCCTATTAAGCTGGCGTTTCTGATGTCGACAGTGATCGGCAACGGCGGTTCTTCGACCGCGGCAACCATGACCGGAACCAACAATAATACAAACGTCCCTCAAAACCCGATTGAACTTTCAGAAACTCCGGGACAAAACAAAGTAAACACGGTCGATTGTGATGCCGCAACCGAAAAACTTGAAGAACTGATGGCAGAAAACCTGGTTGTGCAGAATCAAAACCTGATCGGAAATTTCGATCTTGAAGGCCGTACCTTTACCGCCGAAGAACTGCAAATGATTCAGCAAAGCGATCTGAGCGAAGAAATTCAGTCGATTGCCAAGAAAAAAGCTAAACCCGGTGCGCCGAAAAAAGGACAGCAGACTTATTGTTTGGGCGCAGTCAAAAATGTTTATGCCGCAAAAGGCATTATGATTGACGCCCAGCGTTTTGCCTATCATGCCGTTGACGGATTTAAGAAAAATGAACATTTTGTCGAAATTGACACCAACATGGAAAATTTCCATTCGCTGCCCGACGCCACCGTCATCGCCTGGGAAAAAGGCACAACCCGCTACGGCCACGTGGCGATGAAAATCGGCAACAAAGAATACTGCGACTTTGTCTACAATCTGCGCACTCACAACCGCCGCGGCAGCAGCGGGCAGCGTTACGGCAAAGCGCATACCTACATTCTCAAAGATATGCCAGTTGAAAAACAGTTAGCCCAAAAACTGATTGCCGAAGGCCGGTTGAAAGAGCCTGTCAGAAAACAGATGTTGGCAATGGCTAAAATCAACAATATGAAAATGCTTTTAAATACTGCAGATCTGGCACAAATGAGCCAGAACTTTCGCCAAGACGACATTTCGGAGATCAAGCTCCAACCTCAACCGCTGGCAATGGGAAAAAAGCAGCAGAAAACGATGGCCAGAATGCTGCAAAGAGAAAGAGACTGAAATACGGAAACCCCGGTAATCCGGGGTTTCTGCTTTTTAGCCGTAAAAATTATTTTTCGCGATAATTCTCTTGAACCGTAACGGTTTGATGAGGCGTGTAGATATATTCGGCAATAGCAAAAGCACCATACAATATAATGTACAAACCCATCAAAGTGGTGATGGTAATGGCGCCGATCGCCGGATAAACCAGGATCAGAAAGGCGAACAAAATGCCGAGAATTCCGATCCCCATCGTCCAGCCCCAGGCATAACCATCCCTTCTGAGCTCAAACGAATTCGCCAGTTGGACTACGCCGACCGCCAAACACCACAAAGCAAAGATGATCGGCAGCGTTGCGGCGCTGACACCAAGGTTGCTGACGAAAATAACGCCGACAAAAATATCCAGCAGCCCAACCACCAGATACCAGCCGGACCGGTAAGAAAACGAAGCCAGAAAATATCCGGCGCCGACAACAATAAAGGCAATCCCCAGATAAAGCGCCAGGCCGAGCAAACTGGCCACCGGGTTAAACCAAACGTACAAGCCGAGGATAATCATAATAATGCCGGCAATCAAATGCCAGAATCCGGCCGTTTGAAAAGTGGCAATGCCGGAATGATTTACGGTTTCAGCCATGATTTTTCTCCTTTTACAAATGTAATTCAGTAGAGTATATAACCATGGCGACGCATTTTTCAAAGATGCGACGACATTATAATTTGCCGTAATCCGAAAATTTGGCTGCCCGGCAGCGACTGAGCAGATCGGAACTCTTGGCGACGCCGCCGAGAGCGCGGATCATCCGCACGCCCTCCAGGCGTCCGCAGCTGATTTCTTCGAGACTCTTGCCCTGATCGGTTTCATATTTTGCCATGCCGCATTCGACGCACCATACCGGCGTCACTCCGGCATTGAGAGCACCGACAATATCGGTGCGGTACGTATCGCCGATCATCGCCACTTTGGGCGATGCCTCGATTCCGAGTTGACGAAACGCATATTTGAAAATGCCGGGATGCGGTTTGCCGAATTCGATCACGCGGCCGCCCATTTTCCGGTAAGCTTCCGCCACCAACCCCTGACGAACCACCGGTAATGCAATGTCACCGTTTTTCGGCTTTTCGAAAGCACGAAAATCGGGGTTGGCACAAATTGCCGGAAGCCCCATTTTTTGCAAAGCGCGCAACTGCGGCAAAAACGGATCAATCACCATACTGTCCCACCACGCCGGTCCGTCGTCGCCGCTCATCCGCGAAAGATAAAAGTGCTGATGCAGAGCCGGCAATTTTTCGTATTGCTCATCGGTCAACTGGGGAATCGAAATATAAAAAGCATCGGCATCGTTCGGATCATCGACCGTTACATATGGCGTTTGTTCAAAAATCTGCTTGCGCGGGTTCCCGAAAACAAAAATGCGGTTGCCGTCAATATCCAGACCGCCGGCGGCAAAAGTTTCCCGTGCCGCATCACCGGAAGTTACCATATCCGTAAAATGGCGCTGCGGTTCCAAACCGCGTTTGCGATAAGAATTTATCGCCGCATCGGCCAGTTGGGTCGTATTGGAAACGATACAGACCGGTTTGCCGCATTTTACCATTTTTTCCATAATTTCACGGCTGCCTTCATAAAAAGCGCTCCCGTTCCAAAAAACACCGTAAGCATCGACCAGAAGAACGTCAAAATCATCCGCTATGTCGGCAAATCCATCATATATCTTCATTTTCAATCTCCGTTTTATACAACCCCGTTTTCACTATAACAAAAAATAAGCACAGCGCAATTTTTTTTTAAAATTCACTGGATTTTAGACAACCTTGTGTTATAATAGACAGAAAATGGACTGATAAAGGTAAAAGCTATGGGTAAATTTTCGTTTGACAGAGACTATTCAAAACGCGTTTCCATGCACCGCGACAACGAGCAGCATAAAAAACGGGGCGAAAATCTCAGTGCCCGCAAAAATCAGATTTTCCAAAAGGAAAAACAAGATACACTCAAGGCCGAAGCGGAAAAACTTACAACGCCGGAGATAAAAACTTCCGCTGCCGCGGTTCCCGGTCTCAGCGACGAAGAGATTATCCAACAGCTCAACATGCTGACCGAAGCTTTTCGCGCCACCAACGGTCGGGAAGAAGAAAAAGCCCTGCGCGAATTTGCCGCTCAATATCATCTCAATCTGCGTGTCGAAGCGGCAGTTTCCAAAACCGACAAGAGCGCAATCGCCCGCATGGTTTTTAACGGCGGCGTTGAAAAACCTTTCGGCGGTTATTCGGAAAAATTTGCCGATCTGGCCAACTACCCGTATAAGTATTCAATTCATCCCGGCAAAGCGGAAGATTATAAACTGGAAGACTCGCCGATTTGGCAGATGATGTCAGAAGAACCGCGGCTGGCAGAGATGAAGGGCAAAATGCTCGAAGCGCTGGCCAAAGCCGGAGTACGCCCGGAGATGCTGCCGGAAATGAATCTGAACGACTTCAAATATCTGATGTTTAACCATTGTGCCGTTCAAAAAGGCATGGGCTTTGCCAAACTGTTTCAGGCCAAGGACGAAAACGGCAACCCTCTGACCTATCGTGATATCCGCGCTGCCAAGGACGTTCCGGTCGCAACCAGCGCCAAACAGGAAAACGTCAAACGTTTTATTAAAGAGAATCCGCAATTCAAAGATATGCTCCTGAAGGTCCCCGGCGCCAAGAAAGAATATGTCGAAGCTCTGGTCAAAAAGATGGAAACCAGCGGCCTGACCGATATGTCCAAAGAACTGGAACGGCATCCCGACTGGGCAAACCAACCGGCCATTGACGTCCATCATATCATCAACATCAAAGACTGCCGCCTGTTTGAAGCACAAGGAAAATCGTATGCCGCCGTCAACGATTATGAAAACATGTGTATTGTCAGCAACGGCACCCTGCTCGACGCATTAGAACGTTCCAACGGCAACAGCGGTGAAAAAGCCCACTCAATTCACGGCAGCATTCACGCCGCCGACATGGTATTCAAAGACAGAGCCGAAGACGGCAGCACCAAGCGCACCATGGTTCGCCTTGAACCGCAGCCGGGTGTTCGCTGTATGCTTGGTTTCAGTCCCGACATGATGATCATCGACCAACAAAACCAACAACAAAATGACAATCGCGGATTGAGTGCCGAGGCAGAAAAAGCCGCCGCCAATTCGCAGGCCGTCATGCGCAACATCCAACAAAACAGCGGAGCAATGTCAGCATGAACATCCAGGAACTGATCGATTTTTTGCAACAAAACGATGAAGTGGGCCGCAACAAGCCCTCTACCGAAGTTAAAATCGCGATGGGCACACTCAAGCTCAAACAAGAAGGCTTTGCTCAGCCGCTGCCAGACTTTTACAAGCTGCTGCGCAAGTTCAACGGCCTTTCCAACAACGGTTGTTTTATCTTGGGAATTAATACCGAAAGCACCATGTTTCCCGAGCTGCTGGACTATAACCTCCGTCACCGACCGGATCTGCCGGAAGCGGTGATTCTGGGTTATAACGACGCTTTTCAGTTGGTTTACAGCGCCAACGACGAAAAATATCACATTGTTGATAAAGACGACGGCAGCGAAGAAGGCAGTTCGGACAATCTGGCCGATGTTATTCCGTATATTTTGCATATATAACTTTAAATAAACGGAATAATAAACCATGATGGAATATATAAAAAGAAAACTGACCAAAACGAAAGATGATCAGGCTTGGAAAGACCAAATCGGCTATCCGCGCTATTATCAGGAAAACGGGCTTTTTATCAAAGAAACCGAAGACGGCGAAAAATTTGTCGTCACTTTGGATGAACAACACCAAGAGATTATCGTAGGAAAAGCAAAATGACAAGAAAGCGTCCCTGGATGGTAATTATCGCCGGTCCCAACGGCGCCGGAAAATCTACCTTTTACGATAAGGTTATCAAAGACGATCCGTTAATGAAAAATGCGCCGTTTATCAATTTGGACAACATTGCCAAAGATTTGTCCGCTCCGGATCAAGATCCGAACGACAACATGCTCAGCGCCGGCAAAATCACTTATGAAGAAGTGGAAAAGCACATTGAAAACCGCAGCAGTTTTGTGTACGAGACCACATCTTCGGGCAAAGTACATCTGCGTTTTATGGACGAAGCCCGCAAACAAGGTTTTAAAATCGCCACCGTGTTTATCGGCCTTTCGGATCCGCTGCTGTCTTATTATCGCGTCAAATCACGCGTGATCAACGGCGGTCACGACGTTCCGTATGAAGATATTATTCGCCGTTATCCCAAAATTATGAAGAACTTTCCGGAAATGCTGAAACGCAGCGACATTGCCGCCGTATTTGACAACTCTTCCCACGAACCATACAAATTGATCTTTTTGATGGATGATAAAGCCTTTCGTATTTTTTATCAATACCCTTCCTGGCTGAAAGAATCCATCAGGGAACGCAAAACGCGCAAAGATATGGTTTTTGCCGCCGATGCTGTAGACGTCCATCGTTTAAACGATACTGAGTTACGTTTGATATCCGATCTGGCGTTTACTCCGTCTCTTGAAGAGCATGCTTTTGACAATTATGTGAAAAAAATAATAGGTCCGTTACCGCTTGCCGAGAAAACAGCTTCATCTTTCCCCGGAGAAGGGGATATCTCGCCGGTTACCAAGGAACAAATCAGGGAACAGGTCTCTAAATTATTTAACCAAGGAAAAAAGAGAGATCGGTTTTAATCCGGTAAGACAAGAGTTTACCAAAAAGCTTCTCCGTTTCAGCCGGTTTTTCCGGATGTTCCCCGCGTTAAACGCGTTTTTCGGGTGACACGTAAAAAGGCGCCGCAGCGCCTTTTTTTAATTATTACAGACTACATACAAGCCAAAAATACGCCGCGGACAAAATCCTCCGGCAGCCCGGGCGTTTTGCGAATCGCTGCCCCTTTAACCGTCAGCCGGGTCAGTTCTTCAATATCCGGTTCAGCAATACCGGCTTCGGCAAAACTAAGCGGCGCACCGATTTCGCGATACCAGTTTTTCAGAGAAGCTATCCCGGCAAGGGCGGCCTGCCGGTCATTTTCTTCTTGCACGGCAAATATTTCGCGGGCGAACCGGGCGATCTTAGGCGCCTTTTCCTCCGCTTTGGCCGTCAGCCACGCCGGCGTAACGATGGCCAGACCGGCACCGTGAGCAATGTCATACAATGCACTGATCGGATGTTCCAATGCATGACACGGCATTGAGAAAGCACCGACACCGGCCACATTTAAGCCGTTCCACCCCAAAGTTGCACTCCACATCAACGTCGACCGCGCTTCAATGTCCTCGGGATTTTGCAAAATACGAGAGGCCGCGGCCATCACTGTTTTCACCATTCCCTCCACATAATATTCCTGCAACGGAGTCCAACCGCCGTCGTTGGTAAAATAGCTTTCGGTAAGATGCGAAACGATGTCCACTGCCGAAGCTGCGGTATAACGCTGCGGCACCGTTACCGTCAACAACGGATCAAGGATCGACACCTGCGGATAGAAATACGGACTGGCCAGCCCCAGTTTATCGTTGGTTTCGTCGTTGGTGATAACCGCGTTGCCGTTCATTTCCGACCCGGTTGCCGGCAAAGTGAGCACGGTGACCAACGGCAGTGCCTTTTCGATTTTGGTCTCGCCGAGATAAAAACGCCACACGTCATCTTTCGCCACCGTACCAGCCGCAATCGACTTGGCTTCGTCAATCACGCTGCCGCCGCCGACGGCAATCACAAAATCAACTTTTTCCGCCCGGGCTTTGGCAATCCCTTCACGGGCATGGGTGAGTGACGGATTTGATTTAACGCCGCCGTGCTCAACAAACGCGATCCCCGCTTCTTGCAGTTGGGAAACAATTTTATCATAGAGTCCGGATCTCTTGATGCTGTTCTGCCCGTAGACCAACAAGGCCTTACGACCTAAAGCGGTGACGTGCGCCGACAATTGTGAACTGCTTCCGTTCCCAAAAACAATTTTGGTCGGATTGTGAAAAACAAACCCCTGCATTACTTTTCTCCGTTGAAATACCGATGCACTCAGTAATTGTTGTAGTCATGCCCCGAATAATCGTTATATTCGTTTTGCTGTTGTTCAAAGCGGCGCTGCTGCTGTTCATAATAGCGCTGTTGGCGCGAGCGCGCTTCCTGCTCGGCCGCCGCTTCGTAAATGGCAGAAATAATGGTATCGCGGAACTCGCGCGGGTGGGCGATATCCTGAATCACCATGCTGCTTTCGTCGTTACCCACCTGAACAATCGCATCACCGGCACCGAACAGGCGTTGGACCAGGCTTTGTACGATCTGCACGTCGTTAATTTTGGCTAACGGAATATCCTTTTCCTTGATATTGACAATGCCCCGACGGACATAAACCCGCTGGTTGGTCACCGCATATATCTTGAGTTTGTTGTCGACCCGTTTATAAATGTAAGGAACAAACAAAAGGCCGCCGATTATCATCATAATCGCGGCAACAGAATAAATATGGCCGATAAAACGGAATCTTTCGCCTTGCCCGACACCGCTCCACACCGCCAAAAACATCAAAATGCCGATTGACATCAACAATGTCGGCAGCACAAATACCTTATAACTGAAATGAACTTCAATTTTAACGTATTCGTTGGGGCGTAGTTCTAATGTCATGTCGCGACTCCTTAATCTTTATCTGAGGCGATTATAATTTAAATTTTCATTAAAGACAACAAAGATATTTGTGTTGCAAATCGTTTGCAGACAAGCTAGCCTGAACAGGATCAACAAAAGTTTTGTTCCGACGACCGGCCAAAAATAAAAAAATAAATGAACCTTGTTGCACAAACTCTCGTTTTAGCTGATGTATGGAGGTTAAAATGGACGATATTTCAAAACTGCTGCAGGAAGCGAAACCGCTTTATTTCGCCCGCAAAAAACGTCGCCGACGCATCACGGCCGTTTTCAGCATGCTGCTGGTTGCCGCCGGGCTCAGCCTCTCCGGACTGCGGCCCCCGGAAAGTGAAAACATATACTGGGCCGAAGCAATGTTAACGGCGGCCGACAGCCAAATAACGGTGGCACAACGGGAATCCCTGATTGAAGACATGGGCTTGCCGGTGGATGAATTCGGGCTTTTGATGGCAGGATAGATGAAAGACATAATCAATAAAAACAAAGGGCTGATCAGAGCCGTCATCCGCAAGTTTACCGGTTCTTACAACGAGGACATTGAACAGGAAGTGTATATAAAAACCTGGCGCAACCTTGATAATTATCACGAAGAAGGTAAATTTAAACAATGGATCGGAACCCTGACCGCCAATGTCTGCCGCGACTATTTCAAATCAAGGCAGTACGGCCAAAACAATGCAGAAGTCCGCGATCCGGAAATTCTCGAAACAATGCCGACCGGGAGTTCTCAAGAAGAGGCCGTGGACGCCAAGATACGGCAAAAACTGATTCTGAAAGCGGTGGACGAACTGCCGCCTAAAATGCGCAAAGTAATTATTTTGTACGAGTTTGAAGAATTGAGCCTGGAACAAATTGCGCAAAAAACCGGCGTTCCGGCAGGTACCGTTAAATCGCGCCTGTTTAACGCCAGACAAATTTTAAAACAAAAACTCAGTTATTTAAAAGGAGAGTAAAACATGAAAAACAAATTTTTAACCATTGCCTGCGCCGCCATGCTGATCACCGGCGTTGCAGCCAACGCCGCCGATAACGAACCGATGCCGATCCGCGACCGCCCGACTCCGGAAATGATGGAAGCAAAACTGGCAGACCGTTTGCAATTGAACAGCGACCAAAGAAAAGTCATACGGGAACGCCGTGAACAGGACCAGGCGGAAATGCGCCAGCTGATGGAAAAAATGAAAGAAATCCGCAACGAAATGAATCGCATCCGTCAGGCAAACATGGAAGCTTTTGAAGCTCAGCTTACTCCGGAACAGAAAGCCGAATTTGACAAGATTAAGGCCGAGCGCAAAGCTCATCATACGGAAAGAATGGGAAAAAGAAAAATGCGTCATATGAGAGAAATGCCGCATATGAAAGACATGCCGCATGACATGCCGCCGATGGCCGGGGAAATGAGAATGCCGGAACCTCCGGAAGAACCCAACCCGGTATTGACCGGCGATACGCCCTCCCCGGTTGACGCGACCGTAATGCCGGACGTTTCTGCAGTGACAGAACCCGAAAGCAAATAACTCTGTGTCCACAAAAAATCCCGGTTTTTACCGGGATTTTTTTTATCCGTTATCGTTGCCGCGGCATTACTTGCGCCGGCGTTTCGGCGCTGCCGTCAGTTTGGAAAACAGATAAACAATCCCCGATACCAGGGTTTTGCGTTCCCTAACCTTCAACGAACTCCACCAATTGAGCAAACGCCGGAAAATACCGGGCTCTTTTTGCGGCGCCGGATGCTTCTTTTCTTTTTCGAAAACCGGGGATTCTTCCAACGACAATTTCTCGACCTTGCCGCGGAAAGGTTCCAAAATTTCACGAATATCGTTATCGGCAACATAGGCACCGTGTATTCGTTTTAATCCGCCTGCCGCATCCAAAAACAAGGCGTCGCCGCGGCCGAGCAGCTTTTCGGCGCCGGTCGTGTCCAAAACAGTACGGGAATCGGCAGAGGCTGCCGTTTTATAAGCCAGACGGGAAGGAAAATTCGCTTTCAACACACCGGTTACCACATCAACCGACGGCCGCTGGGTGGCCAGAATCAGATGAATCCCGCACGCCCGGGCTTTTTGCGCCAACAAACGGATATATTTTTCAACTTCGGGACTGACGGTGACCAAATCGGCAAATTCATCGATAACGCAAACAATATAGGGCATCAGGCCGACCCGTAAATGATATTCGTCAATATTGCGGCAATGGCTTTCCTCCAACTGCCGGTAGCGCCGCTCCATTTCGTCGACCAGATAAGCCAAAACCGCCACGGCATCCTTATTTTCGGTAACCACCGGCGTTAACATGTATTGCTGATCGTTATAAATCGAAAATTCAATGCGCTTGGGGTCAATCAGAACCAGTTTGAGTTCGGAAGTTTCTTTGGCCAAAATCAGCGACAAGATAAAGGTATTGAGCCCGACCGACTTCCCGGACCCGGTCGTACCCGCGACCAACAAATGCGGCATTTTCGACAAGTCGGCAATCACCGGTTTGCCGGCAACGTCGGTACCTAGGCAAAGCGGCAGTTTTCCTTTAAAATTTTTAAAAGCCTCACTGTCAACCAAGGTTTTAAAATCAACCGTCCGCGGCTGCCGGTCCGGTATTTCGAACCAAACATTTCCCGAATCCGGCACTTTTTCAACGTCAACCGAAGAAACGCCCAGCTCACGGGCAATGTCTTCCCGCGCGCTCATAATGTTTTTTATTTTCGTACCCGGCGCCGGCGCAAACTCAATCAAACGCAGCAACGGCCCGTTTTTTTCGCCGACGATGTTACCGCCGATTCCGTAATGGGTTAAAATTTCTTCCAAAGCGGCACTCATTTTTTCCATCCTTACAATTTTGACAGTTTCACGGCAATTTCACGTGACAATTCGCCGATCAGGGCGCTTTCTTTCTCCGCCAGATCTTCATAGCTTTCGGTCAACGGGGCGGTGAGACGGCTGCGTTCGCGGGCAGCGACACGGCCGTTTTTATATACGGTCCACCAAGCGTCAATTTCTATTTTCTGTCCTAAAACGGCATCCATTTTATTGACTTCGACCGTCACCGTATAAGTGAAGTTTTCGCTGACCAGGGTTTTGAACTTAACCACCGACTTGGGCAGATAAACGGAAATGTCATCGGCCAACACTCGTGAAAACGAACTCGACAACGGTTCTCCCCAACGATAAAACTCCGACATTTTCAATTCCGAAGAGCCGGCTTCCATCGTCACGATCTGCGGCCGATCAAGATATCTCGGAATAAACACTTCCTCCACCCCGATGTCCATCCGTCGCTGCGAAACCGGGCGCACATCGCCTTCCAGGGCTTTGAGCTGATAAAAACGCGACGGGCTGCTGGTTCCGACACAGGCGGCAACCAACAACAACAGGACTGACAAAAACAAATTTTTCATGACTAATACCTTCCTTTTCCTCTTAATAACGATTCCGGATGTCTTTCTATATAATCAGCAAAATTGTTTAATGACTTGGCGGCACCGGAAATATTTAACATTGCCCGGTTAAAATTGCGCAAAGTTTCCGGCACGTTCTGGGTTTGCTGCGGAATTTTGGAAAACTGCTGCAAAACGCCGGCAAGCTGCGGAACAATCTCATTATTCAGCGAATCGAGAAATTTATTCATTTTGGTAACCGTTTGCTTGAGCGGTATTTCCTGAAATCCCTGTGACAATTCTGCCAACGGCGACAACACGGTCGGAATTTCGGGGACGCGTTCTCCCCTGCTGCGGTAAACAGCCGGGGTTCCCGCCGGCATCATTTCAAGTTCGATCATCAGCTGTCCGGTCAGGTAGTTGAGGTTATTGAGCCGCGCGCGCAATCCTTTCTCCACCAGTTCGTTCAATATTTGGCGACGGGTCTCGTTAGGCAATGTCGGGTTAAAGTTTTGACTGTTAAACGCCACATATACCGGAATACTGAATTCGGTATCTTCCATATCGGTAATCAGATCGATTTTATAAACCTTTCCGATATTCACGCCCTTGAAGACCACCGGCGATCCGACATCCAGACCTTTTATCGACTCTGAAAAGTACATCACCACCATGCTGCGGGTGTCACCGCGGACTTTGTCTGCCACAAACATGCCGATCGTGGCGACAAACAAAATAATTCCGCAGATGAGAAACAAACCGATTAATTTGCTTTTTGGTTTTTTACGCATTTTCTTTGGCACCTCTGGTTAAAAAATTATAAACTTTTTGGTTAGGCGGGTCTTTCAACAGTTGGTTGGGGTTGCCGTAACCCTGAATTGATTTGGTTTCGCCGTCAAGAAAAATCGAATTGCTGCCGACGGCAAAAATCGACGCCAATTCGTGAGTCACGATCACAATCGTGGTTCCGAGGCTGTGATTGATGTCCAAAATCAGATCATCCAACAATTTGGAACTGATCGGATCCAAACCGGCCGACGGTTCGTCAAAATAGACGATTTCCGGATCCAGCGCCAACGCCCGCGCCAAACCGGCGCGTTTTTTCATTCCGCCGCTGATTTCCGAAGGATAAAAATCCTCAAAACCGGCCAAACCGACCAACGCCAGTTTCAGTGACACCAACTCGCTTACCTCGCGCTCGGAATAGTCCGTATATTGTTGCAACGGCAAGGCAATGTTTTCGGCCAGCGTCATTGAACTGAACAAAGCGCCGCTTTGATACAAAATGCCGCAACGCTGCATAATTTCGTCGCGCACCGGCGGCGCGGCTTTGGTAAAATCGACACCGTCAATAAAAAAATTTCCCCGCTGCGGCGGCACCAACCCGGTCAATACGCGCAGTAACGAACTTTTGCCGCACCCCGAGCCGCCCATGATAATGAAGACGTCCCCTTTATTGACATTAAAACTGATATCTTTCAGCAGCACAAAATCACCGTATCCGACGGTAAGGTTTTTAACCGCAATTTGCACTTCCGCCGTCATATTCCCAACACCTCGCAAACAACGGTAATAATTCCGGTCATCACAATCATCCAGACAATCGCCGAAACCACCGCTTTGGTGGTGGCCACACCGACGCTGTCGGCATTGCGCCCGCAATAAACGCCGTAATAACAACCGCACACCGCTATGACGACGCCAAAAACCAGACCGTGAAAAATACCGACCAGAAAATTATTGAGACTGATGGCGTTGACCGACAGTTCCCAATATTTCTGAAACGGAATTCCGAGCATCGTCACCCCGACAAAGCCGCCGCCGAACATCCCCATAAAATCGGCCCACATCACCAAAATCGGCATCGTCAGCACCAGCGCCATCAGCCGCGGCAACACCAGAAAATCGACCGGTGCAATTCCCATTGTTTTGAGAGCGTCAATTTCCTCGTTGACCTGCATGGTACCGATGGTGGCGGCATAGGAAGCGCCGGTACGCCCGGCCATGATAATGCCGGTCATGATGGCGCCCATAATCCGGGTCATGCCGATGGTTACCAAACTGGCAACATAAATTTCGGCACCGAAAGTCTTGAGCTGGACCGCACCGACAAACGCCAGAATCAGCCCGACCATAAAACTGATCAGCGACACGATCGGCAACGCCTTGTAGCCGCAATCCTCGAGAGCAAACAGGAAGTCGACCCGACGCATCACCGACATGCCGTTAACAAAATTCCAAAAAGAAACCACCGTTTTCCACAAAAATCCGCCGCCTTTGCGGATGCCTTCCGCGGTCGCAAGCCCCCAATTGCCGACTCTTTCCAACAATCCGACGGTTTCATCGCTTTCGGCAACCGGTTTGCGGTCAACCGAAAAAGCCAATTCCAGCAATTGTTTCAAACCGGGCGGTAATTGTTGCAGTCGCAACGGTATTTGCCGTCTGCGACTGATTTTTTGCAACTGAAACAAAATGACCAGCAGCGTCGAATCCCATTCGCCGAGACCGGCCGCCTGCACTTCGACGCTCTCTGTATTTTTACGGCTTGCCGCCTCATACAGGCCGCTGATCGCCGCATTGTCGTCATATTTCAGATAATCGCCGTTCAGTTCCAGTTTGAGAACGGTTCCGTCGACGGTATATTTCAATTTTGTTTCCATTTTTTTATCCTACCGACAATTTATTCACAATCCGTATTTCCGTCAACTAAAATATCAAACGCCGCTTTTGCAGGTATCGGAGCGAAATAACCAGCAACATCAGATTGTAAAAATATTCGGTACTCCAGCACCAAGCCAACGACGAACGGAGCCAGACCACCACATACCAGACGTTGACGACATAAATGACGGTCGCGGCCAGTTCAATATACATCGCCTGACGGGTCCGCCCGGATCCGATCACCACATTAAAAACAATGATTGCCGGAACAATGGTGACATAGCTGCCGAGCATCACGTAATAAGCTTCGACGCTGTCGGCAATCAAATGCGGATCGTCGGTATAAATCCGCATCACCGCTTCGGGGAAAAAGGCCAGCGCCGTGCATAACAGCGCTTCTATCGCAAAACCGAGGCGGACGATTCGATACAGGGTCGGCGCAATCTGTTTTTGCCGGCTTTGGCCGATCAGGTTGGCCGTCAGTGAAGAAGCGGTGGCGCCGAGGGCCCCCACAACCATGTACAACATGGTCGAAATCGAGCGCAGCACGTTGGAGGACGCCAGTTCAAATTCTCCCAAATGCTCAATGGCCACAAAAAAGAAAAACCAGGTGGCAAAGGAAATAAACAACTGAATGGTCGTCCAAATCGAAACCGAAAAAATCTGCCGAATCAGCCGCGGATTATAGCCGCTGAAACAATCCAGCCCGTAACGTCGAACATCAATGCGAAAACGGGTATAAAACACAAAAAACAAAGCCGAAACCGCTTCCGCAATCACGGATGCCAGCGCTGCGCCGCCGATACCCATTTGCGGAAAACCGAATTTGCCGAAAATCAGCAAATAGTTGCCGACTACATTAATCGCCAGCATCACCACCGCACTCCAGGTCAGCACCCGGGTATTGACCGTTCCCACATAAAAGGCACGAAACACAATAACCGCAAAAGAAAACACAAATCCCCAGACCCGAAAACCCAGATACTGCTGTGCGGCCGCCAACACCCGCGGGGAACTGATCAACAGCGGCAGCACCGACGGCGTCAAAAGATAAGAAACCGCAACCGCTGCGACCGCAAAACCAGACATCAGCCCCAAAGCCTGATAAAAAAGCGGCGCAATCTGCTTATAATGCCCGCTGCCGTTTAAACGCGCAATCAATATTTGCACCCCGATGCCAAACCCTACCCCGAGCATATAGACGGTAATATAGTAAAGCCCGGCAATTGCGGAAGCGCCGAGTTCCGTCTGGCCGACCCGACCGAGAAAAACAACGTCGGTTACGCCGATCAATTGCTGAATAACCATGCCCACCAAAATCGGGCTGGCGATTTTCCATATGTTTTTATATCCGTAAACCATTTTTTCCAACTGCAAACTATTATTTGTTATCTGGCTATTACAACCGTCAAAATCAAGCAAATACTATCCAAAAACCAAAAAACTCCCTTATGCCGGCAGGGCTTAAGGGAGTCGTGAGTGAAATCAGCAGCCGAAACGGCGGCTCAGTTCTTGCATAATCAGGGCATACGCTCTGTTTTGCATTTCATCATTGCTTCGGGTCAGTTTTTGCCAAACCGACTCATACAACCGCAACGCCTCCTCCGGAGAAAGCGAAAGCAAGATGCCATCAAAGACATTTTGGATTTCGACAATATTCATCCAATTCAGGTCGGGGCGCGGCCGTTGGTAGAGAAACATCCAGATTTCGTTGCAGGCGGCCGTCAAAATCCAGAGATGGCTTTTCGCGGTTTGAGCGTCAATGTCTTCGGCATCGTTTTTCCGCCTATGGCAGAAAAACAATTCTATCAGAATTAAAATCAGCACAACCGCGCAAATCAACAATTTCATATTCATGGCAAAAAAATTAAATTTCCTCTTTTGCAAGAATATCCGTCAGGCACTTGTTGCAGATGCGGCAAATACGCGTATTTTCTGCCACCAAAGGGTCAAGGCCCTTCATCTTCGCGATCGTTTCCAGCGCTTCTTTCTGTTCCGCTGTCAAATTTTTCAACTTCGGCAGATTGTGCTCGTCGCTGAACTTGACCATATCAAAGAACTCCTGCATCATACATGCATAAGCGATCCCCGGTTTCCGTGTGTCGATAAAGTTTTTGATACGATCATGAGAAGCCTCATCGACGATATCGACCGAAAGCAGGTCCAAAAGCATTTTGCGAACAACTGTCAATTCCCTTGCCGTTACCGGCCGATCTTCTTCACCGGGGACGGGCTCGGGCACACGAACGGTTTCTTTTTTCTTGCCAAACAGCCAAAAAGGCATTCCGAGCAAAATAACCGCAACTGTCGCTGCAATTATTCCCAACAATAAGTTTTCACTCATAGGTATAAAAATTTAAGTTAATAATCGATTTACCCATTTAGTGTAACTGGCTTTTGTTTTTTTGTCAACCAAACTTGGCCGTTGGGGACCGGAACGCAAAATATTTGTTTTTCCGTCCCGCCGCTGACGGTTGACAAATAAAAAAGGAAACCCGGAGAAAGATTTCTCCGGGCGGTTAAAATACATTTTTAACGCGGTTGCAGATAACGGCGAATTGTTTGTCTGGCCATATCGGCATTTTCGGCATAAACAGAGGCCGATTGCGGCGCCGAAGCAGACAAGGCGGCTTCTTCTTTTTCCAGCTTTTGCCAAAGTTGCGCAGCTTCGTCGGGAGTGATCCGGTCAATAATGGACATAAATTCCTCACGCCAGAAATCGACTGATTTGAACAAAAGCGCCGACGGGTGATCCACACCGTACAAATTCCAACACAATTGGTTACAGGCGTAACCCCAGTCGATTTCATCGTCGGCAATCGGCATATTTTTTTCAACCGGCTCGGAAAAAGAAGCCTGGTTTTGACGACGCTGCAAATACCGCATACGATATTTTTTGATAACATGCGCCGCATACAAGGCTATCCAGCCGAGAATAAAGATTAAAATTTCGTTTTTTGTCATAGCTAATAATTTAAAGATTAATAATCGAATTTTTCAATCCGATTATTAAATCTGTCGCACCTGATTGTCAAGTCTACAATTTCATGGTCTTCAAACGCCGGATAATATCCCGGTCGGCGGGAGGAAACTCATAGGCATCCATTTCCGCCGGCGTAACCCAGGCCGCATTTTGATGAACGTTGAGCTTTAATTCCGCATTATCGGAAATATGCACCCGATAGACATTGATCCGGAATTCGCCGTACTGATAGCCGTAAGTCGTATCCATCAGAAAATCGCCGATTTCGGCATCCACGTCCAATTCTTCCTTCAGTTCACGTTTCAAACATTGCGGCAGCGTTTCGCCCGGTTCCTGCTTGCCGCCCGGAAATTCCCATACGTTGGGCAGCGGCTTTCCTTCCGGCCGCTGGGCAATAAAGATTTTTCCGTTGCGGACAATGATGCCGGCGCTGACTTCTTTCATCCCTGTTCTCCCAAACGCCGCAACGCAACGTTGATGCGTGCCAGAGTTTCTTCGCGACCGAGAATGGCGGCAAGTTCGGTGGCACCGCCGGAAGTGGTTTCGCGACCGCTGAGGGCGATCCGTACCGGATAAAGGACCTGACCGTTTTTAAGACCGTTGTCGGCAGCAAGCTTTTTCAACTGTTCGAACAAATTTTCGTTACTCCACGGTTCCACCTGAGGCAGCAAAGCAGCCACCGGTTTGAGCGCGTTTTTGGCAACGTCGCGGTCGGTTTTCATTTTTTTGTTCTCAAACAGAGCCAAATCGTAATCGGGCAATTGTTCCAAGAAATCGGTCTGGGCGGCAATATCGGCCAAGGTTTCGATCCGCGGCTGCAAAACCTTGCTCAAAGCGGCAAGATCAAGCGGACGGGTCAGGCACTTTTGATAATAAGGCAGCGCCAACCGATGGAAATTTTCGGCGCTCAGTTCGCGAATATAACAACCGTTCATCCAGGTCAGTTTAACAATGTCAAAAATCGCCGGCGATTTGTTCAGCCGCTCAACGCTAAAGGCTTTTTCAAGCTCGGAAAGCGAGAAAATCTCGCGATCGTCACCGGGATTCCAGCCCAGCAAAGCAATATAGTTCAAAATCGCTTCCGGCAGATATCCTTTGGCAACCAGATCCTGAAACGAAGCGTCGCCGTTGCGTTTAGAAAGTTTGTGTTGGGCGTCTTTCATCACCTGCGGCACATGAACATACACCGGCGGCGTCCAGCCGAAGGTCTCATAAATCAAATTATACTTCGGCGTCGAAGAGATATACTCGTTGCCGCGCACCACATGAGTGATTTCCATCAGATGGTCGTCAATCACGTTGGCAAAGTTATAAGTCGGAAAACCGTCGGTCTTAAGCAGCACACCTTCGTCCAGATCGTCATAATCAATTTCGATATCGCCGTATACTTCGTCATGAAAACGCGATTTTCCTTTTTTGTTAATGGTCTGGCGAACCGTAAAAGGTTCTCCGGCGGCAATCCGTGCCCGCGCTTCTTCCAACGACAGGCGCTTGCAGGGATCCTGAAACTTGGCCGGCACCGCATTTTCTTCCGCCTCGTCGTCTTCGCTTTCTTCCTTGGGCGCGCAGAAGCAATAATGAGCGCCGCCCAACTCAACCAGTTTATGGGCATATTCGGCATAAATCGGTTTGCGTTCCGACTGCACGTACGGACCGTAATTTCCGCCGACGTCCGGCCCTTCGTCCCAATTCATTCCCACGGTTTTGAGGGTGGAATAGATAATGTCGGTGGCACCTTCGACATAGCGTTTCTGGTCAGTATCTTCAATTCGCAACAGAAAGTCTCCGCCGCCGGATTTGGCAATCAAATATTCATACAAAGCGGTGCGCAGGTTTCCGATATGCATATAGCCGGTCGGAGAGGGGGCAAATCTGGTTCTTGCTTTCATTTTTTCCTCTTAAAAAATCAATTGTGAGAATCTTTGTCCTTAAAATAGCGCAATTTTAAATTTTCACAAGCATTTTTATGCCCCGTTTTCACAGTCCGGTTTCCTTTGGCAACCGTTGCCGCCGAACTCTGACCGTCGATATCTTCTCCCGGCAAATGCAAAAGCCGCCCCGCGGCAAAACGGGACGGCTTCCGAATTTTAACACAATTCCATCGGCGGCACCTCGTCAACCCGGCTGTGTACGACCGGTTCCTGACGAAGGTATCTTTTTATGGTATGCTCGTCGATCGCCTTAGGTTTGTCGGGATCCCGATCGCGCTCGGTCAGCTCAATGCCCACCCCTTTGCCGTAAAAATCGAGCAGCAGTTTATAGGCGCCCCACTGGGTATCATTGCCCAGTTCCAGCGAATCGATCATCTGCCACGGAACCCCGCTTTGTTTGGCCACATGCTCCAGACGAAGTTTGTTATTGCGGCGATATTCGCCCAACTTGCAGCCGATTTTCCGCTTCATGTTAAGTTTTGATATCATTTTTGTAACTCCTTCATTTTGTTTATGATAAAAAAACAAAACTCACCTTGAGAAAATCAAGGTGAGGGAGTTAACGACTGATCAACGAACAGTCCGGGTTATTCGCGCATATAGCCTTATATCCCCGGCTCCCTCTATAAGGAGTCGTTCTTTTTCGTTGATAAGGAGCCGTTACACTCCGCACCCGGTCTCCCGGATGCAGGATTGATATTAAAGAAAAAGTTCGCTTTTGGCAAGCAGAAAATTAATTCGGCCTTTGGCGGAGAGGGAGAGAAAAAAGCTTGGCAGAAAAGACCAGAGGAAGAGGAAGAGGAAGAGGAAGAGGAAGAGGAAGAGGAAGAGGAAGAGGAAGAGGAAGAGGAAGAGGAAGAGGAAGAAAAGACCAAGGACCCGGCCTATGCCGTCAGCAAAACGCGCGCCGCCGCCCGCGCTTCGTCAGTAACATGTTCGCCTGCCAGCATCCGCGCAATTTCTTCAAAACGCGCTGCCCGGTCCAACTCATAAACATAAGTGGTGGTAACGTTATCGGCGGTCTTTTTTTCCACTTTGAAATGATGATTTCCGCATGCGGCCACCTGCGGCGAATGCGTTACAATCAAAACCTGCACCGTTGACGCCAAACGGGCCAGACGTTCGCCGACCGCCTGTGCGGTGGCACCGCCGACGCCGGAGTCCACTTCGTCAAAAATCATTGTCAGGTTAGCGCCGGCATCGGCCAGATTAACTTTCAAAGCCAGCATAAACCGGGCCAGTTCGCCGCCGGAAGCAATCTTGTTTAGCGGTCCCTGCGGCGAGTTGGGGTTGGTCGAAACCGTAAAGGTCACGGCGTCAATTCCGTTCTCGTTCCAGGCGTTTTCCGCCAGCCGTTCCACCTGCGTCACAAAACGCGCTTTTTCCATCTTGAGCGGCGGCAATTCTTCCATCACTTTCCAATCCAGAGCTGCTGCGGCCTGACGACGTTTTTCGCTCAGGCTTTCGGCAGCGGCAATATATTCCAGACGCCGTTGCTGTTCTTTTTTCAGACAGTCGTTCAAACCGTCTTCCCCCAGCTCAATGCGGTCTAACTGCTGTCGCATCCGTTCCAGAACCGCCGGCAATTCGTCAATTGTCACCTGATGCTTGCGCGCTGCTGCCCTCAGCGCAAACAAACGTTGTTCAATATCGTCGATTTCATTTTGGCTGAGACTGATCGACGAACTGGCGTCTTCAATCTGGCGGATGCTTTCGTCGGCATTGATAAGGGTCTGTTCCAGCGTATCGGCAATCGCATCATAACGACCGTCCACCAGGCGGTTGGCGCGTTCGATCGCCGCCTGGGCACGACGTACCGCCGACAGGACATCGGCGCCCTGAGACAGGCCGGCATAGGCCATATTGAGATTTTCGAGGATTTTTTCGGCATTCATCATCTCGGTGCGGCGGGCGGCAAGTTCCGCTTCTTCACCCGCAACCGGTTTCAGTTTTTCCAGCTCGTCCACCCAGCAACGCAAATTGTCTTCGTCGGTTTTGGCCTGATTGAGGTTTGCTTCAAAAGCCCGGCGTTCTTCAACCGCCCGGCGATAAAGAAGATATTTTTCGCGAACGGCATCTTTCAAAACGCCGTATTTGCCGTAACCGTCCAAAATATCGCGATGCGACGCCGGATTAAGCAGCCCCTGATTATCAAACTGTCCGTGAACTTCAACCAAATGGCGCCCGAATTCTTTCAGGATTTTGACCGAGACCGGCTGGTCGTTAACAAATATTTTTCCTTTGCCGTTACGGTCAAGCGTTCGTTTAACGACAATTTCCCCCTCCAGATCCAAATCGTATTGTTCGGCCAGCGCATGCAGAGGGTGCCCTGACGGCGGCAATGAAAAAGACGCCGTAACGCTCAGCTTGTCTTCCCCGCTCCGGATCAACGCCGTTTCGGCGCGGCCGCCCAGAACCAACCCCAGCGAATCGAGCAGAATCGACTTGCCGGCGCCGGTCTCGCCGGTGAGAATACTTAAACCGGCCGAAAACTCCAGATCCAGCCTGTCAATAAGCACCACATTGCGGATGGACAATGAATTGAGCATATTATTTCCCGTCTTTGACAATCTTTCCGGCTTTGGCGGTCCAGGCGCTCTTCGGATAATTGTAGGCCAGAACCTGATAGGCCGCAGCCGCTTCGCCGTGCAATCCGAGAATCGTATAAATTTCGGTTTGGCGATAAAGCGCCTCTTCAATATAACCGGTCTGCCGATAGTGGTTTACCACCGCCGAAAAACGGTTGAGAGCCGAAAGATAATTTTTGCGGTTGAGATAATAACGCCCGATTTCCATTTCCTTGCCGGCCAGATTGTCACGCGCCAAAATCATCTTTTGGCGGGCATCGGCAGCATATTCGCTGTCGGGGAAGCGTGCTTCCAACTGACGGAACGCTTCCAAAGCCTGGCGGGTTTCGCCCTGCTCGCGGTTAACGTCGGAAATTTGGTTATAATAGCACATTGCCTTCAGATAATAGGCATAGGCAATGTTTGGGTTGCCGGGATGAAAACGGATAAAGCGGTCCAGCGCCATTACGGCATCGTCATAGTTTTCGTTTTTGTAATAAGCGTAGGCGCCCATGATTTTGGCGTCGGTGGCCCAACGGGAGTACGGATACTCCAGCTCCACTTTTTCAAAAGTTTCCGCCGCTTTTTTGTAACGGGTTTCGTCAAGATAGTCGTGCGCCTGATTATACAGTTGTTCGGCTGTCATCTTTTCGTAGTCGACTTCGTCGGAAGCGCAACCGAACAACAAAAGAGAACCAAGCAGCAAAGGCAATAAACTAAACTTTTTCATACTGTTACACCATTTCATAATTTGACTGATCGCCAAACAAAACTTTTAAAATCTGATTATTGTGAAAATGTCCGGTTTTGCTGGCTTCAAGCCGGCCCAAAATCGGATGTCCGGAAGTGTACAAATCGCCCACCGCGTCCAACACCTTGTGATTGACGCATTCGTGTTGATGGCGCAGGCCGCCGGGATTGAGCACCGTCTCGCCGTCCAACACCACGGCATTATCCAGGCTGCCGCCTTTGATCAAGCCGAGCGATTGCAGGTAATCGACCTGATACTTTTCGCAAAATGTGCGGCACGGCGCAATTTCCGCTCCATAGAGTTCCGGCGTAATCTCGCCCGAAAAAACCTGCCGACCGACAATTTTGGAAGGAAATTCAATTTCGAAATCGATTTTGAGGCCGTTTTCATAAGGCTTTAGGGTTACCGTGTTGCCTTTGTCGTCACTGAAGGAAACTTCTTTTTTGACCTTCAGGTAACGACGCGGTGCGTTTTGTTCTTTCAACGGAATTTTCATCAAAGCATCATACAACATTGCCGCGCTGCCGTCCATAATCGGCAGTTCGGGGTTGGAGACTTCGACCAGCAGATTGTCGATACCGCGCACGTACAGAGCGCTCATCAGATGTTCGATCGTGCCGACAATGTTTTTATCACCGTCGCCGAGACAGGTACAGTTGCGGGTATCGACCACATTGGACCACAAAGCGGGTATCTCGGGCCGTGACGGCAGATCGCAGCGTTTAAAAACAATACCGCCGTTCTCGGGAAGGGGCTTAAACTTCAATTTGGACGGCAGCCCCGAATGCAGGCCGATGCCCTCCAGTTCAAATGCTTGTCCGATCGTATGCTGCTGCATGATATGCTCCTCAAAACGAACATTAAAAAAAACAGGCAGTCTGTAAGCCGGGTTCTGTATCCCGCTATCTTTGCCGTGCGGCAAAGGCCTGGATTGATAGCCATTCATCTTGGCAGTCCGTTGCCGGAACTGCTCAGTGCGACCTACCTCTGGAGAAGAGTGGAAACGCTCCCTATAACCGTTCTGTCGAACGGCCCTCCTAACTTGGTCTTGCTTCAGACAGGGTTTGCCTTGGCCAAAACCGTTACCGGTTTTGCGGTGAGCTCTTACCTCGCCTTTTCAACCTTACCGGAGCGCACTCCGGCGGTAATTTTCTGCGGTACTTTCCCTTGGATTTCTCCAGCCGGACGTTATCCGGTGTCTTGTTTCCATGAAGCCCGGACTTTCCTCATCAGCGGATTTTACCTTCCGTGACGCGGCTATCCGACCGCCATGGAATAGAAGTTAATCTTATCGCAACATAAAAGCAAGCGAAATTTGGCAGTCTCCCCCAAAAACAAACCGCAACTGCCGTTAAGACAAATGATGACGAAAAAGTGTTTCCCGGTTCATTTTTGTCCGTCCGCCCGTTTTCATCCTCTTCAAAAAAACAGCGAAAAGAGTCGTTCAACCCTTTTATCCACACCCCGATGCACCGACAAACGCAAATAATAAAAAATGTTTAAATAAAAATTATTTTTTTGTCACAAAACGCAAACTCTTGGTTGATAACAGCTCGCGGCCGCCCACGATGTTTACGCAACAGAACAAAGATCGAACAGTTAACAAATCCCTAAATTTTCCCATTGATTCCCAAAAAATCCCATGTTATACCATAAAAATAAAAAAACAGGGAAAAAACACAACGATGACGGTGAGAAAGACATTTCTGTTTATGGACACCATAAACAACAAAGTAGACGCCAAAGGACGCGTCTCTTTGCCGTCAGATTACCGCACAATCGTTAAAGAATTATCAACCGAAATCGTATGTTATCGCAGTCTGACTTCTCCCTGCATTGAAGGCTGCACCGAAGAGTTGTTGGAAAAACTTGCCGCCGAAATGGAAACGTCGCTCGACTTTTTCTCCCAAACCCAGGACGACCTTACCAACCTGATTTTCGGCGATGCCCGCCGTTTCACTTTTGACAGTACCGGAAGAATCAGCCTTTCCGAAAAACTGCTTAAGCATGCCGATATCACCGATACCGCAGTGTTTGTCGGCAAAGGGCGCAAGTTTCAGATTTGGAATCCGCAAAACTGGGAAAAAGAAGAAGCACGGATCCGTGCCGAGGTTTTGAAAAACCGTCCCTCATTGCGACCGAACGGAGGCCGCGATGAATAATCCCAAACACATTCCGGTGATGTTAAACGAAGTTCTGTCGGCGCTGGCACCGAAAGACGGCGAAACATACGTTGACGCCACTTTCGGCAACGGCGGTTACAGCGAAGCCCTGCTTCGGGCGGCAAACTGCCGGGTGATTGCGATTGACCGCGATCCCAACGTTGCCGCACGTGCCGCCGAATTAAAACAGAATTACGGCGTACGGTTCGACTTCCGTCCCGGCTGTTTCGGCGCCATTGACAAGCTGGTTACCGAAAAAGTTGACGGCATCGTCTTTGACATCGGCGTTTCTTCAATGCAGATTGATCAGGCCGAACGCGGCTTTTCCTACGGCAAAGATGCCGCTTTGGACATGCGGATGTCCTGTTCCGGCCTTTCGGCGGCAGACATCGTCAACACATACGGCGAAAAAGAGCTGGCCGACCTGATTTATCAATTCGGCGAAGAGCGCAAATCGCGCCGGATTGCAGCCAAAATCGTTGAAGCGCGGCAACAACAGCCGATAGAAACAACCCGGCAACTGGCGGAAATCGTTTATAAAGTCATTTTCAAAAAACCGGGACAACCCGACCCGGCCACCCGCACCTTTCAGGCCCTGAGAATCGTGGTTAACAATGAGTTGGGTGAACTGCAAAGCGGTTTGTCCAACGGCTTGAGAATCACACGTCCGGGCAGCCGGATGGCCGTGGTCACCTTTCATTCGTTGGAAGACCGCATCGTTAAAAACTTTTTTAAACAAAAGTCCGGCAAAACCGGCGGCGTTTCTCGCTATCTGCCCGACACGACACCTCAAGAAACCGCCGAATTTTCCTTCTGTTCCAAAGCCATATTGCCGGGCGAGGCGGAAATTTCCGCCAACTCCCGCGCCCACTCCGCCAAACTGCGTTATGCCATTAAAAGTCATAAGGAGACAGAGTAATGAATACGACCAAATCTGCCGCTATCTGCCTATGGGCTGCCTTGACTGTGTTAACCGCCGTTATCTTCGCCACTTTCATTATGAAAAACCGGGTACAGGACTTGGAAAAAGAACTGGCCCGCATCAACCGTACTATCAGCGAAGACATTAAAACCATTCATATTCTGAAAGCCGAATGGAGCCACCTTAACAATCCGGAACGATTGCGCAACCTGGCCGGTCGTCACAGCGACCTCTCGCCGGTCAAAGCCGAGCAGATTATCAGTTATGCCTCTTTGCCGTTTGACTATGAACCCAGCCGCAAAATGCTGGCCCGCAAAAACCTCAACGACATGGCGGTCAAAAACAAAGAACTGCGCCGGCTGGCCAAAGCTCAGCGCTAAGCGGGACTGATCGGAACAATGAAACTGTGGGCAAAAAAAGACAAAAACAAATTTTATCTGCCGGGTGAAGAAATCAAAGTCAACCGGGGTTTTGCCTTTTCCAACTACAATATTGAACAAGACCCGCTGTCAAGTTGCAAAACCCGGATGCTGCTGGCGATTTCGTCGTTTATTCTGATTTATGTCATCATTGCCCTGCGCACCCTCAGCATCTGCATCAGCGGCATTGCGCCGCGGGACGAACGGGGCGAGAGCGAATTGCCGCAATTAAAAATCGAAAATCCGATTGCACGGGCCGACATTACCGACCGCAACGGCACCATCATTGCCACGTCGCTGCCGACGGCAAACCTGTTTGCCCATCCGCGGAAAATCAAAGACAAGGAAAAAGTCGCCGCCAAACTCAGCGAATTTATTCCGGACATGCTGTACGAGGATATTCTGGCTCAGTTGGAAAAGAAAGGCAATTTTGTTTACGTCAAACGCAATTTGTCCCTGGCCCAGCGTTATCAGATTTATGCTCTCGGAATCCAGGGGCTCGGTTTTGAAGACGTTGAAAAACGCGTCTATCCGCACAAAAATCTGTTTTCGCACATTTTGGGCAAAACCAATATCGACAACATCGGCATTTCGGGCATTGAAAAACAACTTGACGAACGGCTGACCAGTTCCGACGTTCCGCTGCAACTGACGATTGACTCCGGCGTTCAGGACACCATCCGCCAAAAACTTGCCGCCGCCATTAAAAAATTCAATGCCATCGGCGCTTCGGCCATTTTGATGAACGTTAACACCGGCGAGATTATTGCCATGTTGTCATTGCCCGACTTTGATCCCAACCTCAACATGCAGCCGGACGAACGCGCTCAGTTCAATTTCCCCACCAAAGGCCTTTATGAACCCGGCTCGGTGTTTAAGATCTTTAATGCCGCGTTGGGGCTGGAAAGCGGAAAAGTCAAACTCTCCGACCGTTTTGACGCCACCAAGCCGCTCAAGCTCAAATACAACATCATCAAAGATTATCGCGGCGAAAACCGTTGGCTTGACCTGCAGGAAATCCTGATCTACTCCTCCAACATCGGTTCGGCGCAAATTGCCCTTAAAGTCGGCAAACAGGAACAAAAAAGCTTTTTGCGCAACATGGGACTGTTTGACCCGATCGGTTCTTTCGAAGTGACCGAAAAAGCAACCCCCAGCGTCCCCAACCGTTGGGGCGAAGCAACCACCGCCACGGTGGCTTACGGATACGGCGTTTCGGTGACGCCGCTGCATATTATTTCGGCTTTTGCGGCAGTGGTCAACGGCGGCATTTATCATACGCCCACCCTGTTAAAAACCGATCATACCGACGAAGGCCGGCGGGTTCTTTCCGCCAAAACCTCGGCGGCAATGCGCAAATTGCTGCGCGGGGTGGTTACCAAAGGCTCGGGAAAACGCGCCAACGTTCCCGGTTACGAGGTTGCCGGCAAAACCGGAACCGCCAACAAACTCGTCAACGGCCATTATGTCGACAAGAAAGTGATGACGTCGTTTGTCGCCACTTTTCCGGTTTCGCATCCGAAATACGCTTTGTTTGTGATGATGGACGAACCCAAGGCTTCTAAAGAGACTTTCGGTTTTGCGACCTCGGGCTGGAACACGGTGCCGACCGCCGGCGAAATAATTTCGGCGATTGCCCCGCAACTCAACGTCAAAGCCAACTATGACCTTGACGAAAAACGGGCGCAACTGATCGAAGCCTCCTATACTCACTGATACGGCAGCGGTTTAAAAGGGACAGATTTTGTTCTTATTTCGGGATCGGTGTTTTGTTTTGGCAAATACTGCTCTCAAATTCGTAATTTTGCCGGTTATCAAGCTTTTTCTGCTCGTGCAGCAACGTCGCCTTAAACTTATCGACCAACGGTTCAATCAGAGCAATATACTTCCGGTTCATTTGCGCGGTTGCGGCATCGGTCTGAGACAACGAAGCGACGTTAGAGGGGCCGACCGCATCCAGACGGGCATTTATTTCGGCACGGACACGCGGCAAAAAATATTCAAGCGCCGCAACAGCGACCTGCTGATGCTGATGCTCGTGACGCAAAACCAACTGATAGGAACAGCTTTCACGGTTCAACGCGCGGTCAATATATATGGTCGGATCCTGATATCCGACAAACACATCCAGACTCATCGGCAAAATACAAATGCTGTCGTCGGCCGCCACCCGCGTCACCGTATTTAACGTGACCGACCAGTCGATTCCGATCAGCGAAAGGCCGGAGGCAAACATTCCGGATTCAATCAGTCCGTATTGTTGTCCGAGACGGGTCAGCGCCTGACGGTCATAACCGAGGTTATATCTCAATTTGCCGTAAGACGTGGTTAAGTTAAGCCGGGTCTTATACCGAAACTCGGCACAGGGATCTGCCGCTGTCGGAGCCGCGCTTTCCGCCGCCCAAACCGGGGAGAGAGATACACAAATGCAAAATATTGATGTCAAATATAAATTTTTCATGTATGTTAGAGTAAAGTAAGATTAGTTAAGATTAGGTTATGACAATGAAAAATTTTACACTCTGCCTTGTTTTTGCCCTGATGGCCGCCGCCGCGGCAAGAGCGGAATATGTCCGCAAGACGGTACGGCCCGGATTTTTTATTCCGTCAAAAGAGCTTAACCGCCGCGAAAAACTGCCGCCGTTTCCGGTTCGTCCCCAAATTGTCGAAACCGAGGAGGAAGAAGACATCAATTACGTTATCTCGGCGCCGGCTGCCCCTGCTCCCGAGCCCGAATATCAGGTTGTCGATGAACAGACGCCGGCGGAAAAAGTACACGTCAATTTGCTGCAGGTACGGCCGATGGATGACGAGAACATCAACAAAGAAAAAATGCTTCCGCATCACAGCAACGAAAAATTTGACGATACGCTCGGACAAACCGCTGCCTATCAAAAGATCCGCCAAGATTATGCCCGGGATCTGAAAGCAATTGCCGAAACCGGAAAAGCACCGGAAAACGCCGCCGTTACCGCCGCTTTACAAAAAATGAGCACCAACGACAGCATTTGGGCGGATGACAGTTTCGGCATTGAAACTGAAGAAGAAACCGTGCCTCAGAAATGATATCTTTCTCAATCAAAAACACCCCCGAAAATCGGGGGTGTTTTTTTGTTTTTGAATCGAACTACCAGCTGTAACCGAGTCCCAAACCGCCGGCAGTCGCTTTGTAGGCGCTGCCGAAGGTATAGTTAACCCAGCCGTATGCCGACAAAGCGTCCGTAAAGCCGTAGCGTCCGCCGAGTTCAATCCGGCCCAGCGTCTGATCGTCATAAGTGTTCAACTTCTTCAAGCCCGTGATTCTCACGCTGTCGCCGTTCGTTATCGTTTGGATAACGCTCGGTTTAACATAGACTTTCGCATCGTCGCTTTGTTTTTCAAGTTTAACCCCGAGTTCGGCTTCAAGATGTTTGATGTCTTTCCAGTCGTATGTTTTACCCAGATTATCCGTGGCGTCATCAAAGTTAATCTGCGTATAATACAAACCGAGGCTCGGATTTAAGGTCAAATCATCGGACAGAGCGAATGTGTGACCGGCTTCAACAGAGGCTCCGAATTCAATTCCGTCGGTATCAAACTTCGCCAGGCCGTCGTCGGTTTTTGCATCGGCTTCCTGAATGCCGCCGTAAACGGCTGCAAACAACCAGTTCATGTTTTTGTCGTAGCGGTAGTATAAACCGGCGAGATAACTGTCGATGTCGATCTCGGAACCGATGTTTGAACGAACTTTGCCGCCTTTGCCGTTCAGGTCGTAATCGCCTTTGCGGTAAGAGGCAAAAACGCCCAAGGTGTTGTTGACGTCGTTCTGAACGTCAAATCCGGCTTCCAAACCCCAAATATCGGCATCCATGTCAACCGGTTTGTCGATCGTGGCCGTTTCGCCCTGAGCCAAAGCCCAGACATTGCGCAATTTCTTGCCGTTCCACTCTGTCGAATAAATGCCGCAATTCGGACAATATTCGCGGCCGGCGGCAACCTTGTTGCCAACATTGCGAACAACGCTGCGGGTCTGTTCGAGTGCCGCTTCGTGCAAGCCTTCGCCGGCAATAACTTCCGGCGCTACCGAACGAATTACCGGTTTGGACGGTTCAGAAGGATTATCCGGTTTATAATCCGGATTTAAAATATCCGTCAGGTTCAGATACCAGGTCGAACCGGCATCCTCGCCTTTCGCATTAACCGCCCCATCCCACATGTAAGGACTGCCTATAACGCGCGCAACGCTGAAAGACGAAGAAGTTTCTTCATCATCTTCCGGCGCAAACAGGAACGGTACAATGGCGTCATCCTTATTGGGCAAAACATTGGGATTGAGCGAGTTTACCAGAACGCGATAATTGCCGTTGACATCCTCCGATACATGAATGGTACCGGTATTTACTTTATTGGCGGCCTTGTCAACCTCAACGTCAACCGTAATGATCGGCGAAACATTTGCAGACTGAGAACGAACAACAACACTTCCGCCCTCGGCATTCATGTGAACGGCACGAATATCGCCGTCAATTCCCAAATGGGTGATTGAGTTGGAAGCCAGAGTGAGGGTATTTACGTGATCAACCGTCTTATTGATTTTAACCACCCCGGTACCGTCACCGGAAATATTCAAATTATAATTTCTGCCGTCAACCGCGTCATCAAAGGTAATAACGCCTTTGTTCTGTACATTCAGGGACAAATTGATTACAGAATCTTCTGTTCCGCTCATATAAACGGCATTTGATTTTCCGTTAACTTTGTTGCCGGAAAAGCGTGAATTTCCGTCATTTGCGGTGATCAGCAAATCGGCACGCGAATAAATGGCGCCGCCGTTGGAATTGTCATCCCCTTTCACATAGTTGTCAACAAATGTGGAATTGACAATGTTTTTGATATTGCTTTCATTGTAAATAGCACCCCCCTGAGCCGAGGAAGAAGAATCAGAGGACAGGGCATAATTGCCGATAAAATTGCCGCTGATATTTTCGATAACAGCCACACCGTCTTGGTATATATTGTTGGAGATTGCACCGCCGTAACTGTTGCCCCCACCTGAGCTGACAGCCGAATTATTGATAAAATCGCCGATGAGGTTTCCGATGGTCGAATTGTCGGAGTTTGCAACAGCACCGCCATAACGATAACCCTCGCCCGAACCGCTTACCGAATTATTAACAAAATTGCCGTTAATGCTGTCTATCGTCGCATAATTATCGTTATAAACAGCACCGCCGATCGCCGATGATCCCCGAGCCGAATTGTTCATAAAATCACCATTGACATGGCCGATCGCCGAATGTGAAAAGTTTGCGACGGCCCCGCCGTAAGCATGGGAAGACGTCGCTTGGACATGGTTTTTGACAAAGTCTCCCGTCACATTGCCTACGGTCGAATGATTGTCATTAAAAACCGCGCCGCCTACGGCGGAAACTCCTTGCGCGTGATTTTCTATAAAATCGCCGGTGATACGGCCTATGGTCGAAGAAGAGTTGGAAACAGCGCTGCCATATGCATCCGAAGACGCCGATTGAGCGTAATTCTTAATAAAGTTGCCGTTGATATCTCCCATCGACGAATTATAGTTGTTATAAATCGCCGCACCGTAAGCCGTGGAAGATGTCGACCGAACATAGTTGCCAATAAAGTCGCCGGTAAGATTTCCGATTGTCGAAGATATATCGTTATAAACGGCACCGCCCAAAGACTGCTCTCCGTCAGCATAGTTGTTGACAAAGTCGCCGGTGAAATTTCCCATCGTCGAATTAAAAGAGTTATAAACAGCGCCGCCCAATGCTTTGGAACCCAAGACGTAATTGCCAATAAAATCGCCGCTGACATTGCCTATCGCCGAATAATTATCGTTAAAAACAACGCCGCCTTTAGCTTCTGAAGACGCAGACTGAGCGTAGTTGCCGATAAAGTCTCCGGTAAGATTTCCGATTGTCGCATAATAGGAGTTGGAAACAGCGCCGCCATAAGCCGCCGCAGATGCCGACTGAACATAATTACCCGCAAAGTTGCCGCTGACATTGCCTATCGTCGAACTGCTGTTGTTAAAAACAGCGCCGCCGCTGGCTTCCAAAGACGTTGACCGGGCATGGTTATAAACAAAATCGCCGTTAACATCACCTATTTTTGCATAGTTTAGAACAGCGCCGCCCAAGGCTCGGGAACCTTCGATGTGATTGTTAACAAAGTTGCCGTTTATGTTTCCCGCGGAAGCGCCAAAATAATTATAAATGGCGCCGCCGAATGCAAAGGCAGAATCCCCCTCAAGCCGAATATAATTATTCACAAAGTCGCCGGTAATATTACCTATTGTTTTTTGGTTATTGACGGCACCGCCGGAACCATGAATTTGAGCCTTTGACGACAAGCCCTCTCCGTTGATATAATTGCCAACAAAATCCGCAACAACGTTACCGACGGTTCCCTGGTTGGAAACGGCACCGCCGTAAAGATGTATAGATTTATCAGCGCCCGTATTATTCACGAATGTCGTATCTTCATGATTACCGCTGTATAAAACATCATTAATGTCGCCGTATTCAGCGCCGTAACCATTATAAAATGCCGCACCGCCGCCGGAATACCAATATTCCCATGACGGATCGGTCACGGAATATTCTTGATTTTTGTTTTCAAAAGTTTCTTTGTAGGCATTCTTACCGTATTTTACCGCTATATCGGCTTCATTTGAAGAAGATACTTCAACCAGTTTTCGTTTGCCGTCTTCTTCGGACCATTTAAAATAGGCAGATTTGTCACCGCTGCCGTAATTGTCGGCAACGTTTACTTTGTAATAAGTTTCCGTCAGCGTATCATCGTCGTTTCGGGTATATTTGGTAATAACCGGAGATTTGACGGAAGCCGCTTCTTCTGCCGAAATTTCCGCAAGCGCATACCCGCTTTTCGGCAGGGCTTCGGCATTGTAGCCGTAATAAAAGGTTTCGCCGTCGCTTTCAAGACGGTAAAGCGCCCCTTCGGCGCTGTCAAGCTTGACCAACGCAGCCGAACCAATGTTCGACAGCGTCTGCAACAAAGCATGATCGGCGGCGTCTTTCGGCGCCAGATAATAGGTTTTTCCTTCAATATTTACCGAAACGTCGTTTTCTCCCGATTTGTCGATATTCAAATCGTGAAGCGACGAGACGTCAACGTTTGCGGAATTGTTAAGAAAAGCAACGGTTTCTGTGTTCAGGCGGTCCAAAGTAAGAGCTCGCGGGATTTCGACAGCCATGGTCGGAGAGCTCAAAACAGTACCTGCCAACAATAAGCCGAAGGCTTTGGTGTTATTAATCATATATAACTGTCTCCTGTATTAAAATTTAACGATCGTTTTTTTGATACGCCTTAAGTTTAGTTTATGATTATTTAAAAAGCAAACATAAATCATTATAAAATAACAATTTTATTTAAAATCTGATATCGGCATTCGGCCATATCAAAAAAACGATCCTTTTTTTGCAGCAGTTTTATATTTTTTTCTGTTTTGCCGGTAGTTTTTTGCGAAATTTAAGGAATCGTCATATCGAATCATTTAAAATGACACAAAAAACCCCGGAAAGTTCCGGGGTTTTATTTTTTTTCAAACAGTTTAATACATCGTCGACAGGACGTTCTTAAACTTCGGCAAATTGTCCAGTGCACTGCCGGTTCCCTTGACGACGCAGGCCAACGGATTTTCGGCAATCGAAACCGGCAGACCGGTGGCATTGCGCAAAACCTGATCGAGGTTGGACAGCAAACCGCCGCCCCCGGTCAGAACAATCCCCTTGTCAACAATATCGGCAGCCAATTCCGGCGCCGTATTTTCCAACGCTACCTTAACCGCCTCAACGATTTGGGCCACCGGATCGGCAAGTCCCTCGGCAATCTGACGTTCGGTAATCGTAATTTCCTTCGGCACGCCGTTCATCAGATCGCGGCCGCGGATTTCGATGCTGCGTCCTTCTCCTTCTTCGGGCGAACAAGCCGAACCGATTTCCTTTTTGATTCTTTCGGCCGAACTTTCACCGACCAGCAGATTATGGTTGCGGCGAATGTAAGAAATAATCGCATCATCCATTTTGTCGCCGCCGACTCTGACCGAGCGGGCATAAACAATGCCGCCGAGCGAAATAACCGCCACCTCGGTGGTGCCGCCGCCGATATCAACCACCATGCTTCCGGTCGGCTCCGTCACCGGCAGCCCGGCACCGATTGCCGCGGCCATCGGTTCTTCGATCAGGCGAACTTTGATGGCGCCGGCCGCCTCGGCAGACTCCTGAATCGCACGCCGTTCAACGGCCGTAGACCCCGAAGGCACGCAGATAATCACCATCGGCGAAGCAAACGAACGGCGATTATGAACTTTGCGGATAAAATATTTGATCATTTCTTCGGCAATTTCAAAATCGGCAATCACACCGTCGCGCAGCGGACGGATGGCCTGAATGTTGCCGGGGGTGCGCCCCAGCATTTGTTTGGCTTCGTTTCCGACGGCCAAAACCTGTTTTTTGCCGCGTATTTCCTCAATGGCGACAACCGAGGGTTCGTTCAGCACGATCCCTTTGCCTTTGACATACACCAAAGTGTTGGCTGTTCCCAAATCGATCGCCATGTCAGACGAAAATAAGCCCATAATCTTTTGCCACATTGTATTTTCTCTCCGGAGTTTTCTTCGTAATTATCTTGTTTTTTATATCATTACGCTTATTTGTGCAACATTTTATATTGCTTTTTAACATCATTTATAAAATCGGCCTCTCCGCCGTAACAACCGTTAAGGGTAATATCGGCTTCCAGCTTGTTGCGAAACCAGGTGAGCTGGCGCTTGGCATATTGACGGGTATGAAGCTTGGCGTTCTCCGTCGCCTCCTGCCGCGAGACTTCACCGCGCAAAAACGCCGCCAGATCGGGAACCCCCTGCGCTTTCATCACCGGAAGATCGGGCGAAACGTTTTTTTCCAGCAAATGACGCACCTCTTCCAAAGCGCCGTTTGCCATCATGATGTCAAAACGCAGATTGCAACGCAAATCGAGATCGGTTTTTAACGGCATCAACTTGATAACGAAAAAGCGGATATCGGGAAATTTTTTGATCATCGGACGGGTAAACCAGTCGGCAATAGAGATTCCGGTGCCGCGAAAAATTTCATAAGCGCGGCGAACCCGGGTGGTGTCCGTCGGTTTGACCATCGCCGCACCGGCCGGATCAACCGCAGCCAAAAGCTTGTACAGTTCCGCCACTCCGTTTTGTTCCGAAATACGCAACGCTTCGGCGCGAATCTCCTGATTTGTTTCTGGAATCGGCGTTGTCCCGTTAATCAGATTATCGAGATAAAGGCCGCCGCCGCCGACAATGATTGGGGTTTTTGCCTGCTGTCGGGCCTTGCGAATCTCAGCTGCCGCATCCTCCAGCCATGTGACCACATTGCCGTTAACCTCGTCATCAAGATACTCATACAGCCGGTGCGGCACTTTTTGTTTGTCCTCGGCGGAAGGCGACGCCGCAATCACCGGTATCGACTTATAAACCTGACTGGCGTCGGCATTGATCACCACGCCGTTTAACTCCAGTGCCAGATCAATCGCCAGCTGCGATTTTCCGGAAGCGGTCGGGCCGCCGATCACGATCGGGATATTTTGCGACACCGGGCCTCCTCCACCAGAATGCGGCACAAATCTTCATAGCTGCCGCCGGTATATTTAAATTGTTCCGGCACCAGCGACAACGGCGTCATGCCCGGGTTGGTATTAATTTCCAAAACCACCACGCCGTCATGCTCGTTATAGCGCATGTCGGTGCGCGAAACCGTATTGCAACCGAGCGCCTTATGCAGTTTTTCGGCATAGTGCAGCGCCGTATTGTAAGCGGCTTCCGGAATTTCGGCGGGAATAATGTGATCGGTGACGCCGTCGGTATATTTGGCCCGATAGTCGTAAAAACCGCTTTTCGGCCGCATTTCGGTCACTGTCAGGGCTTTTCCCCGTAAAACGCTCACCGTAAGCTCTTTGCCTTCGATATATTTTTCGATCAGGATTTCACGATCTTCATCCCGATAATCGATTTGCTGCAAATCATCCGGGGTACGAATGATGTAAACGCCAACGCTTGACCCGTCGCTGACCGGCTTGATCACATAGGGCATCGCAATCATGGTTCCGTTTTGTTTGAAAGCGCGCAAGGTGGTCTTTTCGCCGAACGGCACCTTAATGCCGCACGACTGGCAAATCCATTTGGTCAGGTCTTTGTCCATTCCCACCGCCGAAGCCTTGAGGCCGGAATGGGTATAGGGAATTTGCATTAAATCGAGCAGCCCCTGAATTTCGCCGTCTTCGCCCCAGTTGCCGTGCAAGGCGTTGAACACGACATCCGGCTGCTGCCGTTTCAATTCCTCCACCAAAACCGCGGTATCGGTCAAATCATGCCCGGTTACCCGATAGCCGGCCCGGCGCAAAGCTTCCGCCGCGCCCCGCCCGGTTATCAGACTGACTTCGCGTTCGGCGGAAAAGCCACCCATCAGAACCAAAACTTTCTTTGACATTTTGTAAAAATCCTTATATTAAAAGAGTAATTATTCAGCCCGGCAATATAACAAAAAAAATTTAAGAAAGCCATAAAATTGATAAAAAAATTTCTGGTCATAACCTTCTTCGCCGCGCTGGCCGCCGATGCCCGCGCCCTCAGCGTCAAACACGATTTCACGGCGTTCATCGGCCCTTTCAACGCCAGCACCGCCGAATTTGAGTATGTGCTGCAGCCGCACGAATACGCCGTTCGTTCAACCGTACGCACCAACGGCACTTTTAATCTTCTCTACCCGTTTGAGGCACAATATTTTACCGGCGGACGGATTGAAAACGGACGCTTGGAGACCGCCGCCTACCGCTACAAATCCAAATCGCGCTTTTCCAAACGCAGCAAAGAAACGGTCTATGACCGCGACGGACAGCCGGTTTACAGCATCAGCACCAAAAACGGCAAACAAAAAAAGAAAACGATTGAAGTCAACGCCGACAACAAAAACACCACCAACCTGCAAACCGTGTTGGCCGCCATTGCCAAACATTACAACGAAGTACGTTTCTGCGACTCCGAAATGCGCATTTTTGACGGCAAAAAACGCTACAATGTCATCTTTCGCGACGAAGGAACCGAAGAGCTGAAAGCCGATGGTAATTCTCCGTTCTCAGGCACCGCCGCCAAGTGTTCGATGTATATCGACAAATTGGGCGACGACGGCGATGATTTGCTGTGGCAGCTTTCTTCCGAACGGCCGGTTTATTTTTGGATTTTGCGCGATTCCAAAACCGCGGCACCGTTTATTGCCCGCATCAAAATTAAAGAAACCCCGCTGGGGGAGATGAACGTCTACACCACCAAAATAGAGGTAAAAAAATAAAATGCAAACCGAACTTCTTTTGCCGGCCGGCTCGCTGGTCAAACTGAAAACCGCAATCCTGTACGGCGCCGATGCCGTTTATGCCGGAACTCCGGACATGAGCCTGCGTACTCAATCGCAATTTTCACTTGAAGACATTGAAGAGGGAATTGAATTTGTACACGCTCACGGCAAAAAGATTTATCTGACCCTCAATCTTTACACCCGCAACAAAGATATCGAAAAACTGCCGCATTTCGTCGATACCTTGCGGCGACTGAAACCCGACGGCGTGCTGATTGCCGATCCGGGCGTCTTCCTCTATCTGAAAGAACACGCGCCGGAACTCAAGCGCTTTGTTTCCACTCAGGCCAACATCTGTTCCTATCAGACGGTTAAATTCTGGCAGTCGCTCGGCGCCGACCTCTGTGTGTTGGGACGCGAAGTTTCTTTTGAAGAAATGAAACAAATCCGTGCGCAATGCCCCGACATCATGTTGGAAACCTTCGTTCACGGCGCCATGTGCATGTCTTATTCCGGGCGCTGCCTGATTTCCAACTTCTTGGCCGACCGCAGCGCCAACCAAGGAAAATGCGCCCATTGCTGCCGCTGGCATTATCAATTGCATCTGCGGTTAAAGGACGGCACGATTAAAGATCTGGAAATCACGCCCGAAAACAAAGATATGTTTGAATATCTGGTCAAAGAAGAATTTCGTCCCGGCGAGCTTTACGAAATCGTCGAAGACGAACACGGCGCTTATATCATGAATTCAAAAGACCTTTGTCTGATGCCGCGGCTCGACAGTCTGCTTGAGATCGGCATGCATTCGCTGAAAATCGAAGGCCGCAACAAAACCGAATATTACGCCGCAATCACCGCCCGCAGTTACCGGCAGGCCATCGACGCCTGGCGCCGCGATCCGCAAAACTGGTCTCCCGACCTTTATATGCGGGAATTGCACACGCTGCAAAACCGCGGTTACTGTCTTGGCTTTTATGACGGGCATCTGACCGCTCTCAGCCAGAATTACGAATACACCCGCACACTTGGCGACTGGCTGTTTGCCGGTTCCGTTGTCGACTGGCAGGGCGACGATATCATTTTTGAAGTGCGCAATTATATCAATTGCGGCGAATTCATCGAGTTTCTGCTTCCCGGTTCGCTGGAAAACATCCGTCTCACGCTTTCGCAATTTCAAGATGCCGAAAGCGGCGAAATTACCGCGCGGGTATCGGCAGGACAAGGCAAGAAAATTCGCATTCCCGCGGCAGCTTTCAACATCGACGCCGCCGAACTGCGACGGAAACTGCCGCAATATACGATTGCCCGCAAACCGGCCGACCTGAAAGAAGACAATGCCGGGATGCTCAATCGTAAAAAGGAAGAGTTTGAACAACTCTGCTCCGACTGACCGGCACTCATCTTTAACTTTGACTTTGGTTCCTTATACCCGTCGTTCGTAGTCAGGCCCCGGATAAGAAGGACGCTGATAACGGGAAGTTCTCATTTCTCGGGCAGCGCCGTCCAGCAGTTCGGAAATCATCCGGCACTCGCGGCCTTCGGCAGCCGAGCTGCATTCGGCGCGCGCCCAAGCTTTTTTGAGATACGATTTTTTTACCGTCGGATTACTGCTTTGCCGCGCCAACTCGATCAGCGCGGTAATTTCGGCAATGTCTTCCTCGTTTTGGATGATTTTTTTGACCGTATCCAACCACGCCGAAACTTCTCCCGCCTGTTTGTAAAGATCGGCTATTTTGCGATAAACGACAATCCGGTCATACGGCCGCTGCGCCCATGTCAGCGAATCCTGATAATATTCGACGGCCAGTGAAATATCGGGATTGTTTTCTGCTGCCAGAGCAGCCATATTGTTATAGGTCCAAAACAAAACCGTATCGCGCGCCGGTTTGTTTTCGAGAGCGCAATTGTCCTTGTCGCGGCAAAAGTCGGCCACCATCTGCCAGGCAGTCATTTTATCTTGCCACAAATCAAGTTTTTCGACCGCTTCGGCCGCTTTTTTATAAGCCATAAAGATATTTTCGCCGTTTTTTTCCATTCCATATCTCCTTTGTCACAAGATATGTGCGGCAAACGGCTTCTTCTATCGGCAATAAGTTTTAAATGATCTCAAATTTTCCGTCTGTAATGTCCGGCAAAAAACCGACGACGACCGGCGGCATAAAAACGATGTCATCCACGCGCGCCGCCCACGGTCCGCGTCGGCAGGCAACAATCATCCTGTCCAAGGCCTCTTCGTCTCCGCGCATAAAAATCTCGACACTGCCGTCCCCGACGTTGCGCACCCAGCCGGATATTGCGCCGATTGAAGCGGCAGTTTTCTTAGACCACCAACGATAACCGACGCCCTGCACCCGGCCCCGAATTTTCAAATAAACGGTTTTAATTTTCATCAGCGCAAAAACTGCTCAATATCGCGCAACTCTTGTTTCAGACACTGGCGTTTCTGTTCGGAAGCGCTTTCCTTTCCCCAGTGTTCCGATTGCCAAAGCTCTTCCAGATAAGCGGCGTCAAATGCCTGTTCGGCACTGATATGCCCTTTCACCAGCGCCGCCGCCAACAATTCCGATTTCATGTTAACCGAGGCCAGATAAAAAGCGGCAAGTTCTTTATCGGAAAGATTTTCCATAAAACATTTAAGATTTGCCTGAGAAAACTTATCCGGTTCCGGCACTTCCAAACCGCGGGTTGCCTTATACTGGGAATTAAACTCCCGGTTGGCCCAACTCAGCACCGGACTCCACAATTGTTCCTGTTTTTTGACCAAATCGTCATTGTTGGCCCAAAACAAAAGCGAATCGGTGGAAGCAAACTGAACCAGTTTGTCAATAATATCTTCGCGGCGGGTCTTGATTTCGCCAACCGCCTGTTTAAGCTTTTCTGCAGTCATTTTAAGTTTCCTGTCTTTTTTACACGTTGTCTGTATAACTTAATTATTTTAACAAGTTCTTAATCAGCTGACGGGCATTGTTTTCCAACGCTTTGGCCGTATCCTTGGCTGCCGTGACACCGTCCCCGACCAACCCGGCCGCTCCCTGATAAGTGCCCTGCGCGGCACCGGTTACACCCGAAGGCTTGGGAAAACGATCCTGATAAGCGGTTCCTTTTAACGCGGTATAGCATGGGGCAGTATCTTTATCAAGCAATAATTGGGCACCGGCATAGGCAGGCCCCGCCGCAACACCGGCAATTGTCCGGAGAGCACCGCCTTGATCAAGCGAAATCTTAGGATTTTGCAGGGTTCCGCCGATCTGCACCAAATTGCTCAGTGCCTGAAGAATGCTGACATCAGTTATACCGCTTCGATAGGCGTTGACGTTCAGTTTCAACTTATCGTCGTGCAAATTGACCGTACCGCTGCTGACCAGATTTAATTTGTCCGAATCGACGGCAATCCCTTTGGGAAAATCAATTTTGCCGTCTTTAAAATCAGCGCGAACCACCGCACATTTTAATTGTACCTTTTCTACCTTGGAAGTATCTATTTTAAGAATACCGAGCAGCTGGGTCACAAAGTTATTGGTCAAAATCCGCAGTTTTCCGCTTTGCAGAACCGACTTGTCGACAATTGCAATCAGACTGCCGTTAAGCGAATCGGCCACCGCACGATAAGTGGCGCCGCGCCCGCTCAGATCAGCGTGAATATCGCTTTGGCCGCCACTTATAAAACCGAAGTTGTTGCCGTCTGCCAAAAGCTTTTTATGCAGCGTTTGCAAAATCAGGTTGCGGCTGTCCAGTTTTAAGGTCACCGACTGCGCCGCCGCATTGACGGTCGCATTGAGATCCACCGTACCCGGACCGAACTTCATCTGCAAGGGGTTGACGTTCAACACGCCGTTTTTCAGCGCTGCCGTCAGTTTGACGTCGTCGGCGGTAATGTCATTGTTGACAATCAGTTTGCCGACGCTGAGTTTCAAATCGCCGTTAGCGGTCTTGAGCAACTGATAAGGAATTTTATCGTTCGGTATCATGTCGCTGGCGGCAGCGGTTTTGATCAGCTGCGGCAGTACAAATGCGGTCGGGCTTTGCGGGTTAAACGACGGCAGACTGATTGACGGGCTTTTCAAATCGGCTTTGATATACGGCACTTTTCCCGCAATATCGGCGCTGACTGTCCCCTTGACAACATTGTTGACGACATTGAGAGACGAAATGTTCAACGACACTTTCTTCAGATCGGCTTTTCCGTCGCCGATCAAAGTGGTTTCCGGTGCATTGAAATTGCCGGCCGGATTATAAACATTGAGTTTGAAATCGGCCCGCAGATTGTTTAACAGGTCGTAAAGCTGAGCTTTGACCGACGCTTTGACATTGAGTGCCGTCACTTCCATATCAAGCGGCCACGCCTGATCGGAATTGAACAAACCGACCAGCGAACCGGTATTGCCGCGGCCTTTGATATCCATGCCGTTAAAGACCGCATCCCAGGTGACGTTCATCGGTGCCTGAATCCCTTCGGCCGAAAAAGTAAGGCTTTTAACCTGCAAATTGAGCGGCGCCGAACCGGCTGCCAAATATTGAACCGTACTGTCATTAACCGCAACTTCGCGGGCAATCACGTCGGACAACGAGCTTAAAAATGCCGGTGCCGGAGTCGCTTTTTCTTCGGCATACGCCTCTTTAATCAGCCAGCCGCCGGAAAGCGACGCCGTTTTGGCCGGCTGTGCCGCTTTAACCGCTTCAAAAGTCCAATTGTTTTTGCCGTCGGCCGCGGTTTCCAAATATATCCGAGCACCGTTCAAAACCGCTTTATCCACCACAATCTGCTTTTTTAACAACGGCAGCAGCGAGAATTTCAATTCCAGCGATCCGATCTCCGCCATTTGCGGATTTTTGGCCCAGGAAGGATTCGACAGCGTAACGTCATTGATCACCAAAGTCGGAATCAGTGAGATTCCCAAACTTGCGTCGCCTTTGACGTCAAGTTTGCGGCCGGTATGTTCATAAACGATTTTTGCCGCATAGGACTTATATTTATTTAAATCAAAATTCTTTAGGAAAAAATATCCTCCGACGCCGGCAATCAAAACCACCAGAACAACAATTCCCAACAACCATTTCAAAAAACGCATTTTCGGTTCCTCATCAATCATCTTTTCAGGATTTAAACACAAGCCCGGCAGCTTCCAGGCTGGCTTTAAAATGAGCCGGAAGCGGCGCGGCGATCACAATGTCCTTATTATATATGGCCGATAAATCAATTTTGTATGCATGCAAGTGCAATTTGTCGGCAAAAAGATTAAATTTTTTGCGCTCGCTGCCAAAATAGCGGTCGTCACCGACAATCGGACACCCGACCGACTCGAGATGAGCGCGGATTTGGTGCGTTCTTCCGGTTAACGGCGACGCTTCGATCAAAGCAAAACGCTCTCCGACGTTGTCCAACACCCGGTATAACGTGCGGGCGCTCTGCCCTACGGGACCGACCACCATTTTTTCGCCCACTTTTTCCAACGGCATCTTAATTTCGCCCTCGGAAGGCCGGGGGCAGCCGCTGACCAGCGCCAAATAAGTTTTTTTCAACCGGCGTTCGCGAAACGCGCCGGTTAACAGATCGGCCGCCTTGCGATGGCGTGCCAGCAACAAAACGCCGCTGGTGTCCTTATCGATCCGGTGAACCAGTTTGGGACGTTCCTCATTGTCAAATTTCAATCCGTCAAGCAGCCCGTCGACATGAAAGCCGGTGTTGGTTCCGCCTTGCACCGCCAGCCCCGAAGGCTTGTTGATCGCAATCAGGTTCTCGTCCTTAAAAATAACCAGACTGCGAATAAAATCGATTTCCTTAGTCGACAGCTCGGCGCTTTTTTGCGGCAACGCCTCGTCGTCTTTGAGCGGCGGCACCCGCACTTCCTGCCCCGTCGTCAGCTTTAACCCGGCCTCGGCACGCTTGCCGTCGACCTTAATTTGTTTGGTTCGCAGCAGCTTTTGCAACCGCCCGAGGGTAAGGTTGGGATAATATTTTAAAAACCAGCGGTTGAGCCGCATTCCGTCGTCTGTATCTTTTACTTTTATTATTTCTACACTCATTACTTTTCTTTATTCATTCTGTTTCTTAGATAATTTAAGCCGATGACTTCGTCTTCCTTTCCCAAAACCATCGCCCGGGCAGAAAGCTTTTCCGCTCTTTTACGCTGATCGGCATCCGGTGTCAAATCAAGATTTTCAAAAAACCTGTCAACGTCTTCACCGCTTTTGAATGAAGGCTTGTTTTTGCCAAATTCATAGACCTCAATCGGATAACTTTTTGCGTTTGCCGTTTTGATGTAGTTAACCACGCGCTCAAAATTATCGGGGGCGGCCTCAAGGCTGCCCAGACGGGTATTGCCTTTTGGATATCTTTTTCTTTCGCCCATTTTATACTGGATAAATTTTTCATCAATATTGAGTTTGCGTTCCACGGAATTGAGAGCCGCTTGATATTTATCGGCCAGCATAACTTGGGCCCGCACTTCATAACCTTTTTGCCGCATTTCTTCCAGCATATCTTCCGCCCTGAAAACCGATTGCGTATCATAGGCAATATTTATGCCGCGGGCGACGGCTTCATCAATAATCTCCCGGTTAACCCTTTCGATAAAACGTCCCACTTCTCTGTCAACAAACGGCTCTGTTATGTCAATGCCCAGCATTTCGCAATATTCGCTCATGACATCATCTCCGGAAATAACGGCCGTATTTTGCATTTTGGCAGCCCGTGTTGATTTTCCGGTTCCGGGCATTCCGATAATGGCCGTAAAAACAGGGTGTTCCGAGCCCTTTTTGCCGATAAGCGTTTTCTTTTTCAGCTTATCGATAAAATATTCCTGTTCATCTTCTGCCAATTCCAACATCAAAGTATCTCCTTTATCAAACTCTTGCCCGTTTTAAACTACATTCGCTCAGATTTCATCTTGCTTTTTAAAAGGTTCAGTCCCAAAATATCATCTTCGGTTTGGGCTCTTTTTGACAAACGCTCTATTCTTTCCAAATGCTGCTCTGCCGGAGGAAGTTCAAGCCTTTCAACAAACCGGTCAAAATCATCTCCGGTTCGAAACGAAGGCTTGTCCCGGCCATATTCATAAACTTCTATCGGAAAATTCTTTTCAACGGAAGTTTGAATAAAATCGACCACTTCCTGCGAGGCATCCAGCGAAAAAGAAGCATTTACATCCAAAACATTATCGCTCTTAAAAGAGCCTCTTTGCTGCCGGGAGCGGGTATAGGCCTCATCGGTATCCATTTTTCGCTCAATGGCGTTTAAGGCGGCCTGATACTCGTCCACTAATAAAACTTTGGTAGAAACATGATAGCCTTTGGGCGGGTTTTTATGAATCAAATAGGCCGTATCGGGCGAAGAATTGTCAAGCACAATATTGTATTTGTTTCTAACCGCTTCGTCTAAGAGCTCCCCGCTCACTCGGGCCGCAAATTTTCCAATCTCGTTATCATAAAAATTTTCTCTGATATCTATGCCCAAAGTTTGGGCATATTCGGCAATAACGGCATCGGTTGAAATAGAAACCGAATTTTTAATCTTTTTTGCCAAAGAAGATTTTCCGGAACCCGGCGCACCGATTAATAAGGTAATTGCCGGATCGGACGAAGGCGTTTTTCCTTCAAAGGCTTTTTCCTTCATTGTTTTAATAAAGCATTCCTGCTCGTCCGGAGCCAATTCCAACATCACTGTTCCTCCTCTTTTGGCTTATTTTTATTTTTTTCATATCTCAGCTTATCAAAATATTCTATGCGTTTTTTAACTTCGCGTTCAAAACCTCTTTCAACGGGATAATAAAGTTTTTGGCGCTTCATTCCTTCCGGAAAATAATTTTGCCCCGAGAAGCCGTCTTCCGTATCTTGATCATAAACATAGCCGTCGCTGTAACCCAACTGCTTCATCAATTTTGTGGGAGCATTCAAAATATGTTTGGGCGGCATCAGCGAGCCTGTTTTTTTAGCCAGATCGAAAGCCTTATGCATGGCTTTATACACACCGGCCGATTTTGGAGCCGTGGCCAAATAAGCCACCAGTTGCATAATAGCCAAATCACCCTCCGGAGACCCCAAACGTTCGTACGTGTCCCAGCAGGCAATTGCCTGCTGAACCGCATTGGGATCCGCCATCGAAACATCCTCAACCGCAAAACGCGTCAGCCTTCTCAGCAGATATTTTGCATCTTCTCCGGCTGTCAGCATACGCGCTGTCCAATACAGCGCGGCATCAACGTCGGAACCGCGCAAAGACTTGTGAACAGCGGAAATAAGATTATAGTGGCCGTCGCGCCCTTTGTCATACACCGGCGCCCGCGAACGAATAATCTTCAGCAGGCTGTCTTTGTCAAATATTTCGCCCTCTTTGGCATAATTCAACACGCTTTCCGCCAAATTGAGAATATAACGACCGTCACCGTCGGCGGTGGCCTTCATTAATTCGCGCGCTTCGGCATCTACCGGCAGTTTACGTCCGGTTTCTTTCTCCGCCCGACGCAACAGTTCCTCAAAATCGTCAGAATTCAGCCGGTTAAGAACAAACACCTGGCAACGCGACAGCAGCGCCGCGTTCAGTTCGAAAGAAGGGTTTTCGGTAGTGGCACCGACCAAAATGATCGTCCCGTCTTCAACATAAGGCAAAAAACCGTCCTGCTGCGACTTGTTAAAACGATGGATTTCATCAACAAACAAAAGTGTCCCTTTGCCCTCGCCGGCTCTTCTGTCTTTGGCATATTGGAAAACTCTTTTCAAATCGGCCACACCGGAAAAAACCGCCGAGATTTGTTCAAAATACAAGTTGGTATGTTCCGCAATCAGCCGGGCAATCGTTGTCTTCCCGCACCCCGGAGGCCCCCAAAGAATAAAAGATGTAATTTTGCGCGACGCAACCATTCGCCCCAACGGCGCATCGGAACCGACGACATGGTTCTGCCCCACGACTTCCGCGAGGGTTCGAGGGCGCAAACGGTCGGCCAGCGGCCGTTTGACATTATGTGAAAAAAGCGTGTCTTCCATCTTGTTTCCTATCGCTGATAACCGCCGCGGTCACGGCCGTTGAACATTTCCGGCATTTCTTTCTGCCGCCGTTTTGCCTCCAGCACCCGGCGCTTGCGTTCTTCGATCACGTTGCGCAGTTCTTCTTTGTTGGCTTTGTTCTGCTGCCGGATATGTTCCAACGCCTCCTCATCCTTCACCGGGGCCTTTTCTTTACGCTTAAACGCCTTTTGCCCCAGTTTCACCAAATTTTGCACATCCATCCCCTTAAAACCCGACACATTGTAAACGCCAAAATTGCGGGCGTCGTTAAGAAAAAAGTCGGTAAAGTCGATTCCCTTGCCGCCTTTGCGCGCTTTTTTCTTCGGGGCGAGAATTTTTTTGAGTTCCATCGCCGTCGGCACCCGTCCGAGCGCCTGGGCAATCTGTTCCGGCGTAATGATACATTCGCTCAAATCGAGTTCGGCAATGTTAACCCCGGTAAAATCGACGCCGGTAAAATCGACCCCGCGCAAACTGACTTTGCTCAGATCAATCTTGCGCAAATCCAGCATCGTCAGATTGATTTTGGTCAGATTGAGCTTATGCGGATAGTATTGAGCCAGATATTCCACCAGTTCCTGCAGTTCTTCCAAACTGATGTCGTCAATGGTAATATCAAGCAGAATGGCATCCTGAAAATAAACGTCGGTCAGCACCACGTTGTTCATGATGGCGCCGGTAAAGTTGGTGCCGATCAACTGGGCACCGGCAAAAATGGCACCGGTCAGGTCGGCACCGGAAAGATTGGTATCGGTCAGGTTGGCGCCCGAAAAATCGGCCCCGCGCAAATCGGAACCCGAAAAGTTTACACCGGACAGGTTAGCGGCCGAAAAATTGGCGTTGGAAAGGTCTTCGTGATCAAACTCGCCGTTTTCAAGGTTTTTGCCGTTAAATTCAATATTGAGAATCGGCAAATCGTCTTCGGGATCGCGAAAAACGGCCCGCCACGGGTCCGGTTCGCCGTCATCGTCATCATCGGGCGGCAACGGCAAATCGTCGCTGTTTTCTTCGTTTTCCGAAGTTATTTCCTCTTCATCGTCATCAGACGGAAACGCTTCGTCGTCCTCATCATAAAAATCGGCGTCATTGTCATCGCAAGGCACGGAATCGTCATCATAATTGTCGGCATCGTCAAACTCGTCTTCCCGATAAGGCGGCTCATCGTCTTCGTATTCGGGATCGTCATAATCTTCATCTTCGGAATAAAAATCGTCGTCATGCCGCATTTCGCGCGCCGGGCGGAACAGATCATCATCGTCTTGGTCACAGACGGCAAAAGCGCCGTCTTCGGCCATTCCCTGGCGGGAGGCCCTGGCTTTGTCCCTGATCGCTTTCAGTGCGGCTATTTTTTCTTCGTCCGATGCCATTTCTTACCCTTGCAACCGTTGCCCTACCGGCTTTTTATAATAACGTAAGAAATATAATTTTACAAATATTTTATATACTCTCCTCATAAAATTCACCGCCGACAACCTGTTTGGCGGTTTCGTAATCGAAACCGGCGCGGATCATCGCCGCCAGATCTTTTTGCCGGCAGGCGCGGCGGCTTTCCTCATCGGCACGAAACGGCCCGATTTTTTTCTTACGGGCAAAATTGACTGCGGCGCTTTCTTCATCAATTTCCGAATCTGCAAGGATTTCGTTGACCAAAGCTTCGGCCACGCCTTTTTGCCGCATTTTGATGCGGATATAACGTTCCGGTTTTCCGGCCGCCAGATAACCGGCAATTTTGAACTCGGCATAACGGCGGTCGTTGAGATAACCGACCCGCTCAAACTCTGCAATAATTTCCTCAATCCACTCCGCGGCCCGATGCATGTCAAAATCCGGCATTTGTCTTGCGTTGTCACGAACCCGACGGGTCAAAACCTGACGGAGATTGTCAGCCGAAGAATCAAAACGCTGCAGATAATAAAGAGCAATATTTTTCAGGCGCACCGGTGTCATTTTTCGTTTTTTGGGCGGCGTTGCCGGCCTTTTTTCATCATTTTCCATTACAAAAACCTATTTTCACTTGATTTTTACAGACGGCATGTTAAACAATAAAATAGAATTTACAAGCATAAACCGTATTAACAACTATGGATTAAACCAATGATTAAAAATATTCTTTCTATGTTCTGCGCTTTGGCTCTGGTTTCTACGCTCGCCGCCTGCGCTTCCGACAATGAGGCGGTTCCTCAGAAATACAACGAACCGCGTTTTAACAGTGACGGCATTGTCAACCTGAAAGTCAACAAAGTAGAAGTTATTTCCGAATTCACGCCTTCTTTTACCCGTCCCAACGTCGAACATCTGTTTCCGGTTTCAATCGAAAAAACAGCCAAACTTTGGGCAACCGATCGGTTGAAAGCGGTTGATTTCTCTTCTGACAAACAGGCTACTTTCGTTATTAAAGACGCCAGCGTAACCGAAGAAGTGGTTAAATCCGACAAACTGTTCGAAAAAGACAGTCTCAAATACCGCGCCAAACTGTCGGTGGTTTTGAGAGTCAACGATCCTTACAAATTCTCCAGCGCCGAAACTTCGCTGGAAGCATGGCGCGAACTCACCATTCCGGTTGACACCTCCATTGAAGACAAGGAAAGATACTGGAACAACATGGTCGAAAAACTGTTCGAAGAGTTCAACGCCCGCATGCAGATGAATATCAACAAATATCTCAACATGTATATTGAAAATTCTCAGTATATTCAAGACTACGAATAATCAGCCAATTGTTTTGCGGTCAATAAAACCCGGTCTAAGAACCGGGTTTTATTTTTTGCGGCTCTGTAATAAGCAAATGTTTTCGGGATCTGAAAAGCGATAAATTCCCGGCACAAAAAAATATTTCCTGTAAACTTCGAATTTCGGATCAACGGCAAGTCCGACATTACCATACGCAGCGGCAGAAAACGCCGAAACGGCCTTTGAGAGAACCCCGTAAACGACAGGCAATAAAAAAGACCGTAATCATACGGCCTTTTTTAGTTAAATCATCAATTCAAAACCGGAGCAGCGTATCGACATCCGGCATCAAACTGCAACACCGGCAAACGGATGCTCTCGGCAATTTTGGCAGCGCCTTTCAAAATTTTGCAGCTGCCGTAGAAAACGGCATGAGCGGCTTTAAGCGGCGCAGTAGCGCTGAATTCAAAATATTCACCCGGTTCCAACTCGGGGATTTCGCCGCTGAAACCTTCAGAGTCATCGCAAAAGCAACGGCCGCTGTCGTCGGTAATGTTCCAATTTTTACCAAGCAGGGTAATTTTTTGGTCCGAATTGTTTTCAATACAGAAATAATATCCCCATAAAAACTCTTGTCCGGCATGATGAGACGCCTCCACCAGTTCCGACCCGGCGGTAATCGTCACATCACCATCTTCGGTTACAATCATCTCCTGACCTGAATCCATTTCCTTAACCTTTTATTAACATTCATTAAGCAAACGTTAGCGGGAGTCGGAACAAATTGCAATTAGGGAATCGTTTTGTTCACAAAGTTATACACATGAATCAATTCGGGAGCAGAACCTCTAACCTGTCGTTAAACAAAAAGAGCCGTTTGCGGAGACCATCTGTGACACAAAGCACTAAAAATGGGTTGCAATTTCTTGCAACCCATTGAAAATATTTGATATTTTCTTCGTACCAATTAACGTTTGGAGAATTGGTAAGAACGACGGGCTTTGGCTTTGCCGTATTTCTTACGTTCAACGGTTCTGTCGTCACGGGTCAGGAAGCCGGCGGCTTTCAGGACCGAACGCAATTCCGGTTCATAATCGTTCAGGGCTTTGGAAATGCCGTGCTTGATTGCACCGGCCTGGCCGGAAAGACCACCGCCGCTGACGGTACATACAACGTCAAATTCGTTAACGCGGTTGGTAACTTCGAACGGCTGATTGATAATCATTTTCAAAACCGGACGGGCAAAATATTCGTCCAAAGTTTTGCTGTTAACCGTGATGTTGCCTTTACCCGGTTTAACCCATACGCGGGCAACCGCATCTTTTCTTTTGCCGGTGGCATAAGAACGTCCGAATTTGTCGCGTTTCGGCTTACGAACTTCCGCTGCGGTTTCGGCAGCAGATACTTTAATGTCTTTCAAAGATTCTAATTTAGCCATTATAACGGACTCCTTTTATTTTTCGGATTCTGGGAAGCAATGTCCAGAACGATCGGGTTCTGGGCGGTATGCGGATGTTCGGCACCGGCATATACTTTCAGCTTGGTCATCTGCTGACGGCCCAGAGGATTGCGGGAAATCATTCTTTCAACCGCTTTTTCGATAACGCGGCCCGGGAACTTGCCGGCAAGAATCTTAGCCGGAGTCGTTTCTTTGATGCCGCCGATCCAGCCGGTGTGGCGATAATAAACTTTATCGGTCAGTTTTTTGCCGGTCAGTTTAACTTTGTCGGCATTGATAACGATAACATAGTCGCCGCAGTCCAGGTTCGGAACAAAACTCGGTTTGTGCTTGCCGCGCAAAATCTTGGCAATTTCGGCCGAAAGTCTGCCCAATACAACACCGCTGGCGTCAACGACATACCATTTTCTTTCAATATCCGATGGCTTGGTTGCATAAGTGTTCATATTTTCTCTCTTTGTTAAAGATGGTTATTAAATTCATCGTCAATATAGCGAAAGTTTGGCGCTTGTCAACATAAAAAAGCAGTGTTTTTCAACATTTTAATTGCTGGTATTATAATACCGCACATTATCTTGTTGATTTCAGGATTTTTTATAACATCAGCATAAAAACAAAAGAAGCGGTATGAAAAATTTCATTCAACCGCTTCTTTTTGTTTGTCCGTGATTTTGCTTTTTATTTCTGCAAATCGGCGACCACGCTCATCGAAACAATTTTGTCCGGGCTGTAAACCGTGCCGTTGGGACCGGTGCCGCGTTTAATTTTATCAACCGCCTGCATTCCCGAAATGACCTGTCCCCAAACCGTATACTGGCGGTCAAGGAAACGGGAATCGTCAAAACAGATAAAAAACTGACTGTCGGCCGAATCGGGACTGGCGGCCCGTGCCATTGAAACCGCACCGCGCTTGTGCGGGCGATTGTTAAATTCGGCCTTCAGGTTTTTGCCGCTGCCGCCGGTACCGTTACCGCGCGGGTCGCCGGTCTGAGCCATAAAGCCGTCAATGACGCGATGAAATTTCAGGCCGTCGTAAAATCCCTGTCGCACCAGTTGTTTAATTCGTGCCACGTGGTTAGGCGCATCTTCGGGAAACATTTGAATAAGAACGTCCCCGTCTTTTAATTTCAACAACAGGGTGTTTTCCGGATCTTTAACATCGGCGTAGGGCTTGGCGGCTTCGGCAGCATCAACGGCAACGGCGCTGATACCCAGCGCCACCAACAGCGAACAGATAAATTTGAACATTTGTTATTTCTCCTTATATAACGTGTTTAAAAATTCAGTTGCCGGACGGCTTCGGGATAAAGCCGCGTTTCCGGCGCCAGCGCCACCCATCGGGCAGCGGGGTCTTCCATACCCGGCTCTATAAAAGGCAGGCCGGCCGGAGAGTACAGTTTTTCGTCGGCAAGAAAGGCTTCGAAAACAAAAACGATTTCGTGACCGTTTTTTCCCTCGTAACAAAAAATGTTTTCCGCTACGCCGAGCCGGCGTCCGACTTTGATCTCAACGCCGAACTCTTCGGCAAACTCACGCTGCAACGTCTGTTCGGCGGTTTCCCCAAATTCAATTCCGCCGCCGGGCAAGCGGAAGAACTCTTGGTTTTTCACGCGGTCAACGCCTCGTACCGCCAAAACCTTCCCCTCATAACGAACAACGGCAACGGCCAGCGGCCGGATCCGGTTTGCGGCAAAGGGCATTATTTTTCTCCCAGCAAATCTTTTAGACGATAAAGCTCATCCAAGGCCTCCCGCGGCGTCAGATTATCGGGACAAACTTCGGCCAAAGCTTTCTCAAGCGGCGACGGCGCTTTTTGTTGCTCTTCTTTTTTCAGGTTGGCAAACAACGGCAAATCATCGGCCAACGCTTTAATATTTGTGTTCTTCTTGTCGTTTTCCAATGATGCCAGAACCTGTTCGGCCCGCTTTAACACAACCGCCGGCAACCCAGCCAATTTGGCCACGTGGATGCCGTAAGAACGGTCGGCGGCACCGTCAATGACTTCGTGCAAAAAGATCACTTCATCGTTAAATTCCTTAATCCGCATACAGTGCAGCGACATTTTATGCAGCTTGCCGACCAGGGAGGTCAACTCATGATAATGGGTGGCAAAAAGCGCCCGACAGCGATTGACCTCGTGCAGATGTTCCACCACCGCCCAAGCGATTGACAAACCGTCAAAGGTGGCGGTTCCGCGTCCGATTTCATCTAAAATTACCAGCGAGCGTTCGTCCGCCCGGTTTAAGATGCTGGCGGTTTCCACCATTTCCACCATAAAGGTCGAGCGCCCGCGCGCCAAATCGTCGGAAGCGCCGACACGTGAGAACAGCTTGCCGACGACGCCGATATGCGCACTTTTGGCCGGAACATACGAACCGATCTGCGCCATCACCGCAATGATCGCATTCTGACGCAAAAAGGTGGACTTACCGGCCATGTTGGGACCGGTAATCAACCAGATATTGCTGTTGTCGCCACCCAAACGGCAATCGTTGCCGACAAAGGCCGCGCCGTGTTCCCGGGACAGCGATGCTTCCACCACCGGATGACGCCCTTCGGCAATTTCAAAACAAAAAGAGTCGTCAACCGCCGGACGGCAATAGCTTTTTTCCGCCGCCAAATCGGCCAAGGCTGAGCCGACGTCAAGTTCTGCCAGCGCTTTGGCGGTACGGGAGATATCATCGGCAGCAATGCGGATTTCGGTAACCAGCTTGTTAAACAATTCCAGTTCGGTGGCAAGCGATTTTTCTCCGGCGCCGCGGATTTCGTTTTCGACTTCGGTCAGTTCCACCGTGGTAAAACGCACCGCATTCAGAACCGACTGGCGATGAATAAAATCTTTGTTTTCCAGCATCTGAGTCGCAAACTTCACCGGAACTTCGACAAAATAGCCGATCAAATTGTTATACTTGATTTTCAAGTTTGCAATCCCGGTCGCGGCGGCATATTTTTCCTGCAGCTGCAATATTACCTGCTGACTGTTGTTTTTCAGTCTTTTGATTTCGTCCAACGGCGGATAATAGCCTTCGCGGATAAAACCGCCGTCTCGCGGCAGCAGCGGCAGTTCGTCTTCCAGCGCCCGTTCCAGCTCGTCGACCAGATTTTCATGATGTCCCAGTCGCGATACAATTTTTTTAAGCGCTTCGGGGAGTACGCCGTCCAGATTGTTTTTCGACTTGGCAGCCAGAATATTTTTCAGTTTCGGCACCGCCGCCAACGTTGCCTTAAGCGCCGCCAGATCGCGCGGACCGCCCCGTTCCAGACTGAGGCGGGAAACCGCCCGTTCGATATCGGGACAAGATTTCAGCAGCAGACGAAGATCCTGCCGGATAAAATCTTCGTTGATAAAAAATTCCACCACATTCAAACGTTCGGCAATTTCGGCGGTATCGACCAGCGGACTGGCGATGCGCCCGGCCAGCATCCGCGCTCCGGCGCCGGTAACGGTACGGTCAAGCACCGCCAGCAACGAACCGTTTTTGTCACCGGAAGACGATTCCAGCAATTCAAGGCTGCGGCGGGTGGCGCCGTCGATTTCCATTACCTGCCGTTCATAGATTTTGACCGGCTTTTCCACCCGCGGCATTTGCCCTTTCTGAGTGGTTTCGACATAATCCATCAAGACGCCGGCAGCGGTGATTTCCGCGCGGCTGAAACTGCCGAAAGCATCCAGGGTTTCCACCTTAAACAGCCGCAGCAGATTGCGGCGGGCATTCTCGGCATTAAAGCGCGCCTGCGGCAACACCGACAGTTTTTTGCGGTATTCGTTAAAAAGTTCAAACAGTTTCGGAGATTGCAGATAATTATCGGATATCAGGATTTCCACCGGATTCAGGCGTGACAGCAATCCGCTGACGACAACGGCTTCAGGTTTGTTCCTCAGCGAGACTTCTTCCAAAAAGAAATCGCCGGTCGACAAATCAAGCCACGAAACCCCCAATGTATCGCCGGTTTTGGCCAGGCTCAGCAAAAAATTGTTGCGGCGAGAATCGAGCAGATTGTCTTCGGTCAGCGTCCCGGCGGTAACCAGGCGGATCACATCCCGGCGCACCACCGATTTGGCGCCGCGTTTTTTGGCTTCTTTGGGATCTTCCATCTGTTCGCAAATCGCCACTTTGAAACCGTGCTTTATCAGCCGTGCCAAATAGGCTTCGTAAGCATGAAAGGGGACCCCGCACATCGGCACGTCTTCGCCTTCGAGTTTGCCGCGTTTGGTCAGGGCAATGTCCAGCGCTTTCGAGGCCTCTACCGCATCGTCAAAAAACATTTCATAAAAATCGCCCATTCGATAAAACAGGAGATAGCCCGGGTAGGCTTTTTTGGTCTCGAGGTACTGTGCCATCATCGGCGTCAAGACGGGTGTTTTTCCTTCTGTCATAGTCTGCTTTTACCATTCGATATTTAACAAATTTAAACGTATTGTATTATATATTACTATTATCAGTAGTCTATCTTTTTTTAACACACTTCAAGGATTATCACCATGTTTCACAAGCGCCGGAGCAAGCTTTTCGAAATTGAAAAGGATACCAACTTCGCCAACCGCATTCTGGCGCTGTCGATGCCGCCGGCAATGGTATTTATCATGTTGGTGGCTCTGAAACTGCTGCCGGCAAGCATTGCGGTAATGGCCTATGCCTCAATTATTTTATTTAACATCGTGTGGCTGTTTCCGCTCACTTTTGAATTGCAACAAATCCGCAAATACATTTTTCGCCTCTCCAAAGAAGAAAACATTGCCGATCAGGATTTTGACCTTACCGAAAGCGATACCCGGCAGATTGTAACCGCCGTTAACGAAATGCACCGTTTTTGGACCGAAAAGGCGGAAAAGCTGGAAGCACAGACAATATCCGACACCGCCGTCCTCGATACCCTGCCCGATCCGATTTTGATGATTGACCGTTCCGGCAACATTCTCGGCGCCAACATTTCCGCCCGCAATCTGCTCGGCGACAACATTACCGATTGCAAAGTGGAAACCATTTTCTCCTCCAACAATTTTATCAATGCGGTCGGAAGAGTGCTGCGCTCGGAAAGCGAATCGGAAAACCTGATTTTTTATGTCAACCGCGGCAACAAAGCCGACAATGAAGAAAACATGCAAAAACTGTATGCTCACATCAAACAGCTGCCGTGGATTTCAAAAGGACGCGCGGTTGCGGTGATTTCGCTGTATGACTTTGCCAAAGCCACCAAGATCGAAAAAATGCAGTCGGACTTTGTTGCCAACGCCAGTCACGAATTGCGCACGCCGCTGTCGGTTATTTCCGGCTTTATCGAAACGCTTCAGACCTCAGCCCGAGACGACGAAACCGCCCGCGACACTTTTCTTAAAATCATGAGCGAACAAGCCGCTTATATGTCGATGCTGATCGAAAACCTGCTTTCGCTTTCCAAAATCGAAATGACGCAGGACCAGGCGCCGGAAGAAAAAATCAGCCTGCCCCCGATCGCCGAAGACGTTACCAACGCCCTGATGCTGAAAGCGCGTGCCCGCAATGTCAAATTCGAATTGAACATCGCACCCGACCTGCCGGAAATAACCGCCGATTACGGACAAATAAGGCAGTTGGTGCAAAATTTGTGCGACAATGCCATCAAATACGGCGAAGAAAACACCACCATCACCGTCTCTGCCCAAAAGGCCGAAGCCGTGCCGCCGTCCAAAACTTACGAAGTCGCCGGCGGCAAAGCAATCGTGATTGCCGTTCACAACTTCGGCGAAAAAATATCCGACCAGTATGTTACCCGTCTGACCGAACGATTTTACCGCATGCAGACCCACAAGAACAAAAACATCAAAGGTTCGGGTCTGGGACTGGCGATTGCCAAACATATTCTGATCCGTCATCGCGGCAATATGCGCGTAACCTCCACCGCCGCCGACGGAACCACCTTTGCGGTTTATCTGCCGGTGGAACAAAACTGCCCCACCGTTTAGTTCGGATTTAGCCTTCTATTTCGGGTGAAGGATAAATAATCAGCGGCTGACCGGCGTCAACGTCGTCTTCCAGTTCCACTTTCTCTTCCACCAGCGGCAGCTTATAAAAGTGAATAAAGGTGACCGGTTTCATCTCGGTCGCTTTTTCGATTTTGCGCCGTACCTGCACCCGAATATAGTCGAGAATTGCCGTTTCTCTATAGTGCAGTCCTGCCACCACATCGGGCAAAGCCTCCGAAACGTCTTCGACAATCTGGTCGCGCAAGGCAGCAAACGCATCGGGTTCCAAAATATCTTTCGAAGATATCCGCAGCGCAATCAGTTCCCATTTTTCACCGAAAATAACACTGATAAACACACTGCCGTTATAGGCAATCTGCTTGCGTCGTTTAACCACTTCGGAATTGAGCGACACAATCTCCGTCCGGTCTACCGCCAGCGTATCGGTGGGGACAGTGCCGACAATTTTGGCCTGGTCCCCTTTGAGCTGCAGCACGTCGCCGTTTTCCATGCTCATGACTTGTTTAATGCCGCATTCGGCCGCAAAACGCTTATGTTCGCGAATAAACTTCTTGTCGCCGTGAACCGGCAGCACCAGCCGCGGTTTCAGAATCTGATACATTTTGCAGATTTCTTCTTTGCTGCCGTGGCCGGAGGTATGAACCAGCTCATCGCGATCGGTAATCACGTTAACCCCCTGGGCAATCAGCTTTTCCTGCATTTCACTGATTTTTTCTTCGTTGCCGGGAATAATTTTGGACGAGAAAATCACCGTATCCCCTTTGCCCAATTTAACGTAGCGGCTTTGGTTGTTGACAATAGAAGTCAGGGCGGAACGATAATTGGCCTGTGATCCGGTACAGATATAAAGCGCATTGTCCGAAGGAATATCAATCGCTTCCTTAATATCGTAACAACGCGGCATATCCTTGAAATATCCGATTTCTTTGGCCACTTTCATATTGTTAAGCAAACTGCGGCCGATCAAAATCGGCGTCCGTCCGGCGGCGTCCGCAGCCAAAATCAGACTTTCCAACCGGGTCAGGTTAGAGGCAAAACAAGTGGCCACAACCGTTTTCTTCAAACCCGGAATCAGTTTCATCAGGCATTGGCGCACTTCAAACTCACTCGGCAAAGCGGTTTCGACTTCAATGTTGGTCGAATCGCAGACAAACATATCCACACCCTGTTTTCCGGCATTTTCCAAACCGGCATAGTCGGTTTGCAGAATTTTCAGCGCGCTGTCGTCAAAACGCCAGTCGGTTGCATGGACCACCGTTTTGCCGGCGGCCTTAACCACCAGCGCCGCCGTTTCGGGCACCGAATGGACCACCGGTACAAATTCAACCGAAAAATTTGCCGTTTTTATTGTCTGATGTCCTGCCACCGGATTGAGCGGCACCTGTCCGTCCAGCCTGCATTCGCGCAGACGGTTGCGGATCAGTCCCAACGCAAATTCACTGCCGTAAACCGGACATTTCAGCAGCGGCCATACCTGAGCTACCGCGCCGAAATGATCTTCGTGAGCGTGGGTAATAAAAATTCCTTCAAAATCCTCGGCATAATTGGCAAAGAACGAAGCATCGGCAAAGCAAAGATCCATTCCGGGATAATTGTCGTTCAAAAAACCGTAACCGGCGTCAACCATAATGAACTTGCCGTTGTGGGCATATATATACATATTCATGCCGATCTCGTCGGCGCCGCCGAGGGTTATAAAATACAATCCCTCTTTTTCAAATTTATTAATCATTTTCTCTTTTTCTTTCATCTTCAAAAAATACATCTCCGGCACCGATAACTTCCCGGCCGGCGGGCGTTTGCAAAATCAGCATTCCCTGATCGTCAAGACCGGTAAAAATGCCGTTTTTTTCTTCTTTGGCGGTACGCACGCAAATTCGGTCGCCGATCCCTTTGGCATAAGACTGCCACAATGCGGCAACCGCCGCGGTTCCTTTTTGCGCCCACAGGGCATACAATCCGTCAAAGCAGTTAAGATATTTCTCCATAAATACCCGGCGGTCGGTAACTATCCCGGCCTGCTGCAGGCTGGTCACCCGGTAAAGGGTTCCGCTTTCCGGGGCGGCTTTCAAATTGACGCCGATCCCGACAATCATATAATCGCCGACACCTTTTTCTAACAGAATACCCGATATTTTTGCGCCGTTTAGCAAGACGTCGTTGGGCCATTTGAGGACGATATCGGCCGTCGGGCCGAGCTCTTTCACCGCCTGCAAAAGCGCCAACCCGGAAATGAGTACCAAAGCGCCGCAGTTTTTCAGATCAAACGGCAATGCCAGCGATAAAAACAAATTGCCTTCCAAGCTCTGCCAGTTGCGTCCGCGGCGGCCGCGGCCGGCGGTCTGTCTTTTTGCCGTAACCGCCAAACAGCGCCCGGCAGCCGAGGCCGACAAACGCACCGCCTCGTCGTTGGTGCTTCCCAGTTCGTCATATTCAAAACATTGCCACATTTCCGGGGCTCCTCACTTACAAAATTGCCACCAGCATCATTTCAACATCGTGCATCAGATATTTGGGATTTAACACAGTGATTGCGATCAGCAGTATATTAACCGCCAGATATATATACACCCCTTTGTCAACTCTGTCAAAGCTAATGTTGCGCGGCTCAAAATAGATAACGGTGATGATTTTGAGATAGGCATAAACCAAAATCAGCATCGAAAACGCAATCACTGCCATCAAGCCGTAGCTGCCTCCGGTCACCAGAGCATTGATTACCGACAGCTTGCCCAAAAAGCCCAAAAGCGGCGGCGTGCCGATCAGAGAAATCATATACACCAGCAACGCGGCAGCCACAAACGGCCGCTGAGTCGAAAGGCCGCGGATTTCGCTCAATTCGCGCAAATACTCTCCTTTGCTGCGGCAACCGAAAAACACCGTATACACACCGAAAATCGCCATGATATATACCAGCAGATAAACGAAAGCGCCGAGCAGACTCTGATCATTGACATCCGCCGCCGCAATAATCAGAACGCCGGTATAATAAAGGCTGGCATAGGCAAAGATACGGCGCAGGTTATCTTCGCTGTTGGCCCCGATCGCACCGATAAAGACCGACAATACGCCAAACATCAGCAATGCCGGCATAAACCAGTCATAAAGCGGATAAAAAACATTGACAATCAAATTGATCAGGCAGGCAAAATAAGCAAACACCGGCACCACCGTCAGATAGCCGCCGACCGGCAAAACAGCGCCCGAGACCACTTCGGCAAACCAAAAATGAAACGGTGCCACCCCCAGCGCAAACAAGAAAAATACCATGATCAGCACAAACGAAACTTCAATCTGCCAGCCGGGAGACGGCGTTTGGTTCAGAAAATCTTCCAACCCGGCATAATCGACCGTACCCGCATAATGCTGCAATGCGGCAACACCGGCGCCCAGAGCGGCCGAAAACAGAAAGGCAAACAGCAGATAACGGCGAAAGCGCGGATAGAACTGTTCTTCGGCATCAATTTTCAACAACGGATAATTGAGCAGCTGACACGGAATTAAGGCCGCTGCCAACACCCACAGCGAACGGGAGGAAATCGCCAGCAAAAAACAGAGCAAATAGAACAATATCAAAAAGTAAAAAGCAAAACTGGAGATATTACGGCTCTGAAAGCGCTTCAGCGACAGCGAGCTCCACCACAAAGTAAAAATGCAGATAATCACTTTAAACAAGGTTGTATAATTATTGTTGCTGAAATATGCACCGGCGTTTTGATTATAAAAAACCGCCGTCAGCATCATGGTTACGACAATTGTCCATTTGGCCATCGTAAAAAAGGTCTTCGGCGTGTTGCCGCGGCGCAGCAGGCGTACCGTCAAACTCACAATCATTCCGAGGATTAAAACAACTTCCGGCAGCAAAGCGATATAATTGACCAGCATTCTTTTCTCCTACCCGATAAACCACAACGGATTGACAAACGACAAAATCAGCAGCGCCGCCGTCAGCAGCATCACCGCAAAAATCCGCGGCGAAATATCCGCCGCCGTACATTCTCCGTTCGGCGCCGGCAAAACTTCTTCGGTATCGGGCGGATACTTAAGATAAAACAGCTGTTGCAGCAAACTGACCGAACTTAAGACAATTGCCAACAAAATACAGACTGCCATTTGGATATTAAATTTCAGCAAGCCGGCAAAAATCACCATATTATTTAAAAACATCGACGACAACGGCATCCCGATGGCAGCCAAAATCAAAAAAGAGAACACCCACGAGGTGCGGCGGATATTGCACAAAATGCCGCATTCGCTGATCTCGTTGCATTGACGTTCGTTGTCAATATGGGCTACCATCACTTCAAGCGCCGCCATAATGATCAGATAGGAAAAGAGCGAAAAGCCGATATTCATCAACAGGGCGTCGGTCGGCAACAAAGCCCCCAGCAGATACATAATGTAATAAACCGTCATATAGGCAAATATTTTATACTGAATATCACGCTTGGCAAACCCGATCAGCGCAATCATCAGCATGGTCACGATACTGACAACTTCCAAAACCAACAGGTATGGATCCAGCGCTTCCGGTGCATTAACCGGGAAAAAACGCACCAGACCGTAAACGCCGCTCAACGGAATGAGATTGGCAATGATAAAAACCAACGGGTTGGAGATGTTGACGTTTACCGAGGCAATCCAGTAATGAAACGGCCAAACCGGAATCCGCGACAAAAAAGCAATAAAAATAGAGCCCCACACCAACACTTCCCACCGGCGGCCCAAAACAATCCGGCTGACTTCACGGATACTCACGTTCTGATAATTGTATAAAACCACCAGCGCAATAAACAAAAACACCGCTCCCAACAGATTATAGAGGAAGAACCGGTACAACACCGGCTGTTTTTTGATATCGCCGAAAATTCCGATCAACATGAACAACGGCAACAGCATCGCCTCAAAAAAGATATAAAAAGAAAAGAAATCGGACGTCAGAAAATAACCGCTGATCATACTGAGAAACATCAGCGAAAAGACGATCAACGCCTTTTGGCGGTAGGTATTGTGACGAACCCCGATCATACCCAGCAAAACCGCCAAATGAACGGCGGCAATCAGCATCAGGGAAAAAACATCTATGCCGAAGACCAACTCAATTTTCGGATTTTCGAGCCAGTTAAATTTTTCCACCACCTGCCAGCCGTCTTTGCTGACGTCAACCTGCAATGCGGTGCGCCACAAAACCACCAGGTTGGAAAGAACGGTAAAAATGCCGACCGCCAGAGCATTTCCCGCCGTTTTGCGGGCGCCTTCGCGCGAAAGCGAAGCAAACAGCGCCCCCAGCAGCGGCACCATAATGACGGCATTTACCAATGAACTCAGATTTTCCATTTGTCAGCCTCCATACCGCCAACTCCACCAGATCACCGCAAACCCCAGCAGAATAAACAAAATTGCCCCGCCGAGAGTTCCCGAATGAATACGGCGGAAAATAAAGATCATAAATTTCAGCGCATTTTGGACCGAATTGATAATCGTTCTTTCAATAAAAATGAAGTCCACCGTCAGCCACAAGACCCGGCCGATGACTTTTATCGGCGTAATGATCAGCAATTCGTAAAGCGTATTCAGATAATCCGCTTCCTGTACCGTATCACTCTCATACCAGCGGTCAAGTTTACGCAGGGGACGCACCGCAAACAACAACAACCAGCCGCCCAACACCGGAACCAGATAAAACGGTGCAATCCGAAAATAATATCCCATTCCGGCGGCCATACACGCCACCGGCAGCCACATCAACGCCGGCGGATTATGCAGCATCGCCTGCACCCGTTCGTCAGCATGGCTTTCCCCGAGCAAAATCTGGCCGATGACGTGAGAAGACACGAGGCCAAACAACACAATATATCCCCACACCAACCGGATATTGTCCGGTTGCAACATCAGCAGCGCACTGAAATAAGCCGATAAAACCGCGACAATAAGCAAAAAAGTGAATTTGAGGTTTTTGATAAAACCGCCCATTTCCGACACTGTGTTTTCATTTGAGGCGGCAACACTGATCAACAATAAAATTTGGCTGAACAAAAACGCTGCCATCAAAAGCATGGCAAAATCCAAAGAAGCCAACCGGCTGCCGAAAGCCGCAAAAGCATATACCAGTCCCCAAAACATCAGAGCAAAATAAACCGCTTTCTGACGAAGATTGTCAATAATCAGCGCTCCGTAAGCGCCCCACAAAATCGAAGCCAGCGCAAATATTTTCAACAACGGATACGAATAGGCCGAAATCGTCAAAAGCGACTCGGTTTTTAACAACAACAGATAGCCGGTTAACGGCGTGGCGGTAAATAAAATTAAATTCAGACGGTTAAAACCCAGCAACCGAAGGCCGGTATAAGTCCCCTGAAACAAAAACAGGCCGGTTTTAATAAAAATGCACAACAGCAGCATAATGGCCACAAAGTCTTTATGATGGCCGAGTCGCGCATAATCGGCCAACGGCCGGAGCTCAATGTTGCCGCTTTGTCCCAAAATAACCGCAAAAATGCTTACCAATCCGATGTCAGCTAAAAAGTTGGCATAAATATACCTCTTTTTGGCTTCAACCTTATTGATAATACTGAACACCAGCACATCGGAAACGCCTACCGCCACCAGCATTTGGATATAGTTTGCCGAAAAAACCAGCATCAGGGCAGACAACAGGTTAAGCAGCACCAGGCCGTTTAGAGCATTTTTGGCGGTCTCGGAACCAAAAGTGTTTTGCATCAATACCAACACGGCCAAAGCTAACAGTGCCGACACCAAATAAATATTATGAGCATTAATCGTAATTTCGAGATTTATCGACAGATTAGGGATTTTGAGCCACGGATAAACCAGCCGGAAGTCGGGCGCGGCGCCCAACAGATAAAGCCGGTAAAGGAAATACATGACCGCCGCGGAAGAAAACAACGACCACAAGACCGGCAGCCGGTTTTTCGGAACCAGTTCCGAAATCAGTCCGGCACCTAAAATCAAAAAGAGCAAATTTACCAGCATATATTCTTCCGTCTTTTTATATTACAGCTGTGTATAATAACAAGAAATAAGGGCTTTTAAAGCCCTCATCCAAATTATCGTTTATCGCCGCCCGTTTTATGCCAACGCCTGCAGGTTTTTAACCACACGGACCGGAACCTTGTATTCACGGGCTACGTCATCATTTTCAATTTCGACCATCAACACTTCGTTAACCGATTTTAACGGCATCCGTGCTTCGGCAGCAATAGAATTCAGCATGAAAGCGCTTTCGCGGCTGCGATACAACAGAGCCTGTTCGCCGCCGTCATAGACCAGACGCGGATTTTCCGGGCCTCCCTCGCGGTATTCGATAATAATCAGTATCTCTCCGGCAGCATTCTGCAGCATATCATAACGTCCGGCCTGCTGTGAATTCTTACTATCTGACATATCCCAAATCCTTAAAACAAAGTTTAATAATCAAATTTGAAATGGATGATAACATACAATTTTTAACAAATAAACTATTTTTTACAATTTTTAATTTTTTTGAATTTTTTTTATTGACTAACTGTTTTTTATCTATTATACCTTGCTTCGTTATTGATGAGGGCCCGTAGCTCAGTCGGTAGAGCATTTGACTTTTAATCAAAGGGTCATGGGTTCGAATCCCGTCGGGCTCACCAATACAAGCGGCAGGTATAAAAACTGCCGTTTTTCTTTTGTAAATCAATCAGTTAATTTTGAACTCAATAAAAATTGCTTTTAATAATTACCTTAATTAAAATTAAGTACTTTAAGGTTTAATAAGGTGGTTGACAAAATAAAACAAAGTGCGGTTGAAACACTAAAATTACTTTGACAATTCAAGTGATATATTGCTTTGTACTTGTTTTGCTATTATTGCAGTAGGCAAAAATGCACGTAAGACGTGTATCGACAAGACTGGTGCGAACAAACCCGGCAGCAACTGCAAAATTTGGATTAAGCTTATTCAACGAATTATCCGCAAAAGATCACCCGCATCAACGGCAGGTTAAATTTTACCCTTTAATTCGGCAGAAACAAACACCTGCCGAATTTCAACACGATTTTTCTTTTTTATTTTCCGTTTTTATCTTATCCTGCAAGCATAATAAACACATAAGGAACCAAAATGAAATCAGAAAAAGAGAAAATGCTTGCGGGCGAAGCTTTCAAAACAAACGATGCCGAACTGATGCAAGATAAAAGCGATGCCCGTACTTTAGCCGAAAGATTTAATCGATCTTCCGAAGATGAAATCATTTTAAGGAAACAACTCCTACGACAACTCTTCGGAAAATGCGGCGAAAATATCATGATCAAACCGCCGTTTCATTGTGATTATGGTTATAATATTTTTTTAGGTGAAAAATTTTTTGCCAATTTTGATTGCGTTTTTCTTGACGCTGCACCGATTATCATCGGCGATAACTGTATGATCGGACCTAAAACCTGCATTTATGCAATTTCTCATCCGCTGACGCCGGATGAAAGAGCCGAGGGAATAGGTTTGCCGAAAAAAGTGACAATCGGCGATAATGTTTGGATCGGCGGCGGTGTAACCATTCTTCCGGGAGTTTCGTTGGGCAACAATGTTGTTGTCGGCGCAGGGAGCGTGGTGACTAAATCTTTTCCGGATAATGTTGTCATTGCCGGAAATCCTGCCCGCGTCATCAAAGAAATGTAAGAGCGATAAAAAAGAAATCACCGGCTGTCAAACGCCGATTATTATTCCGAAACGCAACAGAGAATACATAAACCGGCAGCACGTAAAGACAACATATTTATCCGAAATTATCCCGCGAAAGCCGTTAAATTGCAGATTTACCAACGACAGTTATCGCGACCCCAAGGGCGCGGGCCGTAAGTTTCCGGTTCGGCAGTCGTCGGCTGGGGTTTTTGCTGTTCTTTGAGCAACTCGGCGGCATTGAGATTTTGCAGATAATCGGTCAGTTCCTTTTGACGTTCGGCATCAGAAGAAGTTTGATTGAGGCAACGGCACACCGCATTGATTTCGGCTTCGCTGAGACCGGTTTTGTCTTCAATCTTGACGGCCAGACGGCGCCGTACTTCTTGTTTTATGTTTTCGGGCAAACAACTCACTTTATCCATTTCGACATATTTTTCCAGCCCGCTTAACAACGGCAGTCCCAACTCCCGGATCCCCGGGTTATTGCCGACAGCAGCCCAAATGTCGCGAATTCGTTTTTTCAGTTCCACCCGGTCACCGACGACGATGCCGCCGATATCCGTGTCGTCCAAATTATATAATCCGGCCGTGACCAACTGAGCCTGATAACCTTTGGCATATTGTTCGGTCCACATTTTGCAGGTGCCCCGCACCATCAGTTTTTGTCCTTCGGGACCGAGCGGATCCATTCCGGCAGCCACCGCCTGCTGGAAAAAGGCAAAATGAATATCGCCCTGATCAAAAACCTGCAGGGCTCTTTGCGCCGGAACACCCTGTTCAATTTTTTGCCGGTAATAACAGATGCACAAATACAACTCAGAAGCAACGGCAGCCATTTCGTCGTTCATATTGACAATCGCGCGTTGTTCCGGACTGATGCCGGGACCGTAGACATGTTGACGGTCGGCATATTCATGACCGCGTTCGTGCAACCGGGTTCTCGGCATTGCACAATTTACCTTCGAGATAATGGCTTCGTCTTTGGCCGACAAGGTCTCATTTTTGCCTTTAACCAGCTTATTGAGATTGATGCTTTTACTGCTGAAACTGTAACCGCCCAAACGCACGCCGCCGTCTGGACAACGCACTTCGGAAAGCGTTTTCCGGCGGATAATAACTTTGCCGGCATTTTCCCTATAAAAAGCTTCGCGCTGACGACGAATATACGCTGCTTTGAGATCTCCGGCATGTTTGGCATCGACGATCATGCGGGTTTTCGGCCCCATGCTGACCACCCGGATTTTTCCTTTGCGGTCTTTTGCCGCTTTCAATCCCATTTTTTGGGCAAGTTGATATTCGTCATTTTCGGTCGTTTGCGCATAATCCAGATAATCGGCCGTATCTTCACGGTTTGCCGCATCCGCGTTCATCTCTTCAACATCCAGAAAATGCTCGTTGTCGGCAACCTTCGGATCCTGCAACGCCGTTTTCTCCGCTTTGGCCGAACCGGCACTCAGTGCCATCGCCAGCGACAAAGTTTCAACCGCCGTCTTGGACGCACCCAAACGGCTGACGGCATTTTGCACTTTTTTCATCAAATTTTCAAAAGACGTTTTGTCAGACATATCCCATTTTTCCCAACTTCTTACTCTTTATACACATATTTTTGTCCAAAATCAATTCATTTTTGCGGTTAGGCTTAAAATCAATATCTTTCATATAAAAAACTCCCGTTTAAGGGAGTTTTTTTACAGAACGTTAAAGGCGTCGTCAACTTTCGGGCGGCGCGTTTTTCAGTACTTTGTCCAACGCCAGGATACCGTCCAGCAGGGCATCTTGTTCCTGTTCGTTTTTCGCGGCGGGCAACAGGCTCTTCAGATAGGCGCGGTGCTCTTTTATTTCCTCGAAACTCGACAGAAAGTTTTTACCCGGCTGATAGTCGTCTATCCCGAAAACAATCGCGCAGGCATTGTAGATACACTGCCAGAAAGGATCGGCAGCTCCTGTTTCGGCATAGCAGACATCAAGATAGGCAAAGGCCAGGTACAAAAGCCGAACCAGTTCCTCCTGATCCCGAATTTCCCCGGTTTCCGTCACTTTCTGACAGATTTCAACCGCCTGCACCCCGGCAAACTCTTCGTTTTCCTCCAACAAAAGAGTGATATACTCCTTCGCCGTGATCCAGAATTCTTCCACAGCCTCCGGCTTTGTTTCAACCGACGCAGCCCCCATTTTGAAGAACTTGTCGGCAAGCGCATAGGCATATGCATAGTCAAACACCGAATATTCGCCCGGATCGGCAACAATATCAGCGATGTGAGACTGAGCTTGAAAAGATGTTATTACTCTGTTCATAAGCCATATTATAAAAATTACACAATATAATTAAGATCTCGGTTTTATGGTAATTGTTTTTGTCAAATATGTCAACCAAATAAGACTTTATAAAAAGAATGTCAAGCCGTCTCAATAACAATCCCGTTTACAGTCACGACAGCTTCGGTTATGATTTATTGAAAGGAATCAAAATGGTTACGGAAGATATATTCGAACGCTTAAACCGGTCTGATTTTCGTCGGCGTTTCCGGTTGCGGACGGCCGAAATATTATATGTGCGGCAAAAAGGAACGGCGGTTACCCGCAAACATGCCGAAGACTTTATTTCCAAACGGCTGGTCCCGGCACAGATTGCCAACGACGGCAAACAAACGCCGATGTGCGGGCATCCGGTTTTTATTGCCCAGCACGCAACCGCAACCTGTTGCCGGCAATGCCTGTACAAATGGCATCGCATTTCTCCCGGCATTGAACTGACCGTCGAACAACAGCGCTATGTCGTTGACCTGATTATGGAATGGATTTGTCGGCAAAGCCGCTGATGTTTTATTCGCACATATGCTCAAGCGCTTTTTCCCAAATAATCCGCACATGGTCGTCATTGAGAGAATAGCATACGTTTTTGCCTTTTTTATCGGCACGGACAAGCTTGGCGGTACGCAAAATTTTCAGTTGGTGAGAAACCGCGGACTTGGTCATATTCAGCAAAACAGCCAGATCACTGACGCAAAACGATTGTTTTTCCAACGCCCACAGAATATTAATCCGGGTCGGATCTCCCATCACCTTAAAAAAATCGGAAAGGCCATACAACAAGTTTTCTTCCGGCATTTGCGGACGGATATCTTCAACAATCTGCGGATTTAAGGCTGTACAGTCGGCGACATTATTTTCCATTTGGCTTCTCTCCGGTTGTTTTCATAAAGCCAGAATAATCAAATCGTTTGGGAAGTACAAGCATTTTTATTATTTTGTTATTGACAATTGAACAATTGTTCAACTATTATAATATTAATACAGTTGAACAACCATTCAAATAAGGATGACATCATGTGCAATCATCACCATCATCATTGTACGGACAACCGTTGCGGCTGCTGCCATCATCAATCCGAAAACAGACACATGCTTTACCGAATTGCCGGTGCAATGATTTTATCGGCTGCAGCGTTCAGCGGTCTGCCTGCCCCCTCATGGCAAATCGGTCTGTTTATTGCCGCTTACTTTACCGCCGGCTGGGACATTGTCTTGCTTGCCTTGAAAAATTTATTGCACGGCGCATGGTTGGATGAAAATGCACTGATGACAATTGCCACCGTCGGCGCTTTGGCGATCGGCGAATACCCGGAAGCGGTTCTGGTAATGATTCTGTATCAAAGCGGGGAGTATTTTCAACACAAGGCGGTTGAAAAGTCCAAACGTTCAATTGCCCGCCTGATGGACATTCGCCCCGATTCCGCTACTGCGGAAGAGAACGGCACCTTGGTCCGAAAAACCCCCGCGGAGGTAGCCGTCGGTACGGTTATCGTGGTAAAAAGCGGTGAAAAAATCCCGTTGGACGGCATTGTTATCAGTGGTGAAGCTGCCGTTGACACCTCGGCATTGACCGGAGAATCACTGCCGCGCACCCTGCATCCGGGCGATCAGGCTTTGAGCGGATGCATCAACACCAACGGCGTTCTGAAAATAAAAGTCAACAAAAGCTTCGGCGAATCGACGGCAGCCAAAATTCTGGAACTGGTTGAACACGCCGATGCGCGCAAAGCCCGCACCGAAAAGTTTATTACCCGTTTTGCACGCTGCTATACCCCCGCCGTGGTCGGTGCTGCCGTTTTGCTGGCGGTATTGCCGCCGTTGATCATGCCGGAAGCCTCTTTTTCGCAATGGCTGCAACGGGCCCTGACATTTTTGGTGATTTCGTGCCCCTGCGCACTGGTCATTTCGGTACCGCTAACCTTCTTTGCCGGTATCGGCGGCGCTTCGCGCAACGGCATTTTAATCAAAGGCAGCAATTATCTGGAAACCCTTTCGCGTACCGGAACCGTTGTTTTTGACAAGACCGGCACCCTCACCCGCGGCGTTTTCGAAGTATCGCGAATTATACCGCAAGACGGCGCGGAAAAGCAGGAACTGCTCGAAGCTGCCGTGGCGGCAGAAAACATTTCCAACCATCCGATTGCCTTGTCGATTCGCCGGACAATGCCGTCAACTGACCCGACCGCCATTGAGGGAAAAGCGGAAGAACTTGCCGGAATGGGGGTACGGCTGACTGTCGGCAACAACGAAATTCTGGCCGGAAATTTAAAGATGATGCAAGAGTTTAAAATCGCGGCCGTGCCGCAACCGGTCAACGGCACCGTTGTCTATGTGGCCAAAAATCAGCGTTATCTCGGCGCATTGGTTATTTCCGACCAAATCAAAGATACGGCGGAAAATGCCGTCCGACGTTTGCACCGAATGGGAATCGACACCGTTATGCTGAGCGGCGACACATTGCAAACCGCCGAAGATGTCACCCGTCAACTCGGTATTGACACTTTCCGCGCCGGTTTGCTGCCGGGACAGAAAGTGGCAGAGCTGGAAAAACTGATCGCCCAAAGCGGTTCCGAAAGCGTCGTTTTTGTCGGCGACGGTATTAACGATGCACCGGTTCTTACTCGCGCCGACGTCGGAATTGCCATGGGGGCGCTCGGTTCCGACGCCGCCGTCGAAGCTGCCGACGCCGTCATTATGGACGACAACCCCGAAAGAATTGCCGAAGCAATCAAAGCATCCCGCAAAACCATGAACATTGTCCGTCAAAACATTATTTTGGCACTGGCTGTCAAAGGCATTTTCCTGTTGTTGGGCGCCGCGGGACTGATGACCATGTGGGGAGCCGTTTTTGCCGACGTCGGCGTCACCGTGCTCGCCGTTCTCAATGCTTTGCGGGCACTGAAGGCCTGATATTTTGACGAGGTCCTCTTGATAAGCGCCGCAAGGCGGCTTACCTGATTAGACATGGCTTTGTTTAACCGAATCATAGGAGATTTACCATGTCTGATCTATTGTCAAATGAGCAGGAACACGGCCGTAGTCGAGTCGGACTGCCCAAAGAACTGAATGCCTTGGTTTCCAACTTCTTTAGCCGTTGGCTTGATTTTTCGGCAGAAAAAAACGCCGTTTCGCCCAACCAGCCTAAAGTTGAAATAACCGAAAGCCCAAATGAAGTGGTCGTTCGCGCCGAAATGCCGGGAGTCCAAGAAGACGACATTGATTTGGAGATGTCTTCGGACGGTTACCTCGCCATTTCGGGCGAAAGAAAACAGGAACAACAGGAAGAAGACCATGACAGCTATTTTTCCGAATTTTCTTACGGATATTTTTGCCGTTGCGTTCCGCTGCCGTGGGATCTGAAACTGGACGAAGCTCGGGCAGATTTTGAAAACGGCATTTTGCGCATTGTTTTTCCGAAGTCTCCCGACGAACAAAACAAGAAACGAAAAATTGCCATCAACCGCAAACAGCCCTCATTATAAAAACAACCCCGATTCCGTCCTTTGACGGTATCGGGGGCTTGAAAAAAGCGGCGTTATAAACGTCCCGTTTGCTTAAGAGTGCGGGCGATTCCGCAGCAAGTATCGCGCAGCGAAGAATCGGCCTCCCACCCGTCCTGATCGTTGACATACATATCCAGTTTTTTGTCAACGGCGATCAGGACAAAAGCCATGTCCAACGAATCGGCACCGAGGTCATCTTTCCAGCGGGCACTGAGAATAAGTTCTTTTTCTTCGCAACGGACCGTTTCGACAATAATGTCTTTGATCTGATCCAACACCTGCTGCGCTTCCTGATCGCTTATCGCGACTTTTTCGATGATTTTGTTTTCTTGCATAAATTGTTATATTAAAAATTGTGTATCAATTATTGTTTATAGCACTGATCCGTTTTTTGTCAATCCGTCAAAACATATTGTTTCGTCAACCGCACAACAAAAAACCGACAACCGGAAAAAACATTAAACTGTCAGCGCTGCCGTTTTCAAGGGAACGATTTTTTGCAACTCGGCCATTGAAGTCTCGATCTGAAAGCCGATTTTGCCGGCACTGAAAATAACGGTTGCAAATCCGGCAGCGGTTTCGTCGATAAAAGTCGGAAAAGTTTTTTTCATCCCGATCGGCGAGCAGCCGCCGTGAATATATCCGGTCAATCCCAACAGTTCTCTTGACTTGACCATTTCCACCGCTTTTTCTCCGGCGGCCGCAGCGGCTTTTTTCAAATCCAACTCTTCGGCAACCGGAATCATAAACACATAATTCTGCCGCGATTTGCCAACGGTGACCAAGGTTTTGAACACTTGCTTCGGGTTTTGCCCGAGAACGGTCGCCACTTCAATTCCGCTGAGGGCAACCGTGCCGTCATAACGATATGAACGATAGACCGCCTTATGTTTGTCCAGCAGTCTCATTGCATTGGTTTTGACTTCCATTGTTTTTACTCCGCGTTCTTTTTCGAAAATTATCACCATAAGTTAGAAGAGATTCGCCGATAGTTCAACATTGAATTAATGATAAAACCAATGTCTAGTAAAAACAATGAGTTCACGGGGTTGTTTTAATCGATTGACAATACATATTATTTCTAAATAAGGAGGTGGCCCCTATGAGTGATTTAAAAATTTTGATTCACAACCTTGCCGACCTTGCGCCGGATTACGACCGCAGGCATCATTACCGAGTCGTGGATATTATGGTTGAGCACTGGTCGGAACAACGCTATATTACTTATAATTATGCAGAAAAAAAATTTCAGGTTCAAATTCGCAAAGATACGCCTTTTTTCAAAAACTGATTTGCATATTGAACCGGGTTGGAAATGAATCCTACTAAAACAAATGATTAGCGGCAAATTATTCCTCCTTATCCGTGTACTTATTTTTGGTTAACTCGATCCGAATTTTACCTACTACCGCAATTTGACGGCTATGATAAAATCGTTTTGTAACCTAAAAACAATTCCATAAGTGAAGGAGGACAAAAAATGGGACAGGATATCAGAAAAAAGTTAATGCAGAATACGGACGACGAACGTGATATCATGTTAATCGGTAAAATATACAAAAGCTTTGAGGCTCTGGAAGAAACACTCGGAAAGCTGCAACTTGAAGAGCCTCTGTTTATTACCTATATGGCAAAAAAATCTTTTGCCGATACCGTTTTTTCACAAATAAAACATAATAACGAAAAAGCCCAGGTTCAACGCCTGATCAACTAGTCGGCTTTTTTCCATGTGGTTCCGGCAGGCGTGTCTTCCAGAACAATTCCGGCATTTTTCAACCGGTTGCGGATTTCATCGGCTTTGGCATAATCTTTTGATTTTTTGGCCGACGCACGTTCTTCAATCAGCTTGTTTATCTGATCTTCGCCGATCAAATCCGCCGCGCCGCCCTTAAACCAGCTTTCGGGATCCTGATAAAGCAGTCCCAAAACTTCGGCCGAAGCCAACAACAGAGACTTGTATTTCCGCTTTTCCGCATCTGTCTCGGCTTTGTTAAGACTGTTTACGATATCGTGAAGATAAGAAATTGCCAGCGGCGTGTTGATATCATCGCAAAGCGCCGCAACAACCCGCTCATCCGGCGCAACGCTTTCGACAGCAATGCCTGCCACCCGCAACAACGCGTTATAAAACTTATCCAAAACCGTTTTCGCCTGCTTCAGACCGTCAAAAGTAAAATTAAACGGCTGATGATAGTGGGTGCTGATAAACAGCAGCCGCAGCGCTTCCGCCGGATATTCTCCGATCAGCTGATTGACGGTATAGAAGTTGCCCAAAGACTTCGACATTTTGACGCCGTCAACCATCAGCATTCCGGCATGCACCCAGTAACGGGCAAAACAATCGTCGGGATGAGCGCACATTGACTGAGCGCATTCGTTTTCATGATGGGGAAAGATCAGATCGGAGCCGCCGCCGTGGATATCAAACGAGTTGCCGAGATACTTCGAACTCATGGCCGAGCATTCCAAATGCCAGCCCGGACGTCCGAACCCCCACGGGCTGTCCCAACCCGGCTGTCCCGCTTCCGAGGGCTTCCACAAAATAAAATCGGCCGGATTTTTCTTATAATCGGCAACATCGATCCGGGCGCCCGCCAGCATTTCTTTCATGCTTCGGCCCGACAAATAACCGTAATTTTTCATCGAATCGACTGCAAACAGGACATGGCCCTCGGCCTCATAGGCATGACCGTTTTTCAGCAACAGTTTAACCAGTTCGATCATTTCGCCGACAAACTCGGTTGCCCGCGGCCGATAATCGGGATCTGCCACATTCAGCGCATGCATGTCATCCAGATACCACTGATAGGTTTCGCGGGTAATTTCGCCGATCGGTTTGCCGGTTTCCTGATGCTTGTTGAGAATTTTGTCGTCAATATCGGTGATGTTGGAAACGTAAACGACATTTTGCTTGCCGTAAACCTGACGCAGAACCCGGTTCAAAACGTCAAAAACGACGGCGGATTTGGCATTGCCGAGATGAGCGCGGTCATAGACCGTCGGTCCGCAAACATACATACGCACCTTTTTGTCATCCAAAGGCACAAACTTTTCTTTGCGCCGGGTTAAAGTGTTATGTAAATACATTTCCTGCATCTGTCTTCTCCTATGCGTTTTGTCCGTTCAGGCGGCGATAAACTCTTTCGCGACCGATCAACGGCAATAAAAATTTCAATTCCGGACCGTTTTCCATCGCGGTGATGGCTTTGCGCAAAGGATGAAACAAATCTTTTCCCTTGCGTCCGGTCTGTTGTTTTATTTGTTCAATCCAGTTTTTAAACGTCTCTTCGTCCCACGGTTCCGGAGGCAATAATGCGGCCGCCGCATCAGTCAGAGACTTGTCTTCAATAACCGGCACAACCGGTTTTTGACAGATGGCCTGCCAAACTTCAATATCTTTCAGCACCGTCAGATTCCCGCGCACCGCATTCCAAAAAGCTTCGTCGACCTCAACCCGGTCCCGCACCGCCTGATAATCCAAACCGCGTACCAGCCGGGTATTAAAATGCTGCAGATCCTGCTCGCAAAACTTCGGCTGAGCACGTCCCAACTTATCAAAATCCAAACTTGCGGCCAAAGACTGAAGATCGGCATAGGGCTCTATCGCCTCCGACGTCCCCAATTTGGCCAGATACGAACAAATGGACATCGCTTCTATCCCTTCGGCGCGCAAATCGGCAACGCCGATGGAACCCAAACGTTTGGAAAGCTTTCCTTCTTTTCCGGTCAAAAGCGGCAGATGGGCAAAAACCGGCACCGTACCGCCGACCGCTTCAAACATTCTGATTTGGGAAGCCGTGTTGGTGACATGATCCTCACCGCGAACAATGTGGGTGATGGAAAAATCGATGTCATCAATCACCGACGGCAGGTGATATAAATAGCTGCCGTCTTCACGAATGACAACCGGGTCACTCAAATTTTCCGCCCGGTAGTGACAACGTCCGCGCACCATGTCGTCCCAAACGATATCGCCGGCCGTCAGCTTAAAACGATAGTGCGGCTTGCGTCCTTCTGCCCGATAAGCCGCAATTTGAGCCTCGCTCAATGACAAGGCCCGACGGTCATAAATCGGCGGCAAGCCTTTGGCTAACAGACTTTTGCGCATCAGTTCCAACTCTTCGGGAGTTTCAAAGCAGGGATAAATCAATCCCTCTTCAATCAATTTGGCCGTCACTTCCCGATAACGTTCGAAACGCGCCGATTGCCGGGCCTCTTCTTTCCAGTTCAAGCCAAGCCATTTTAAGGCATCGCGGATAGCCGCTTCATATTCGGGTTTGGAACGTTCCTTATCGGTATCGTCAATCCGCAACATAAATTCGCCGCCCAATTTTTGAGCCAGCAACCAGTTAAACAACGCCGTTCTGGTATTGCCGATATGCATATATCCGGTCGGCGACGGTGCAAATCTGACTTTTATTTTTGACATCTGAGTTTTCCCCGCTAATTTTGAACAATTGTCGAGTATATAAGCATCCCCGGGCGATTTCAAGATTTTTTTGCCTTAAAACGACTGCTGCCGAGGACAGGACGGCCACGACATAAAGAATAAAAAACCCCGGAGAACCCGGGGTTTTTTATTATGCTTCAACCACTGCCGGTTTGGCCTTTTTGGCTTTGCTTGTTTTTTTGGCGGCAGTTTTCTTTTTCAGCGTTGTTTTTTTAGCCTTGGCTGCCGCTTTTTTCTTTTCGGCCGCCTTTTTCTCGGCCGCTTTCTTTTTGGCAGCGGCTTTCTTTTCGGCCGCCTTTTTCTTTTCCGCCGCCTTTTTGGCAGCGGCTTTTTCCTTTTCCGCCGCTTTTTTCAAAGCTGCTTTCTTTTTGGCAGCGGCTTTTTCCGCCGCTTTCGTCACTTTTTTAGCAGCCGGCTTTTTCTTTTTGACTGTTTTTTTCTTCGGCTGATTTTTCTGTTCGTTCCACTTTTTCGAAACCGCGATCGCATCGTCAAGGTCTTTTTCTTTGCACAAGCCGATCGCTACCGGATTTTTGGGGCGCAGATTAGCCATATCGCGATGCGTTCCGTCACGCAGGGCGGCAATGGTCGGCTTGGTGGTTCCGATCAATTTACAAATCTGAGAATCGATAATTTCGGGACAATTGCGGAGAATCCACAAAATGGCAGCCGGCTTGTCGCTGCGCTGGGACGGCGACAGCACTTTTTTGTTTTTGCTGTTTTGGACTTTGACGTTTCGTTCCGGTTCAACTGCCGTTAACGAAGCCGTCGCATCTTTTTCGCAACGGGCAATTTCCTCTTCGGTCAGTTGACCGGCGGTTACCGGATTGAGACCGACAATATTAAACGCGACGTCGCCGTCGGCAATCGCCTGTACTTCCAATTCATGCAGTTCGCAAAAATCGCCGATTTGTTTAAATGTTAACGTTGTATTTTCAACCAGCCAGACGGCGGTTGCCTTAGGCATTAACGGAGCTGTCATTGTTTTGTCCTTTCTTTTTGTTTTCAGCGCACAGATTTTGTGAGCAAAAAACCCACATTCGTTGATAGAATGCAGGTTAATTGAAAAAATTTAAGATAGTATTAAAAAATACTATTCGCTGTCGGAAGTTTTGAGACCGAAAGCACCAAATTTATTCTTAAACTTGGACAACTGACCGCCGGTATCAACCAGACGATAAACGCCGGTCCAGGCCGGGTGCGATTTCGGATCAATTTCCAAAGTCATTTTGTCTCCGGCTTTTCCCCAGGTCGATCTGGTAGTGGCAACGCTGCCGTCACTCATTACATAAGTAATCTCATGATAATCCGGATGAATACCTTTTTTCATCTTATTTTCTCCATAACGAATTGCTAGTTGCCGCTTTTATACATTAGAGTTTGGAATAAAGCAAGCATTAATTTTAATTTTTTTCCCGATTTCAAATCAGTCGGCTTCTTCCGTCACTTCGGCGGTATTTTTCCTCAGCTGATTGTCTGTATTAATAATTTTGATGCTGAAATTGGTATAACCGCGCGTCATCAGATAGGAACGAACGGCCACCGCCCGGTTTAAATTCAGCCGTTTGCTCTTAAAGCTGTTTTCGCCGTCATCATAATTGAAAGCGGAAATGATGATTTTGTTGCTGCCGGGTTGTCTAAAACCATCGGCCAGTTCGGCCAGTTTTTCCAAATTTTCTGAAGACAGATCCGAGCGGCCGGGCATAAATACGATGGTATCGGCCGCGATTTCGGGTTCACCGACCGGAATTAAAGGCTCAAGCACTTCGGATGCCGCCTCCCGACGCGTCGAAAGCAGATCTGCAACAACAGGCTGTTTGTTCTCTTGAACAGGCACTGCGGCAACGTCCGCCTTTTCTTCCGTAACCGCCGTTTCCGGAACCTTTTTCAAAACCGGTTCCGTTATCGGAGCAGCAACCGGCACAACAACCGGGACCTTTTTTTCAACTGCCGGTTCGGGCAAACGCGCCGGCAACGAATCAACGGTCGTTTCCTTGACAACGACAGCCGGTTTGGGTGGCGGCGGCGTTATCGTTGCTGGCGCAAACTTCGGTTTTGACGGTTGCGGCGGCACCGTTTTCGGTGCCGCTTTCAGCTTGGGTTTATTGTGAGGACGAACAACGGGACGCGGCAGCGACTGTAAAGAAGAATCGTCAAACGGCAATTGACGGGATGCGGAAGAACCGCCGTCCATTTGATCCAACACCGAAAGATCGACATATACTTCCTGTGCGGCAGCCGCAGACATCAAAAAGCAACCGGAAACCGACAACCACAGCCTGAATTTGCGCATCGTGCCTCCCCGACGTTTTTTACTATCCGGCCAGGCGGACAACCAAAGCTTCCAATGAAGCGTTGGTCGCGGCAATCTGATCGGAAACAATAACCTGCTCGATTTTTTCGGGTGCGAATTCGGCACGTTTCAGGTTATAAACGTATCCGCCGGCTTCGCGCACCAGCAACAAACCGGCGGCAACGGCATTCAAATGATTGCCCAGACTGAGACAGGCGTCGAATTTGCCCGCGGCAACATTTGCCATCTCGAGCGATACCGAACCCAAAACGCGAACATTGTCGGTTTCGGCAAACAAATCGCGATAAGCGGCGGTATATTCGGCACTGCCGTGCTGAAAACCGATCTGAGCGCTGACCAGCGCCTGAGCCGGTTCTTTGGTGGCCGAAACGCGCAGACGCTCATGATTGCGGAAACCTTCCTTATAAGCGCCGTTGCCTTTTTCGGCAAAATACAGTTCGTCGCTGGCACGATTGTAAACGACCGAAGCTTTGACCTCGCCGTTTTCACAGTAAGCAACCGTGGTTGCAAACAACGGTACGCCGCGAATAAAATTGCCGATGCCGTCAATCGGATTGACCATAAAACAGGCACCGCGTCCCAGCGGCCGGTTGTTTTCGACAAACGCCGCATCGGGACGAATCCGCATCAGTTCGTTGCGCAGGGTTTGAGAAACTTTTTCAAACGAACGGGTGACAAAAGTCTGGTAATTGCGGACCGAAGACTGAAGTTTTTCGATCTCGCTGAAATCGCGGTCCAACGACGAGGTGGCCTTCTTAACCGCGTTAACCAGCAAAGTCAGTGTGGGAGAAAGATACGACATTATTTGGCTCTTTCGATATAGTTGGCCTCGGCAGTGCCGACCACAACTTTTTCACCCTGACTGATAAACGGCGGCACCATGATTCTGACGCCGTTGTCCAAAATTGCCGGCTTGTAAGACGAAGCCGCGGTTTGTCCTTTGACCACCGGTTCGGTTTCGGCAACGGTGCAAACGACCTGCTGCGGCAATTCGACCGCTACCGGACGGCCGTCGATAAAGTTGATATAAACCGTCATACCCTCAACCATAAACGGACGCGCATCGCCGAGGATATCGGCGGGCATAACAAACTGTTCAAAAGTTTCCGAATCCATAAAAGTGAGCCCAAGCGCATCTTCATAAAGGAACTGGCAGTCTTTTTCTTCGACCATCAGTTTTTCAACCGTATCTTCGGAACGGAAACGTTCGTTGGTTTTGGTACCTTCCTCGACCGACTTCATTTCGACCTGCATAAACGCACCGCCTTTACCCGGTTTGATGTGCGTAGCCTTGACAATCGTCCACGGTTTGCCCTTATATTCGATAACCCAGCCAATTCTGATCGATACTGCTTGTTGCTTCATTCTTATTCACTCCTTAAATTTTGATTTTTGATTTTTATCGATAATTACTCTAATCTTTATTTTTTAGCAACTAAAATCTTATATGTTTCAGGACTTAAAATCGCCATATCACAAGGATAGGACAAAACATCGGCGTCTTCGTCTTCCGGTTCGACCGCCATCTGAAGCAAAAAGAACTCATGGTACCATTCGGCCAGTTCGCGGGTCTTTTCCGCACCGTCGCGCCAAATCTTAAATATAATAAAATCGGGTTCGTTTTCGCTGACAATCATCGCTTCGTGGCGACGGTTGCGGCATATTACCCCCAGAAAACGCGAACCGATCTGCCGCCGCAAGGCCGCCATCTCCTTTTTGACGACGGCTGAAGCCGACAAGTCGGCAATCACTCCGTCGGCATTAAGACGCAGGCACAGCATTGCGGCGTTTTCGCCTTCCAACAAAACGATTTTGCCGGCTTGAGCCGCACGCGCCGTTTGCATTTGCAGATAGTCCTCCGGCAACGCGGAAGAGAAAACGAAACATTCGAGATTCGGATCTTCGAGGAGAGATTCGGCGCCCGGCCGGCTGATTTTGATAATAAATTTTGGCATATTTGCTTTTGCTGCTTGAAAAAATAGTTAATGACCGATATTATGGGGAGATTATAAGCCAACCGCACAGAAAAGAAAGAGAAATTTTAGTATGGATGTACAAATTTCACATTTTCGGGCCACCATGCAGGTTCTTTCCGAGATCGAAGAAACGCTCGGTTTGCTCCAATCGGCACTCGAAACCAAACAGGAAAACATCTCCCGTCTGAAAGAAACCGCGCGCCGCACGGTCGAACGGGTAGACGTTTTGATTAACAAACTCGACAAGACGGCAGATTAAAATGGCACAGGTTACCATTACCATCAATGCACGCGAATATCCGATCGCCTGCGAAAGCGGACAGGAAGCACGCATCCTGCAACTGGCGGCCGTTTTGGAACAGAAAGCCCAGCTGCTTAAACATATCAGCGGACAGATAAACGAAAATATGCTGCTGGCCATGATCGGCATTTTGGTCGCCGACGATCTGCTGGAAGCGCGCAAAAACACGCCGGCAGCGGCAGAAGCGCAGATTTCCGCCCAAGATACCGCCGACATGATCGCCGAGGCCGACCGTCTCATTGCCGAACGGCTTCGCGTTGTGGGAGAAACAATAAAAGCTGTTGCAAAACGGATTGAAACATTATAATATAAAGTCATGGAGAGGTGACTGTCCGGTTCGTACTTCCGCAGATCTTCCGAGCCAACGTATTAAACCCGGGAATTGTCCCTGTCAGGATCGTGGTCCTGTCACATGATGCCCACTTATTGAGATGCGGTTCGAGACAGAATGTAACTATACGGCCGGACGGTTCTCTCTTTTTTAAATTTCCAACTCCGGCAGTCGGAGTTTTTTTAATTGACGGAGCGAACATTGAAAATTGTTTATTGCGGAGACGTGGTCGGACGCGCCGGCAGAGACGCCGTTTTGCACAACCTGCCCCTGATGCGGGAAAAATATAAAGCCGACGTGATCATTGTCAATGTCGAAAACGCGGCTCACGGCTTTGGCGTTACCCCCGGAATCGCCCGCGAGTTTTTGGAACGCGGCGCCGATCTTTTGACGACCGGCAATCACGTTTGGCAGCAACGCGACATCATTCCTTTTTTGGACGAAAACAAACGAATTATCCGTCCGCTTAATTATCCCGACAGCGCGCCCGGCCGCGGTTTTGCAGAATTTGAACTTTTGAACGGCAAAAAAATACTGATTGCCCAGGTCTTGGGACGAGTGTTTATGGACAATATCGACAATCCGGCCTTTGCCCTCGACAAACTGTTGCGGAATTATACCTTGGGTCGCAATGCGGCAGCCATCTTCGTTGACGTTCATGCCGAATCGACCTCGGAAAAACTTTCGCTCGGACATTATTTGGACGGTCGGGTTTCCATTGTGGCGGGGACGCACACTCATATTCCGACAGCCGATGCCCATATCTTAAACGGCGGCACCGCTTATATCACCGACGTCGGCATGTGCGGCAACTATGATTCGGTTCTCGGCTTTGACAAACAGGCGCCGATCGACCGCCTGTGCCAGCGTTATAACGGCAACCGGCTTGAAGTCTGCCGCAGCGGCGGCACTGTTTGGGGAATCGCCGTCGAAACCGACGATCGGAGCGGGTTAGCCCAAAGCATTGAACAATTCAGCCTGAGCGGAGAAAATTAATGGCGGAAAAAGAATATATCAGTTACGATGAAATTAATGCCGAATGCAAAAAGCTGGCTTATCTTTTGGCCGACAAAGGCTTTAAACGCATTATTGCGGTTGCCCGCGGCGGTTTGGTGCCGGCCTGTATTCTTGCCCAATTTCTCGGTATTCGTGAAATCAGCAGCATTTCACTGGCAAGTTACGAGGGAGAAAAACGCTCCGAACTGAAATGTCTGGTACCGCCGGAAACTTGCATTGACGAAAAAACTCTGTTTGTGGACGACTTGTACGATTCCGGCAGCACTTACCGTTATTTAAAAGAAAAATATCCCGCGGCCAAAGCGGCGGTGCTGTTCTGTAAAGATCCGGCGGCAGCCCTTGACTTTCCGGCTGCGCCGAAAGAAGCCGGAAAGTGGTTGGTTTTTCCGTGGGAGTTTGATCCTTTATCATAAATTTCAGCAAAAAAGAGCCGTAACGACGGCTCTTTTTTGTTGTTGCGTTTCGGCTGTTTTACCAGCTGTAGCTGAGACCCAACCCGAAGGTTGAGGCCCTGTAGTCGTCGCCGAAGGTGTGGTTCGCCCAGCCGTAAGCAGACAGTTGCTCGGTGAAGCCGTAACGGCCGCCGATCTCAATCCGGCCCAGCGTCTGATCGTCCAAAGTGTTGACCTTGCCCAAACC
>CAJTLY010000003.1:0-68032 GCA_910577095.1 uncultured Alphaproteobacteria bacterium
CAACAATTTTATTTATTTTTTTTCAAATCGGGCATCGACATTTATCCATAGCAAAAAAATGAACCTTTTTTTGATACTTTTTTCTGAAAAAATATTTTAATCTGTTTCAAAGAGTTATCTTAGACAGAAGTTCTTCGCGGCTTATTTTGAATTCGCTTTCCAGCCATGTTTTTTCCAGTCGTTCGCGGATGGCGCCGATCTGCGCATTGTTGCAAATTCCGCAACGGACAATATCGCGGCCGCTGATCGGAAAAACCGGCACCGTCGCATTGCTGATCAAGTCGATTTGAGTTTTGATGTTTTCGCCTGATTTGCCGCGACAGGCTCTGATCAGCAGGCAATCGAGACAAAATTCTTTGCCGAAACGGTAAATGGTTTGTCGGCGACAGCAGTCTTCACTCACATCACCGATGCCCGGGCTTTCGACGGCCAGCCGAACCAGCCGCTCTTTTTGGCGTTTGGTTAGTTTGAGACGGTTTGCAATGTTGTCTGCCAGTGTTTTATCGGGATGATAAAGTATAAAAATTCGCCGAATCGGATCGGCGGCAAAACCGTATTGTTGTTGCAGTTCGGCCAAAGCTTCCAATTGTTCCAGATAGGGCGAATCTGCCAGCCAGTTGCTGAGGATGTTGTTTTCAAACATAATTTTGAGAACGTCGGCGGCTTTGGGGGTGATCAGAATTTTCAAAAACTCGTCACGAACCCGTTCAATCGGCAGGTTTTTGAGACCGTTCAGGTTGTCGCGGCAGGCCTTAAGCGATTTGCGGTCGATCGGCGCTTTGCCGAACAGGGAATAAAAACGGAAAAATCGCAAAATGCGCACATAGTCTTCGCGAATCTGCCGGTTGGGATCGCCGATAAAACGGACGATTCCTTTCTCCAAGTCTTCAATGCCGTTATAATAATCGAAAACGTTGCCTTTTTCGTCGGCATAGACCGCGTTGATGGTGAGGTCGCGCTGAGCGGCGTCGGCCTGCCAGTCGTCGGTAAATTCCACTTCGATATGGCCGCTGCCGGTTTTGACCTGTTTTTTTAGCGAACTGATCTCCAACAAAGTGCCGTTGATCAGAACGCCGAGGGTATCGATTTTCAAACCGACAGGAACGGTTCGAACGCCGGCGTCTTCGCAGGCTTCGGCAAGTTCGTCTGGCGAGAGGTCGGTCGAAAGGTCAAGGTTGGAAGCGCTGCATCCGACCAACGCATCGCGCACCGCGCCGCCGACAAACCGAACGACTCCGCCGTGACGGCTGACGATTTTAAATATTTTCAGCACATTGGGGTCGGTGGTAATGCGGCTGATGTCTAAATAATTGTCCCTGATCATAAAAATTCCCCGTTTTAAAAACTTTTTTATACTTGTAATGTTAACCGTTTTTAGATATTTTTCAAATACAATTGCGTAAGAATTAACCTCTGAATGTGAGTATTGCAAAATGAAGAAACTTTTAATCTTGACCGTCGCTTTTTTGTTTGCCGCGGCCGGCGCGGTCCGTGCCGAAGCGCCGAAACTGCTCGGCGAATATAACGATTGGTCGGCCTTTTATTATCAAGACGGCAAAAACGTCGTCTGCTATATGGCTTCCAGCCCGCAAAAAGACGAAGGGAAATATACCCAGCGCGGCGATATTTATGTGGTGATCACTCATCGGCCGGCCGAAAAGAGCTTTGACGTGGTCAATTTTGTCGCCGGCTATGTTTATAAGCGCGACGCCAAAGTAGTGGTCAAAATCGGCAAAACCACAATTGACAAGATGTTTGTCGACAAAGACAAGGCCTGGGCCGTCAGCGAAAAAGTTGACCGTGAATTGGTCGAAGCGATGAAAAAGGGCGAACGAATGATTGTGACCGGCGAGTCTTCGAAAGGAACCGCTACCAAAGACACTTATTCGCTTTCCGGTTTTTCTGCCGCTTATAAAGCCATCAGCGCCAAGTGTCGCAAATGAGTGAGAAAATTGAACTGATCGGCCTGACCCGCAATGAGTTGGGCGAGCATCTGAAAGCGTTGGGCGAACCGGCTTTTCGGCTTAAGCAGATCTGGCAGTGGGTTTATTTTTACGGTAAGACCGATTTTAACCAAATGACCAATCTGTCGAAAGCGTTGCGTCAAAAGCTGGATGAGAGTTTTGTACTGAGCCGTCCCAAAGTGGCGGCGGAACAGCTCTCCGCCGACAAAACCCGCAAATGGCTGCTTGAATTTGCCGACGGACAGAAAATCGAAACCGTCTATATCCCCGAAGCCGACCGCGGTGCTGTCTGTATTTCTACTCAAATCGGTTGCGCGATGGGCTGCCGTTTTTGCCATACCGGAAGCCAAAAACTGACTCGTAATTTAACGGCGGGCGAAATCGTGTCGCAATTTATGCTGGCGCGCGATGTTTACCGCGAATGGGATTTGGACGGCGAAAAAAGAATGCTGTCGAATATTGTGCTGATGGGAATGGGCGAGCCGCTGCAAAATTACGAAAATGTGGTTAAGGCAATTGAAATTATTACCGACGGCGAAGGGATCGCGCTTTCGAAACGGCGAATTACCCTCTCGACTTCGGGAATAATTCCGCATATTCGCAATATTGACCGCGATATGGGGGTTAAGTTGGCGGTCAGCCTGCATGCCTCTAACAATGAACAGCGTTCGCAAATCATGCCGATCAACAAAAAATATCCGCTGCCCGATCTGATGCAGGCTTGTCATGACTATCAGGAAAATCACGGCGGTTATATTACCTTTGAATATCTGATGTTGCGGGATTTTAACGACACCCCGGCGCATGCCGACGAGTTGAACGCGCTGATGAAAAAATACAATATTAATGCCAAGTTCAATTTGATCGCCTTTAACCCGTGGCCGGGTTGTGATTATCAGCCCAGTTCCAACAATCGGATTCATGCTTTTTCGGAAAAATTGCAGAGCTACGGCTATGCCGCGCCGATTCGCACCGCCCGCGGACAGGATATTCTTGCCGCATGCGGTCAGTTGAAGTCGAAAAAAAATCCGGCCTGAGCCGCAAAATGAAAATCCCCGGTTAAACGGGGATTTTTTTAATCTTCGTCGTCTTCGTCATAACTGCGCTGACGTTTCCGGTAACCGATCTGGCGCGGTTCGGGCTCATGTCGGCGTTCGATTTTGGGCGCTTGATAGGAAGACGCCTGATTGAGCAGGGTGTCGATGATTTCCATCGGATTTTTCCCTTCCAGCAGCTGCTGTTTGGTGACTTCGGCAGCCACCGATTGCACCACCGCGTTCCGAAAGGCGTCCTGAGCCGAAATTTTGCTTTTTTCTTCCTGAATTTTGGTTTTTTCGGTATATTTGCGATGGAAACGGGCAAATTCATAAATCGGATCACCGCCGCGGATATAATTGTCCAGTCCGGCCAGATTGGTTTTTTCGTCTACCAAAGCCTTGATGCCGCCGCATTCTTTGTCGCAATACAATTTCCAGTCTTCGACAATTTCCCAATAAACGGCAGCTTGAACGCTGTCGGGGGCAATTTGCCCGAAATCGATAAACTTGATGTTGCCGGGGCGTTGGTAAAGGGTAATGTTCTTTTCAAAGAACTCCTTATTTTCCCGTAATTTGCGACGCGGATTGATCAGCGAATAAGCCAGACAAATGGCAACCAAAGCCTCTTTCAGGGCTTCGTTGGCCTTATAAACCACTTTCAGCGGCCGCTTAATCACTTCCGGATTGTGCAGGGCCGAATTGACACAATACTGACTCAGATTTTCGAGAGCGTCCAGTTGATCGTTTTCCAACGATACCGACGTTTCTATAACGGCGCTGAAAGCGAGATCGATCAATTCCTGTATATCTTTGGCTGTTTTTGTTTCTTCCATTATTTAACCCTCTATCTCAGGCTTAAACTTTTTAACCACCTCAATATAAACTTGCTTTTTGAATTCTACAATTTTTTTGGGGGCTTCGTCAATAGCTTCCCATGACCAGCGGCAAAATTCCGGTTCGGCCGTTTGCAAGTTGATTTCTTGATCACGGCCGCAAAAACGAAACAAAACCCATTGCATTTCCTGACCGTCATATTTCCACTTGCGGCGTTTTTTGATTTGGGACGGAAAAACGTACCGCAGCGGTTCTTCAATGACAGCGGCGGGTTCAACCGATATGATCGAGGTTTCTTCGCGCAGTTCGCGCCGGGCAGCCTCAATCAAAGATTCCCCGGTTTCGATTCCGCCCTGGGGAAACTGCCAGCCGCCGGGAGTGTCTTTTCTTTCGCACAACAAAACTTTATCGTTTTGATAAACAACGATTCCGACACATTTGCGATAATTACCGTCCATTTGCCTTTCCTTTTTCCAAAACAAGGCCGGTTCGGTGCCCTGTCGTTCCGGCCCGAAAGTTTTTATTGCGGGTTGCTGTAGATGCTCAGCGCCTTGATGGTATCGACGGCCCGCAACAGCTGATAATCTTTTTGCAAGTCTTCGTCGCTGCCGTTGTCGGCGTTTTTCTTGTTTTTGTCGCCGGCGGTTTCGATATTGTCGTTTTTGAGTGCGTTTTTGAGCTCGGCTTCGCTGATGGTCATGCCGTCAACGTTCAGCAATTCGATTTTGGCAGGTTTGACCTCAATGTCCGGTTCAATGCCCTTGGCCTGGATCGAACGTCCCGAAGGCGTATAATAGCGGGCGGTGGTCAGGCGGATGGCGCCGTATTTGGGGAACGGAATCACGCTTTGCACCGATCCTTTGCCAAAGGACTTTTCGCCCAGAACAACCGCTCTTTTATGATCTTGCAAAGCGCCGGCAAGAATCTCCGATGCCGAGGCCGAACCGTCGTTGATCAGCACCACAATCGGCAGGCCGGCGGCAATATCGCCTTTGGTGGCATTGTATTTGACGGTGTCTTCTTCGTTGCGCGAGCGGGTGGAAACGATTTCCCCCTTGTCCAGAAACAGGTCGGAAACCGCTACCGCCTGATCCAGCAGGCCGCCGGGATTGTTGCGGACGTCGATCACGACGCCTTTGATCGGCTCTTTGTTCTCTTTGCGTATTTTTTCCAACGCTTCTTTAATGTTCTTGTCGATTCCTTCGCTGAAGGAAGAAATGCGGATATAGGCGACGTCTTTGCTTTTAATGTCGCTTTTAACCGAACGGATTTTAATTTCTTCGCGTTTTAAGGTAACGTCAAACGGTTTTTCGACGCCGCGACGGATCGTCAGTTTGATTTTGGTGCCGGCTTTGCCGCGCATCTTGTCAACCGCTTCGTTAAGCGACATGCCGACTACGGTGGTGCCGTCAAGGCTGATGATGTAGTCGCCGGGTTTCAGGCCTGCTTTGAACGCCGGGGTGTCGTCGATCGGCGAAACCACTTTGACGACGCCGTTTTCCATCGTGACCTCAAGGCCGAGGCCGCCGAATTTTCCCTGGGTCTGTTCGTTCAGATACTGAAAGCTTTTGGCATCCAAAAAACTGGAATGCGGATCCAGGGAGGAAAGCATGCCGTTGATCGCCGATTCGATCAGTTTTTTGTCACTGACTTCTTCAACGTAGGAAACTTTGGTTCGTTCCATGATTTCGCCGAGCATATTCAACATTTCGTAAGTGTCGACCGCTTCTTCCTCTTCTTTTTGCGACACTTTATTGTCGGCGGCAGTGACGCAACTGGCCGCAGTCATTGAAATATTGGCGATTAAAGCGATTATCAGTAATTTTTTCCACATCGTGTTTATCCTGTTTTATTGTTTTTATTTGGCGATCCATGCCTCGGGATCAATCGGCCGGCTGTCTTTACGCAGTTCGACATAAAGTTTGGCATCTTCGTTTTTGGGCATCTGTCCGATCGGTTCCCCGGCCAACAGCATTTGCCCCACCTCGCAGTCAATGTTTTCCAGTCCGGCCAGCAATGACATATAATGCTCTCCGTGTTCAACGATAATAATTTTTCCGTAGCCGCGGAACGGTCCGGCAAAAATGACCGAGCCGTCAAACGGCGAAATCACCTGAGCTTCGCTGCGGGTTTTAATCGTAATACCCTTCGAGCTGACGCCTTTGGCGGTTTCCTGGCCGTAGGCAACCACCACCGGTCCGCGTGCCGGCATCGAAAGCTTGCCTTTGGCTTTTTCAAAGTTTTTGCCGATATCTTTTATAAACGCTGTTTGCTCTTTTATCAAGTCATCGCTGCGCGCCTGTTCGAGCCGTTCTTTTTCGCGGCGCTGATTAACTGCCAGCGCTTCCTGTTCGGCGCGATAACGTTCCAGCTGTTCACGTTCGCGACGTGCTTTTTCCAGCCGTTCGCGTTCAATCTTTTCGCGGGCCTTACGTTCTTTTTCCAGTTTCAGCAGCAGTTCCTTGATGTCTTTGGCCTGTGCGGCCAGCTGCTGAATCTTTTGCTTGGCGGCGGCACTCCGGGTCTCGATCCGACTGCGGATTTTTGACTTTTTCTGTATCAGCTCTTTCATTTGGCGGTGTTCTTTTTCCAACGCCAGCTTACTGCGGGAAATGTTTTTGACCTGTTGTTCGATTTTGCTTTTTTTGGCGGCGATATTGTTGAGTTTGTCGCGAATCTGAGCGGCTTCTTCGGCCAGAAAAGGTACGGTTTCGCGCAGCAACATCGCGCTGCGAATAATCTCGACCGGGGTCAGCGGCTGAACAAACAGGGATTCGGTCGGCTTGAGGGCCAGATTCTGCAAGGCGTATAAGGTCTTGATCAGGTTCTCGTCTTCGGCCATAAAGTTTTCTTCGGCAGCTTTGAGCTCTTTTTGCAAAGCGGCCAGTTCTTTTTCTGTTCGTGAAATTTTGTCTTCGGTATTTTGAATTTGCTTGGCTTTTTTGACCATTTGACGGCTGACCTCCGCCATTTCGACGCTGATCTGGGCGGCTTGGGCCTGCAGGCGCTTATGCTCGACGCTTTTTTGTTCGACCTGCATCTGAATCGCTTCCAGATCTTTTTTGGAGACGACCGCCGCCGCTGCCGATGATGCAATCAGCAGAAAGCTTACGACGGTAAAAATGACGGTTTGCAGTTTCAACGGCGTTCGTCCCCTTCAGAGTCTTATTGACGGATCAGCAACGATTTTCCGGTCATTTCGGCCGGTTTCTCGATTTTCAGCAAATCGAGAAGCGTCGGCGAGATGTCGGCCAGTTTGCCGTTGTCCAATGCGGTAACGTCTTTGGGACCGTTGACCAAAACGGCCTGAACGTCGCCGACGGTGTGGGCGGTATAAGGCTGTCCGGTTTTTTCGTCAACCATCTTTTCCGCATTGCCGTGGTCGGCGGTGACCAAAAGGACGCCGTCGACGTCTTTGATCGCTTTGACCACTTTGCCGAGACAGTCGTCTACCGCGGCAACCGCTTTCAAAGCCGCTTCCATGATTCCGGTGTGGCCGACCATGTCGCCGTTGGCAAAATTGCAGATGATGACGTCAAATTTCTGATTTTCAATCGCGTCGACCAAATGTTCTGTCACTTCATAAACGGACATCTCCGGTTTGAGGTCATAAGTGGCAACTTTCGGGCTCGGCACCAAAATGCGCGATTCTCCGGCAAATTCTTTTTCTTCGCCGCCGTTAAAGAAGAAGGTAACGTGAGCGTATTTTTCGGTTTCGGCAATGCGCAGCTGGCTCAGGCCGTGTTCTGCAATCACTTCGCCGAAAATATGGGTCAGCGCTTCGGGCGGGAACACGGTTTGCATAAAGCGGTTGTGGTCAACCGAATATTCGGTCATGCCGACCGCCATTGACAAGTCGATAACTTTTTTGCGCGCAAACCCGTCAAAGGTTTTATCGGCCAGTGCATATAGAATTTCACGGGCACGGTCGGCGCGGAAGTTGGCCATCAGAACGGCGTCGCCGTCCGCAAACCCGTGATAGTCGCCGATTACGCAGGGAATCACGAATTCGTCGCTGACTTTGTCGGCGTACGAGGCTTTAACGGCATCGACGGCGTTGTCGTAACGCTTGCCGTCGGCCAGAACCATGTTGTCATAGGCCTTTTCGACCCGGTCCCAGCGCTTGTCGCGGTCCATCGCATAGAAACGGCCGGCCACCGTCGCAATTTTGACATTTGCCATTTCTGCGGTTTCTTTTTCAAATTCTTCTACGAATCCGGCGGCCGATTCCGGCGGCGTGTCACGACCGTCCAAAAAGGCGTGAACGTCGGTTTTGATACCGTGACGATTAAGAATATCCGCCAGGGCGACAATATGCTTCTGCGAAGAATGCACGCCTCCCGGGGACATCAGCCCCATCAGATGACAGGTTTTGCCGTTGTTCTTCAGGGTGTCGATCAGCTTGAGCAAGACCGGATTTTCGGCCAGGCTTCCGTTTTGAACCGCAAGGTCAATCTTGGGCAGATCCTGCATAACTACCCGTCCGGCGCCGAGATTGGTATGGCCGACTTCCGAATTGCCCATCTGCCCGTCCGGCAGACCGACCGCAAGGCCCGAGGTTTGAATCAGGCAGTGGGGATATTCCTGCAGGCAGCGGTGCCAGTTGGGCGTGTGTCCTTGTTCGATGGCGTTGTCGGCGGTAATCTCTTTGCGATAGCCCCAGCCGTCGAGAATTAACAACATTACAGGTTTTTGTTTCATGATGTTTTCCTTACTTTTCGGTTACGATTCTTATTGCACTTGATTATATATAATAACTTTTAGAATAAAAGCCCTAAATTGATCTCTTTTTTAGAAAAATTATCCGTCGTTTTCCGCCGCAAGCATGACTTTTTTCCATATTTCGGCGGGAAGCGTTCCGCCGCCGACGCCGTTCATCGGCGTATTGTCGTCGTTACCGACCCAGACCGCGGCAACGTAGTGTTCGGTAAAGCCGACAAACCATGCGTCGCGATAATCTTGGGAAGTACCGGTTTTTCCGGCGGCAAAAAACGGCAGTTGCGCCCGTTTGCCGGTGCCGCGGCTGATTACTTTTTCCATCATCCGGGTGATGTTTTTAACCGCGCCGGGGTCTAGAATACGTTGCGGTTCTTCCTCACTGATGCGGGTATAGACCGGATAACCGTCTTTGGTATAAATTTCGGTAATCGAATAAGGCCAGGTGGCATAACCGCCGTTGGCAATCGCCGAATAAGCCACCGCCATATCGATGACTTTTACGCCCGAACTGCCGAGAGCCATTGCCGGAGTATTGTCAATCGGCGTCGATATGCCGGTTTTGTGAGCGGTGCGGATGATTTCTTTGCGCGGCATCTGCTGTGCCAGATAAACGGTCGCGAGGTTGAGCGAACGGATAAAAGCGTTTTCAAATGTCACCGTGCCGTAATATTTTTTATCGTAATTTTCCGGCTTCCAGTTGCCGATCGTAATCGGAAAATCTTCCAACGTATCGTCGCGTTTCCAGCCGTTTTCGAGCGCGGTCAGATAAACAAAAGTCTTGAAGGAAGAACCCGGTTGGCGCAAAGCCTGAGTGGCGCGGTTAAACTGGCTTTTTTCATAATTGACGCCGCCGGCCATCGCTTTGACGGCGCCGTTTTTATCCAAAACCACCACCGCACCGTTGGTAACGTTCTTGGTTTTCGCATTGGCAAAAATTACCTCGCGCAGGGCGGATTCCGCAGCTTTCTGAATTTCTGTGTCGAGAGTTGTGTAAACGTTGATGTCGTTTTCGCGTTCGCCGATATAAGCGTTGACTTCCGCATATACCCAGTCGGCAAAATACTTGCCGCCTTCCAGCTTGTCATGTATCTGGGCGCCGATCGGCATTCTGAGGGCTGCTGTTTTTTGTTCGGGAGCGATGATGGCGGTATCGACCATGTTTTGCAAAACCACCGCCGCCCGGGCAACCGAACGCTCAAGGTCGGCTGCCGGGTTGTAACGTGCCGGCGCTTTCAGCAAACCGGCCAAAATGGCGCCTTCGAGCATGTTGAGGTCGCGCGAGCTTTTTTGAAAATATTTTTGCGAGGCCGCTTCAATGCCGTAAGTGCCGCTTCCCATATAAACGCGGTTGAGATAAAGGGTAAGGATCTGGTCTTTGGAAAATTTGCTTTCCAGCCAAAAAGCCATCAACAGTTCCTGAACCTTGCGGCGGATGTTTTTTTGCGGAGTCAGAAACAGATTTTTCGCCACCTGCTGGGTGATGGTACTGCCGCCCTGGGCATAACGTCCCTTGACAAGGTTGGCAACCATCGCACGGGTGAAAGCAATCGGATCAAAACCGAAATGGGAATAAAAACGGCGGTCTTCGGTGGCAATAATGGCGTTTTTGACATAAGAAGGCAGTTCCGAGGGATAAACCACTTCGGAATAAACATTGCCGAAACTTCGGATTTCCTGTCCGTTTTCGGCAATGACGGTCGTCGACGGCTGCCGGGTGCGGGAAACGGCCTGTTCGATGTCGGGGAGAGTTGCAAAACAATAGGCAACGTACAGGGCCAAAGCCGCCGCCGTGATCAGTCCGGCCGTCAGCAGCAGTTTCCACCGGCTGAAACCTTTTGGGTGCCGCCGGGAAGTTTTTCTCTTGGCTTTGGTGTTTTTCTTAGGCGTGCCGTCTGCATTTTTTTTGTTTTTTTTGCCGCTGTTTTTTTTGTCGGTGCCGTTTTTCCTGCTTTTAGTCTTAATTTCCGCCATTTTTGTTTCCTGATTTCGATTCGCTGCCGCAAATTATAAATTAAAAATGTCACTAATAAGTTAAGCATAAAATTTATTTCGCGGTTGGCTTGTTGTCTTTAATGGGTTATATTGTTCCAAGAAATAAATTGTGATGGACGGGAGGCTGGTCAGATGACGGCAAAAATATGTTTGATTGACGGTTCGGGGTATATTTTCCGCGCGTTTTACGGATTGCCGCCGCTTAATGCGCCCGACGGCACCCCGGTTAATGCCGTTTACGGTTTTACCAACATGTTTTTGAAACTGACCGCCAAAATCGGCTGCGATTATACGTTGGTGTTGTTTGATGCCAAACGGCGCAATTTTCGCAACGACATTTTTCCCGAATACAAGGCTACCCGCCGCGAGATTCCCGAAGATCTGATCCCCCAGTTTCCGATCATTCATGACGCAGTGTCTGCATTGCGGCTGAACTTTCTGGAAATGGACGGCTTTGAGGCCGACGATCTGATTGCCACCTATGCCAAAATGGCGCTCGATGACGGGATGGAAGTGGTGGTTATTTCCGGCGATAAGGACTTGATGCAGCTGATTCGTCCCGGAGTTGAGTTTTACGACCCGATGAAAGACAAATTTTTTACCGCCGAAGACGTTAAGGAAAAATTCGGGGTTTATCCCGACAAGGTGGTGGACGTTCAGGCTCTTTCGGGCGACAGCACCGACAATGTGCCGGGGGTTCCCGGCATCGGTCCGAAAACGGCGGCCGAGTTGGTCAATACTTTCGGTTCGCTGGAGCAGGTGCTGGAACATGCCGGCGAAATCAAACAGAACAAACGTCGCGAAGTGTTGCTGGCCAACCTTGACAATGCGCGCATTTCCAAGCGGCTGGTCAAACTGCGCGATGACGTTCCGGTCGAAAAAGGCCCCCGCGACTATCCCTGCCGCTGCCCCGATTTAGCGGTTATTGAAGCTTTTGTGGTCAAATACGGTTTTAACAGTCTCAAGCCGCGGGTCGGGCGCTGGGTGGAAGAACAATGCAAGAAAAGTTATCCCGGTACCGCAGCCGCGCCTGTTTCTGCGGTCGCCGAGCCGGAAAAAGACTATGAAACCGTGACCGATGCCGCGGCTTTGCGAAGATGGAAAAAACAAATAACCGTTGACGGCAGTTTTGCGTTCAAAGTTCTTGCCGCAGGACCCAACCCGGTGTTTGACCGTCCGGTCGGCATCGCTGTGTCGGTGGCGGGTCGCCGTGCCGCCTACATTCCGTTCCCCGGCGGCGGCAACGACGGCGGCGAAACGCCCGATCTTTTTTCCGTTGCCGAAGAAAAAAATCCCAACACCCTGTCCGTCGGCGAAATTTCCGCTTTTCTGTTTCCGTTGCTGGCCGATCGTTCGATTTTAAAAATCGGTCATGATTTGAAACGCGATCTGCATTATATTTGCAACTTTTTTAACCAAACGGTCGATTTTTTCCCTTATGACGATATTGAAATTATCTCTTATGTTCTCGATTCGACGGCGCACGGTCACGGGCTGAAAGAGCTGGCGGATTTGTTTCTTGACTATAAAATGATCAATCCCGATATCGTGTTTGGGGTCGGCAAGCAGAAAATCGGTGCCGCCCAACTGGACTTAAACGTTGCGGTCGGCTATTTGTGCGAACAGGCCGATACGGTGTTTCGCCTTCATACGGTTCTGCGGCCGCGGCTGATAACGGAGCATATGGCGACCGTCTACGAACACTATGACCGGCCGTTGGCGACAACCTTGTTCGAAATGGAGAAAAACGGAGTCCGGATAGATGTCGGCGGCTTAAAAGGATTAAGCGGCGAACTGGAAATCCGTCAACGCGCGCTGGAAAAAGAAATTTTCGAACTGGCGGGAGAGGAGTTTAATCTCGGTTCGCCCAAACAAATCGGCGAAATCTTGTACAATAAACTCGGGCTGAAGGGCAAAAAAAACGCCGGCGGCGCTTTTCAGACCGGTGCCGGCGTGTTGGAACAGATGGCGGAAAATCATCCGCTGCCGGCCAAAATTTTGGACTGGCGCGCGGCGGCGAAGCTGAAGTCGACTTATACCGATGCCCTGTTGCCGCTGGTTGACAAAAACGAGCGCGTTCATACCACCTACAGTCAAACCACCGTCAATACCGGCCGCTTGTCGTCGGTCAATCCCAACTTGCAGAATATTCCGATTCGCAGCGAGGAGGGGTTGAAAATCCGCCGTTGTTTTGTTGCCCGGCCCGGTTATAAACTGGTTTCGGCCGATTATTCTCAGGTAGAGTTGCGGCTGATGGCGGTGATTGCCGACGTTAAGGCGCTCAAAGAGGCTTTTGCCGCCGGGCTGGATATTCATACCGCTACCGCGATGCAGGTTTTCGGGCTTTCGCACGAGGAAGTGACGCCAAACGTTCGCCGCCATGCCAAAGCCATCAATTTCGGGGTGATTTACGGTATTTCGCAATACGGTCTGGCCAAACAAATCGGCATTTCCAACGACGAAGCCAAACAGTATATCGATGCCTATTTTGCCAAGATGCCCGAAATTCGCCTTTATATGGAAAAAACGATCGCCTTTGCGCGCAAATACGGTTATGTGGTAACGCCGTTCGGCCGCAAATGCGCGGTGCCGGGCATTAACGACAAAAATCAGCGCATATCTTCTTTTGCCGAACGGGCGGCGATCAACGCGCCGTTGCAGGGCGGCGCCGCCGATATCATGAAAAAAGCGATGAACGAGGTGTTGGTGCGCTTGAAAGCCAGCGGTCTGGAGGCGCGGATTTTGCTTCAGGTTCATGACGAAATGGTGCTCGAAGCGGCGGAAAAGGACGCCGAAGCCGCGGCGGAACTGTTAAAAAGCACGATGGAAAACATTGTTGATTATGACGTTGCTTTCATTGCCGAAGTCGGAATTGGCGACAATTGGGCCGAAGCCCACTGAGACAGGGACGCAAAACATCGGAAAATATGCACAAAAACGTTAAAATTCCTCACTTTTCGCTTGGGTTTCGCAACAAAATATTGTATGTTCATAACAGCAAAAACGTATCAAAATTAATTTGAAGGAAGAAGCACTTATGGTAGATATGACACAAGCCGAAATCGATCGGGAAGAACAAGAATATAATGCCGATTCGATTAAGGTTCTGCGCGGGTTGGACGCGGTTCGCAAACGTCCGGGAATGTACATCGGCGATACCGATGACGGCACCGGCCTGCATCATATGATTTATGAAGTTTTGGATAACGCCATCGACGAAGCGCTCGCCGGTTACTGCGACAAGACCGAAATTATCCTCAATCCCGACGGTTCGGCCACCATCCGCGACAACGGCCGCGGAATTCCGGTCGGCATGCATAAGGAAGAAGGGGTTTCGGCAGCCGAAGTCATTATGACCCAGTTGCACTCGGGCGGCAAGTTCGACAACAACTCTTATAAAGTCTCGGGCGGTTTGCACGGCGTCGGCGTTTCGGTGGTCAACGCGCTGTCTACCTGGCTGCGGCTGCGCATCTGGCGCGAGGGCCACGAACATGTGGTGACGTTTGCCCACGGCAGCGTGACCGAACATCTGAAAGTTGTCGGCGAAGCCAACGGCCGCCACGGTACCGAAGTCACGTTTCTGCCCTCGCCGGAAACCTTTACCATGACCGAATTCAATTTCGATACCCTGGAAAGAAGCATCCGCGAAAAGGCGTTTCTCAATTCCGGCGTTTATCTCAAGCTGATTGACAACCGCGGCGCCGAACCGCGCGAAGTGGTGATGCACTATGAGGGCGGACTGACCGCTTTTGTCAACCATATCAACAAATCGAAAGCGCCGCTGCACGAAAGCGTCATTTCTTTCGGCGGCTGCGATGACGACAGCGATATTCAGGTTGAAGCGGCGCTGCAGTGGACCAACGCCTATAACGAAAGCATGCTTTGCTTTACCAACAACATTCCGCAAAAAGACGGCGGTACGCACCTGGCCGGCTTTCGTGCCGCGCTGACCCGCACCGTTAACAATTATATCAGCGAAAACAACCTGCTTAAAAAGGACAAGAACCTGATTACCGGCGAAGATATGCGTGAGGGACTGACCTGCGTGTTGTCGGTGAAGGTTCCGGATCCGAAGTTTTCTTCTCAAACCAAAGACAAGCTGGTTTCTTCGGAAGTGCGTCCGGTAGTTGAAAGCGTTGTCAGTTCCAAATTGCAGGAATGGCTGGAAGAACATCCGGCCGAGGCAAAGGTGATTGTCGGCAAAATCGTCGAGGCGGCCACCGCCCGCGAAGCGGCGCGCAAAGCCCGCGAACTGACCCGCCGCAAAGGGGTGCTGGATATTGCTTCTTTGCCCGGCAAACTGGCCGACTGCCAGGAAAAAGATCCGGCATTGTCGGAAATCTTTATCGTCGAGGGGGATTCGGCGGGCGGATCCGCCAAACAGGGACGCGACCGTAAAACTCAGGCGATTTTGCCGCTGCGCGGGAAAATTTTGAACGTTGAACGCGCGCGTTTCGACAAAATGCTCAATTCGGCGGAAATCGGCACCATGGTCACCGCTTTCGGGACCGGGATCGGCCGCGACGATTTTGACGCTGACAAATGCCGTTATCACAAGATTGTCATCATGACCGATGCCGATGTCGACGGCAGCCACATCCGCACGCTGCTGCTGACCTTTTTCTATCGCCAGATGCCGGAACTGATTGAACGCGGCTATGTCTATATTGCCCAGCCGCCGTTGTATAAGGCCAAACGCGGCAATTCGATCATCTACATCAAAGACGAACACGAAATGGAAGACTATCTGGTACGCGGCGGCTGCGAAGACGCGGTGTTAAAGCGTACCGACGGCGAACAAATTGCCGGCGCCGATCTGATTACAATGGTCGAGAATACCCGCAAGGCGCGCAATATGATTGCCGCTTTGAGCAAAAAGGCGCCGGAAAAAATCATTGAGCAGCTGGCGGTCGGCGGTATGTTTGACCCCGTGCTGCTGAACAATCGCGAAGCCTTGCAGGCGGCGGCAGACAAACTGGCCGTTCGTCTGGATACCATGGAAGCCGAATATGACAAAGGCTGGAAGGCCGACGTTCTTTCCGACGGCTCCCTCAGCTTCCATCGCACGCTGCGCGGCGTCGAAGAGAAACATATTGTCGGCGGTTCGGTGTTTGACAGTCCCGAAGCGCGGGTGTTGAACGAAATGAAAACCTTCCTGCATGAAAATTATGCTCAGGAACAGCGTTTGTTGTCGCCCAAACTCGGCGAGGAAAAAAGGATTCACGGTCCGGTATCGTTTGTCGACGCCATCATGGCGATGGGCCGCAAGGGCATTTCGATCCAACGCTATAAAGGCTTGGGCGAGATGAATCCCGAACAGCTGTGGGAAACCACCCTCGATCCTGAGGCACGGTCGCTGTTGCAGGTGAAAGCGGAATACCTCGACGAAGCCGACCAGGTGTTTGCCACCCTGATGGGCGACGTGGTCGAACCGCGTAAGGAGTTTATTCAGGAAAATGCCCTCAACGTGGTCAATCTGGATATTTAAGCTCGAAACCGCTTTATGAAAAACGCCCGTTTTTACGGGCGTTTTTTAGTATTAATTTCGTTCAGATAACCCCCAATTGACGGGGGATATCTACCCGTATTGTTGCGGCGGCAGTGTTTTTTTCAACGTTTTTTTGCTTCGAAACAAGAGCTTTTCTGGTCTTTTCATTATCATGGGAATGCCGTTTTTTATTGTTTTTGAAAACAAAACTTGACAAATAATACATTTTATGTTATACAAATACGGTTATTAATTTTAATCGGAGAATGAATATGAGTAATACCAGAGAATTCTTAGAAGGGATTTTCAGCGGGCAAATCCCGGTTACCCGAAGAAACCCGCAAACCGGCGCAAAAGAAAACGTTTATTACAACTATGATGAAGACCGAGATCAACTGGAGGAAGCCGGCGTTTACCACTCCCGCGCCAGTCAGTATTTCCACCAGCCGATGGCATTTGCCCAGGCTACACCGGTAAATCGTGAGACCCTAAGCAGTCAGTGGCGTACTTTGGCTCATCATAACTATAATGAAGACGGCAGTCATTTTGAAAGAGTTTTAGAAAATACGCTTGGAGAAGAAGGTGGATATGAAGATCAGCCGGAGATGATTGAAGAACCAACCAATTATGGAATTAAACAGGCAACACTTACGAATTACAGAAACAGGCACCCCGAAGCCGGATATCCGGAGCAGGTGAGAGACCTGAGAGCTAATCAAGCAAAAAATATTTATTTTGAAGATTATTATAGGAAATACAGAGTTAATAATGTTAAAGATAATCGGTTGTCAAAAATTGTTTTTGATATGTTTGTGATGTCAAATCCGAACGATGTTGCTGGTATTATACAACAAGGACTTATTGACAGCGGATATAATGTAGAGAAAGATAGAGTTTTGGGTTCTGAAAGTATAGGAGCATTAAATGCTGCCACAGATTCTGGAGATGCGAACAGAGTAGCAGAAAACATTATACGCAATCGTAGAGACTTTCTTAACTCGCTTCCAAATCGTAATCGATATCCGGGTTGGTTGCACAGAACAAACAGGTACTGACGCTGTTAAAAGGCAATAGAACGTTCTAAAAGCATGATGTATTCTGTCACCATTGTTTTGACAAGTTTTGTAACCGCGTCTTTTGATAAGACATTATACATTGTCCCGCATCCCGATTGTCCGCATTCGTCGGCATTGAGATAAATATAATCATAAGCCCTGTAAGTTTGCTTGACATAATTGCGAAGGGTTTCTTTATGTTCGGTTGCCGTTTCCGAGTAGTACTTGTCAATAATCTGTTCGGCAATGCTCTTGTAACAGGAGACGGCATCATAATTACTCTTCAGCATTCCGGCGGTTGTCTCGGCGGCCTTTGCCTCTTTGTTAAAAGCCTGATCACATTTCTCCAGTTCTTTTTGGTAGAGATCGATATCTTTTTGTTTTATTTCATCACTGTAACGAAAAGGATAATAATGACTTTCCCGGGCAGAGGCATTGACGCCTGTCCATAAAACAAACAAAAGAACAATAAGTTTCTTCATGAATTTTCTCCGCTGAAATATTTTTCATCATACAATGGTTCTGTATAAAAACAAGCGCTATTAATAAATGTTGGATGGAGTATAAGCCTGAAAATCTTGGGAAGAAAGTTGTTTACGCAATCGGCGTGATTATTACAAATAGTTTTTGATCTCAGAAAAAACAAAAGTATAATGTTTGTAACGCAATCGGTCGGAAAGAAAACACAGATGAGAGATAAGTGTCGAAATTTGTTATTTTTTATTTTACGCGGGTTATGGTTCTTGGCTAAGGCATTAATAACGATGATATTTATTTTCTTAGCAATATATGACCAAATGACTATTGATTCTTTTTTCCGGGATTTTCCGGGCAAAGACGGTGAAATGTGGTCTTATGTTACATCTTTAATGTATGTCATTCTGTTGTATGTGATTTCTGCTTATTTAGTTTATTGGACGTTTTTAGGGTTAAAACGGCTTCATTATGTTATTTTAGGATTTTGTCTGATTGTTCTTTATTTTACAGGACAGGCAATACCTTTGCAGCTTGCTAGATCGGAAAGCATCTGTGCAGATAACGGTTATGTTTGGGACGAAGACAGGCAAGAATGTCGCGACGACTGCCTGACCTGGAATGAAAAAGAAGGCTGCGTGCCGTTAAAAGTGCGGAAATGGGAAAAATAGATATCAAGGATTTTCGATGAAAAAATTAATTAATCTTTTGATCAAAGTATTGAAGGGAATCTTGATCGCATTTGCCGCGATGATCGTTTTCATTCTTGGTCTTTGGGCGATAGTATGGATCGGTGATATAACCGGATTGATTGTTTTTGATGAAAGCTCTTCTTGTGCTGATGACGGAAAAGTTTGGGACGAAGACCGGCAAGAATGCCGCGACGACTGCTGGACCTGGAATGAGAGAGAAGGCTGTGTACCGCTGTCCGAAGGTTGGAGACGTAAATGAGATCTGCGGATAAAATCAAAAATTTTTTGTTTAGTGACAACCGTTTTGCGGATAGGGTCTATAATGGGATAAAGCTTTTTGTTCCCGCCGTTGTTTTGACGGCAATCTTATTGCCTTTATATCTGATCGTAGCGGAATGGATTCGTATTGAATATGATGTAAGAAAATGCGTTGATGCCGGCGGAGATCAAGAACAATGTTATCAGGATTATGACGTCGATTGACAACCGGCGCGGGGCCTTTTTATATTTACGGCTGCCGCGTTGCCCGGCGGTCTCTTCCTTGATATCCGGTTAGGTGTTTTTTCTTCTCATTGCGGCGCTTGAACCTTGCTCTCTCCGCATCTGTCCCAGCTGTACAGTCTTCGATAAATAATGGGGAAAAACGCTTATTAACAAGAAACGGTTGCATTTTTGCAGGAATCGTTTATAATGATTACCGGCAGCAGTCGTCTGCTGTGTATTATTCAGTCATGGGGAATTCCAATCCTCAAGAGGAAATATCGCCAACTATTTGTGGCGCGGCTTGGCACTTTCTGTAAGGGGAGTGCTACAAAATAAGGCATAGCCAAATATGTGGCTGCACCCTCTTGTGTATTGGAAGCTCCCCACCTTGAATTTTTAAGGTGGGTTTTTCAATTGAAAGGAGGGATGCGCAAAATCAAATTGCATTTTATCAACAACTGTTCTATGCTCTGACTGTCAGCTGCCGTGCGGCTGTGGTTTGTCTGCATGAGAACAAACCTATTATTGTAAAGCTATCGGGATTCCCGTCCCGAGCAAGATAATTTAACGACGAGTTATATAGCAAAATCGTTGTCACTTCTTATCTCCGAATTTACGGAGGGAGTGCAACGAATAACCTCTTGGAGTATAGCTTCAGGAGATAATAAGTTGTTACTGCTTGCTCAGTATGGGAAGCTCCCTCCGCCTTCGGAGACCCGAAACGGCGGATATTGTTTAACCCCATTTTTTAGGAGAATTCTCATGCCTGCTGTTTCTGAAACAGTTTCTCCCTCTGTGCCTTCCAAAAAAAAGAAATCACGCGGACGGACTCCGGACGGCAGTCCTAATCCGGTGGACGTTTATGTCGGTAAACGGATCAAGCTGCGTCGTCAGGCGCTTAATCTCAGTCAGTATACGGTTGCCGAATTGCTCGGCCTCACTTTTCAGCAAATTCAGAAATACGAAAAAGGCAACAATCGTATCAGCGCATCGCGTTTATGGGACTATGCCTGCGTACTCCGAGTGCCGATTCAGTTCTTTTTTCAGGATATGGATCCGGCCGTCTATTCCTGTTCGCCGCGGCTGCAATATTGCCCTGTCGAGTTTAAAGCCGAATCGCTTGACAATGAACCGTATGTAAACAATGACGACCTGATGAGTCGCAGCGAAAACGTGTTGTTGGTTTATGCTTTCAGCCGTATTCAGGATCGTTCGCTGGCCAAATGTCTTTTAAGAGTGATCATGGGTCTCGCGCATTGTCCGTCCCTTTCCAAAAGCGTCGAAATCGAAGACGCGGAAACGGCGGAAGAAGAAATCAGCGCGGAAAATGTCAACCCGAACCGAGAGCAGCCTAACTGCCGACAAAACCGTCAACCTGCATCGTAAACAGCTTGTGGTATTGGCCTTTTTTGCGCAGCAGTTGTTCATGAGTACCGCTTTCGATGATCCGGCCTTTGTCAAACACCAGAATCCGGTCCATTTCGCGCAGGGTGGAAAGGCGGTGGGCAATCGCCAGCACCGTTTTGCCTTTCATCAGGTTTTGCAGCGATTTCTGAATATGGCGTTCACTCTCGCTGTCCAGTGCCGAAGTCGCTTCGTCAAAGATCAGGATCGGCGCGTTTTTCAAGATGGCACGCGCAATCGCAATCCGTTGTCTTTCGCCGCCGGAAAGAATCACCCCGCGATCGCCGACTTTGGTTTGGTACCCGTCGGGAAATTCACGGATGAAGATATCGGCAAATGCTTTTTGAGCGGCGATTTGAACTTGTCGGTCCGAGGCGTTGGTCTTGCCGTAGCGAATGTTTTCCGCCAGGGTGCGGTTAAACAGGCATACGTCTTGCGGAATGACCGCAATGTTGCGGTGCAGCGAATTTTGGGTAATGTCACGGATATCGTGACCGTTAATACGAACGGCGCCGCCGGTGACGTCGTAATAACGGCTGATCAGTTTGACAAAGGTCGATTTTCCGGAACCGGATAAGCCCACCAGTCCCACTTTTTCGCCGGCGCCGATCTCAACGCTCAGGTCCCGAAACAGCGGATTGTTGCCGTTGTAGCCGAAACTTACCCGGTCAAAAACGATTTTTGACTTGCGTAACGGCAGGTCGCGGGCGTCGGGACGATCGACGATTTCCGGTTCAACCGCCAGCGTTTCCAGTGCCGAGCTCATGTTGCCGAAAATGCGCGAAATGCTGTTATAGGCCCACGAAAGCTGAAACGCGGTGCCGGAAATGCCCATGAACAAAGTGTTGGCAAAAATAAACTGCGTGGCGTCGATACGGCCGTTTTTGAACATAAAAATCGAAAAGAAGATAAAGCCGATAAACGAAGCGATGGTCAAAAACTGCTGGGTGATGCGGATATAGCCCATAATCGTTTTTTCGCGCGTTTCGGCCTTGCGCAGCTGCCGAAGCGATTTGAGCAGATTGTATTTTTCGAAGCTGAAGTTGGCAAAGCTCTTAATTTCGCTGTAGTTGGAGAGGGCATCTACCACCACGCCGTTGGCGGCGCTGGAAAGACGGCCGGTTTCTTTGCCCAGCTTGCGACGGATTTTGCCCAGTCGGACGCTGACGGCGACAATCAGCGAAATCCAAACCAGCAGCAATACCGTATAATGCCAGCTGACCCAGCTGAGCAGGACAATTCCGGCGCTGACGCGGCTGAAAATATGAAAGACTTCGTGGCTGTAGCCGAACGCATCCAGGGTATTGTTGGCCAGGAGGTGCACTTTGTTGGAAACGTTGCCGGTCATTTCGCGTGAGAAATAAGCGATCGACTGCCGGTTGACGTCCTCAAAGGCGTCGCGCAGCACCATCGTGCGCAGTTTGGGCAGAAAGCGGGCTTCCAAAAAAGCGGAGCTTTCGGAAATCGTCATCGAAATCAGCGCAATGGCGGCGGTAATGCCGGCATAAGTGAAAATTTTGTGCCAATAATCGCCGCCTTGGGCCGGACCGGCCACCGCATCGTAAATCTTGGCAAGGAAATAAGGCTCGATCGCGTTGGCACCCTGCCGCACCAAAATGCATCCCATCATCAGCAGAAGCAGCCATTTGAAGATTCTGACATAATGTCCGATAAACTTAAGCGGGGTTTTTTCCATTTTTCCAAACTCAAAATTGACTCTTGGCGCCGAATGTATTACTATACCGACAAAAGCAATATTACCATAAAGGACAACAAAATGGAAACACAATATTACACCGTTGTTGAGAAGCAGGACTTTTTTGAAATTATCGAAAACAAATACGGCGAACTTGCTATTTTTATCGACGCCCGCGACGGCGCGCCGGTTAACCCGGTGTTGGAATTTGACGGCAAACAGACCGCGCTGCTCAAACGCGACGGCCGGCTGGCGGTCCGTCTGGATAATATTGACGCCGAAACCAAAGGCCCGCTTGCCGAAGCCGAGTTTGTGATGATCGTCGAGTTGCAAGGCAAAATGGTCGAACGCGTTTATGCGGTTCCGGTCGACAATGTGGAAGAAATCGTGTTTAGAGGCCGTCAGACCCGCGCTGACGAACTGATCCTTGCCAAAAGCCGGGAAGACGTTATTAAAAGCTTTGGCGCCGTCAACTTCTGGACCGGCGGCAGTTCCGAGAAAAAATAAAGAAAAGGCATAAAATGATAGGTTTGGTTTTAGTGACCCACGGCAATCTTGCCAACGAATTCGTTGCGGCAATGCAGCATGTGGTGGGTGCACAGGAAAATGTGGCTACGGTTTGTATCGGTCCCGATGACGATATGGAAAGTCGGCGTGAGGAAATCCTTTCCAAAGTCGGACAGGTGGATAAGGGTGCCGGTGCGATTGTTTTGACCGATATGTTCGGCGGCACGCCCTCCAACCTGGCTATTTCGATTATGGACAAAGCCAAGGTGGAAATTTTGGCCGGAGTCAATTTGCCGATGCTGATCAAAATTGCTTCGCTGCGCAAAGAGAAGTCTTTGAAAGAAACGGTTGTCGGTGCTCAGGAAGCCGGCAAAAAATACATTAATGTCGCTTCGCAAATTTTGGGTGTCTGAAACAATGGGCGAAACCGAACTTTCCGTCGAGCTGGAAATTCAAAACCGAAAAGGGCTGCATGCCCGCGCCGCCGCCGCATTTGTCAAAGCGGTCGAAGATCTGGACGTTTGCATAGAAGTCGAACGGATCGGCCAAGTGGTTAACGGCTGCTCGATTATGGGACTGATGATGCTGGCTGCTTCCAAGGGAACGGTTATTACGGTCCGTGCCCGCGGCGTTGAGGCTGAACGGGCGATTAAAGATCTTACCAAACTGATAAACAATAAGTTTGGGGAAGAATAATTTTGCCATCCCGACCCTTGTTTTTTAAGGGGCTGTTCTTAAATATAAAAATGACTGCGATGACTTTTGTTTTTAATTTAACAAGGAGTTTTGCTATGAACAGTAAAGAAACCAAGAAATCTGCTCAGGAAGAATCTTCTTCTTCCAAACAGTCGAAAAAAAGCAGCGGCGGCTGCGGTTGCGGCAAATAAGCAGAAGTGACCGATTTGGAAAACCCCTCCCGAAAGGGAGGGGTTTTTTACGGTCTCAATGAACGGAATTACCAGGCATAACTGATGCCGGCGCCGAAAGAAAGAGCTTCGTAGTCGGTACCGAAGGTATAGTTGGTCCAGCCATGGGCAGACAGGCGTTCGTTAAGACTGTAGCGTCCGCCGAGTTCAACCCGTCCCAGGGTCGCGTCATCCATTGTGCCGGTTTTTTTCAGACCGCTGACAACCACGCGGTTGTCGCCGTTCAGAACCTGAACGACGCTCGGTTTGACATACAGTTTGGCGATGCCGTTTTCCGTCGGCATGTATTTTTCCAATTTGAGCCCGGCCGACAGTTCGGTCTCGCGGATGGTGTCGTAAGCCGCCGTTTTGCCGTAATTGTCACGGATATCGTCAAATTCGACCTGAGTATAGGCGATGCCGATGCTTGGCTCAAGTTTCAGGCTGTCATTGATGTCATACAGATAGCCGGCTTCGAGACTGCCGCCCAGTTCAATGCCGTCGCTGCTGCCGGTAACACCGTCTTTCGATTTTATGTCGGCTTGTTGCAAACCGCCGTAAACGGTTGCAAACGTCCAGAAACGGCGATAGTCATAGCGATAATATAAACCGGCCATGTAACTGTCGATGTCAATGTCGGCGCCGATATAGGAAAAGAACTTGTCTCCGCTGCCGTCAAGTTCGTAGTCGCCCTGACGATAAGAAGCAAAAACGCCCAGTTTATGGTTGATGTTGCGTTGGACGTCAAAACCGGCTTCCAGCCCCCAAATGTCAACGTCGGTTTTGACCGGACTGTCAATGGTTGCGGTATGATAAGCCGGCGTCACCCAGATGTTGTTAAGCGGTTCGCCGTTCCATGCCTCGTCGTAAATTCCGCCGCAACGTCCGACTGCAACTTTGTTGGCGGCAACTTTGTCGCGAATGTTGGCGACCATCGAACGGGTTTGTTCCAAAGATGCGGCCGACAGCCCCTGATAAGCAATCACTTCGGGCGTAACTTCGGGTTTGGGATCAGGTTTCGGTTCCGGCTCCGGTTTCGGCTCCGGTTCGGGCAAATCAAACGGATCGTCAATGTCAACCGGATCGGGTACAAAACCGATATAAACGTCGTCGTTTGGTTTGTCGGTGCCGATCAAATACCAATAACTTCCCGAAGTCTCGCCGCGATAATTGTAAGCGATGTCCCATTTGTAGGGGCTGCCGTAAACGCGGAACACACCGGGTTGCGCGCCTTCGTGATTGGTGTCGTTGGGCGCCTCAATGAACAATACGCTGGCATTGCGGTTGTCTTCGTTGGTCTTGTCATAAACCACTACCTGAGTGGCGCCTTCGATCTGACCCGTCAGGCTGATTTTGTCGGCAACCCATTCGCCGTTTTGTTTGCTGACGTCTATATGCAGCAGCGAATTGCCGCTGACGGTGTAGTTTTTGAGTCTGACGGTCTCAATATAATTGTTGTGAAGATAAAACTGAGAGTTGTCCAAGCTCAGGCTGGTGACCGGCGCCAGTTCAAAATCCGGTGTTTTGCCGTCGGTTTCAAAACCGGCGATAAACTGTCCGCGGCAAATGCCGTCAATGCAGCCGTCGTCATCTTTGTACGGGGCTTGGTTAAAGACCAGCATGGCGTTGTCGACCTCTACTTCTCCTGCGTTCATGATATAGTTGTTCATCATGAATTTTCCGGTTCCGTAACCGAGAATATTAAGGTTATAAATGTTTGCTTCTCCGGCGGGTGCGGCAAAGTTGTCGTTGAAGTAAAGGTTGCCGCCGTTATTGATGTCGAAAGTGAGCGTAACGTCGTTTTTGCTTTGAACGAAAAAGGCGTTGTAGATTTTGCCGCGTTTGTCCGAGGTATAGTTGCCGGTAAAATAGTTGTTCTGACCGCCGGCAACAAATCTGGTGCTGTTTCCGATGTAAATGGCTCCGGCATAAGCGTTTCCGGACAAGCTTTTGGCGTAATTGCCGATAAAGTTCCCGGTAACCGTGTTCAAACCGGTGAGGGCGTCGATGGCGCCGCCGCGTGCGGAATAGGACGAAACTACATAATTGCCGATAAAGTCGGCATGAATGTCAGGCGTAATGCCGTTTGCGGTGCTGTTTGAAATTGCGCCGCCGTAAGCAGAACTGTAGCTGTCGGCATGGTTGCCGATAAACGTGCCTTTGATCAGCGGAACTTCCGGAATGTCGTCGTTTACCAGGTCGCCGTTTTCATACTTGGTGGTCGAAATGTAAATGGCACCGGCTCGGGCGGCGGAAGATCCGTTCGCATGATTGTTAATGAAAACGCCGTCGATGGTTCCGATAGTGCCGGAGTTGGTAACCGCACCGCCGAGAGCCGTCACTCCTTCGGCATAGTTGTTGATGAAATTGCCTTCAACGGTTTTGATGATCGCCGGCGTTATGGTAGAGATATTAACGATGGCACCGCCGGCGGCCTGATATTTAGGCTGAATACCGGTTACGGAATTGCCGATAAAATCTCCGCTGATTTTTTCAATCGTTCCACCTTTCAATCCGGCTTGCAGACCGCCGTTGGTAACTGCGCCGCCGAAAGCGTTCCAGTTGGTTGTTTGGGTTGCATTGTTAATGAAATCAGCCGTAATCACGCCGATTTTGCGATCTTGCGTATTATAAATTGCCGCCGGTTGCTGATAACTGTTGGCGGAGAGGTCGTGAAAATAACCGATAACCGCTTTTCCCTCTTGGTCGGTGTTGATGCGGGAAAGTTCGGCCGCATCTGTGCTGCCGCCGTCGTAATTATACTGGATTTTATAGTAAACCGGAATAACGTTGTTGTCTTTGCCGACGTTGTAGGAGATAAAATCGTAATCGTCTGCTGTTCCCTGATTGAATTTGAGGCTGTAGGCGCTGTCAATCGGTGAGTAGTCTGTTGACGCCGCCGACAAGGCGTGACGCCGATCCAAGGTCGGCAAATAAGAGTTAAGATCATAAGCCTCCGCGGTCAGGGCCGGGACGAGGCAAGCCGCTGCAATTCCGAACACATAATAACGGCGGGGAAGGACAGCAACATAAGAGGAAGTTTTTTTCATTCGATTAGTCCTTTTGCGTAGAAATGTTTTCTTACACAAAAGAAGCTCTGAATAGCTGACCGGCAGAAAACATTCTTTTTTATAATGGATAAATAGTATAGTTATCCTTATAAAAAATCAAGGTTTTTGTTTGCAGACATCGATTCCCGAAAGTAAAAAAACGGATTTGTAATGCGGCTAAAAATCGGGAAAACCGATGCGGCCGACAATCGGAAGTTTTATCGCCGGAGGATATAAGTCAAGCCCGAACGAAAGCCCGAGAATGCCCAGTTCGATTCCTTCTTTGAGGCCGACCGTCAGCGACACCGCACCGAGGATTGAAACCTGATAGCCGGTTCCGCTCGGAGTCGGGGCATGAAAAACGGTATAGCCGAGGAAGTCTTTGCCGATCGCCGTCGGCGGCAGTTCGACCGTCAGTTCGGGAACCCGACGCAGAATATAAGCGACAAAAGAATTGCTGTTGGGACCCGGCCAAAGTTTGTACCGGTCGGCATACGGATAGGCGGCGGCGGCTTTTTCAATGGCCGGAATCGCCTTTTCGGCGGCTTCGCCGGTCAGGCTTTGCAAAAGCCGGGGACGGTTTCCGTACCAGTAACGGTCGGGCAGGTCCCTTTCAATCGAAACCGCGCCTTGTCCGCTGCGCAAGTTCCATGCCGTTACCTGATAGACCGTATAAAAATTTTGATTTCTCTTCTTGACCGCAATCCACGGATGCACTGCAAAATAACCGCGCCAGTTATAAGTGCGGGCCGTGTATACCTGAACCACCGCCTGTTTTTCCAGCCGCGGATTCGGAGCTATGCCGGCGCTGCTGCGGTTGGCGGTGCGCCAGTCGACATAATTGTATTTGGCGTCATAAACCACAAACAAAGCGACACCGGCCAAGATTGCCAGAAAAATATAAGCGGGATTTAGTCTGATCATTTGCAAATAACCGTATTGTTTTTAATCTCCCAGAATTCTGCTTCGTCCCCCAAGGAAGTAAACAGTTCGGGGTTGGTTGCGGTAATCCACGCCTGAAGGTCCAGTTCGCGGATTTTGGACAGCAGGGCTTCGCGTTTGCCGTCGTCAAGATGAGCCGCCACTTCGTCCAGCAGCAGTACCGGTGCAAAGCCCTGGCTGAGAATTTGGCATTTGGTTTGTGCCAAAATAATGCTGATGAGAAGCGATTTCTGTTCTCCGGTTGAACATAATTCGGCCGGCATTCTTTTCTTTTTGTAATAAACTTTGAAATCGCTGCGGTTAACGCCGTCGACGCTGTCATTGTAAAGAATGTTTTTGCGTTCGTTTGCCAGTTTGTGACAATAATAGTCTTCCACTTCAATTGCCGGCAAAGTGTCCAGCATTTGTTCTATTGTTCCGTCGAGTTCAAGCTGAACGTCGGGAAAAATGTCGTCGGGCGCGCTTTCGATAAAACGGTTGAGCCGTGCAATCTGTTCGCGCCGGGCGGCGGCAATTGCGACGCCGAGTGCGGACATGCTTTCTTCAAGGCTGCTCAGCCAGTTGACGTCGGCATGACCGTTGGAACTTTTGATCAATTGGTACCATTGTTTATACAGATGCTCAAAGGAGGAGGTTCTTTTGGCGTGTTCAACGTCAAAAGCATATACCAGCCGGTCGAGAAAACTCCGCCGCGGCTGCGAACCGCCGCGAAACAACCGGTCCATTTGCGGTGTCAGCCAGATGGCGGAAATGTATTGGCCGAGTTCCGTCTGTGAAGCGCCTTTCTGGCCGTTGATTTTGACAATGCGGCGATCAAAGCTGCGACTTTCTTCTTCGTTTTCGCGCAGGCTTTTTTCCACCGCGGTGCCGATCTCAAATTCCTCGCCGTTTTTGGCAACCGTCGCCGAAACCGCCCAACTGGTATTGCCCGGCATATACTGTTCGTCAATCACCGCCGGCGTAAAACGCTTAATGTCGGCCAAACGGGCGCTGCGCAGACCGCGACCCGGGGTCAAAAAAGAAACCGCTTCGAGAATGTTGGTTTTGCCGCTGCCGTTTTCTCCGGTAATGATAATCGGCCGCAATCCGGGATTCATTCTCAGAAAAGCGTAGTTTCTGAAATCGGTTAAAGTCAGGCGGGTAACGCCTGACTTTAAGGAAACGACTTCTTTGATGTCTTTGGCCAGACTGTCCAACAATTATACCCTCATCGGCATTAAAACATAAATCGCACTGGCGTCGGAAGTGTCGTGAATGACCGACGGCGACGAAGCGTCGGAAAAACTGATTTGAACGTTTTCTCCCTTAATTTCGGCCAGTATATCTAAAAGATACCTGAAATTGTAGCCGATTTCAAGCGATTCGTTGTCATATTTGGCTTCCAGTTCTTCCCAGGCGCTGCCGAGGTCGGGGCTGGAGGTGGTAATGACGATTTTGGCGTCGCCGGTGATCATCTTGATGGCGCGGGTTCTTTCCGCAACCACCGAAACACGATCGACGGCGTTGGCCAGTTCTTTGACCTTGACTTCCATCAGTTTGTCATTGTCGGTCGGAATAACCCGTTCATAATCGGGATAGGTGCCGTCGATCAGCTTTGAAGTCAGGGTCACTTCTTCCAGCGTAAAACGAACTTTGTTGTCGGAAAGGGCAATTTCGATGTTTTCCGCTTTGGTGTCGTCTAAAAGCTTGCGCACTTCGCTGATGGTCTTGCGCGGGATAATGACGCCGGCAATCTTTTCGGCACCCTGCGGCAGCGGCGATTCGACACAGGCGAGACGGTGCCCGTCGGTGGCCACCACGCGCAGCACCTTGGCGGCACCTTCATTTTTGGCGTGAACATACAAACCGTTCAGATAATAGCGAGTCTCTTCGGTCGAAACCGCAAACTGAGTGCGGTCGATCACGTCTTTCAGTTCTTCGCGCGCGATGCTGAAATTAACCGGCAGTTTGTCACCGGAAATGACCGGAAAGTCTTCAACCCCGATTGTCGACAAAGCGAATTTTGACCGTCCGGAAGCAATGCTGAGCTGTCCTTTGTCATCGGGAAAAGTGATTTCCACTTCGGATCCGTCGGCGAGTTTGCGCACGATATCGTACAGCATATGTGCCGGTGCGGTGGTGGCGCCGGTTTCCGTGATTTTGGCGTCGACAATTTCGGTAATTTCGGTGTCCATATCGGTTGCCTTAAAGCTGATACCGTCGCCGAGGGCTTCGATTCGCACGTTGGAAAGCACCGGAATGGTGTTTCTTTTTTCGACAATGCTCTGGACATGGTTGAGGGTTTTTAACAAAATTGCGCGTTCAATAACAAATTTCATGGTCTTATTCCGAATAAATTGTTTCAACTAAAAGACGACTGCCTTTTTTACTGCAAAAAATGATAACATAATATTGCCAAAGCAAAAATGAAAAAGACGAGTCGTCAACAGATTTTTTGACTTTTAAATCAAAGTTTCGGGCGGATGTTTTTTGAAAAAATTTTGAACCGGAAGAAACAGGTTTTCCGGCAGCGCGGAAAGATCAAACCACTGCCATTCCTCAAATTTGTCCGGCTCTTTCAGTTGCGGCGTGCCTTTAAAGCCGCCGGCCCTCATCATAACGGTAACATAATGACGGTCCGATTCGGCAAAAAAATCGTTGGTTATTCCGACAACCCGCAAACTTTGCGTTTGCAACGCCAGTCCCGTTTCTTCCAGGGTTTCGCGGATTGCTGCCTGTTCAAAGCTTTCGCCGAATTCGAGATGACCGCCGGGCGGACACCAGGTTCCTTTGCCGTGAGATGATTTGCGCCGGCCCAGCAACAACCGTCCCCGCGGATCAAAAATCAATGTGCCAACGCCGACTTTGACAGTATGTTGATTCATGTTTAAGGCTTTCTGTTTTTGGCGGTTGCTGTAAACCGGTTGCCGCTTAAGCTTCGAGCGAGCGGCGCAGGCTGTCTACGTTTTCGGCCAAACCGTTGTCTTCGGATATCAGTTCTTCCACCTTGCGTACCGCATGCATGACGGTGGTGTGATCACGGTCGAATTTGCGGCCGATTTCCGGCAACGAGCGCGAGGTCAGCTGTTTGGCCAGATACATGGCGATCTGCCGCGGCCGGGCAACCGTGCGGGCACGACGCGATGATTGCATTTCCTTGACCGAAATGTTAAAATATTCGGCCACTTTTTTCTGAATTTCGTCAATGGTGGTGCGCCGGTCATAAGAACGCAGCATGTCTTTCAACACTTCCTGAGTGGTTTCCAGCGAAATTTCTTTTCCCGGCAACAACTGGGCATGAGCGGCAACCCGTCGCAACGCGCCTTCCAGTTCACGGATGTTGGTGGTGATTTTTTGTGCCAGAAACTCGGCGACCTTATACGGCAGCTCACAGTTAAACTGTCTGGCTTTGTCGCGCAAAATGCCGATTCTCAGGTCAAAATCGGTCGGATGGATATCGGCCACCAGACCGCAGCCGAGCCGCGAACGCAGGCGCGATTCGATTCCTTCAAGATCGGAGGGTGATTTGTCGGCGGAAATAATGATCTGCCGTCCTTCTTCAATCAATGAATTGAAGGTGTAAAAGAACTCTTCCTGAGTCGAGTCTTTGCCGCCCATAAACTGAACGTCGTCAACCATCAGCACGTCCACCGAACGGAATTGTTCCTTAAATGCCGCGGTATCTTTGTAACGCAAGGCGCGAACAAACTTGTACATGAATTTTTCTGCCGAAAGATAAACAATGTTTTTTTCGGGGCTGCGTTGTTTGATGTGCCAGGCAATTGCATGCATCAGGTGGGTTTTTCCCAGTCCGACGCCGGAATACAGGAACAACGGATTAAAAGGAATGTTGTCGGATTCGGCTACTTTGCGGGCGGCCGCATAGGCAAACTCGTTGGTTTTGCCGACCACAAAGTTGTCAAAAGTGTATTGCGGATTGAGCGGAACCGAAAGCGATTGTCCCGACTCGCCGAAACTGCTGTATTCGGACGTTTCTCCGGACAAGGCTGCGGTTCCCGTTTGGTAAATGTTTTGCGGTGCCGGACTGGTCGCTATTTTTTTCAGGAGCGAACGGCATGATGAACTGTGAACGCCGATGGCCGGATCTTCGGTTGCCTGAACGACAAAATTAATGCTTTTAATGGTCGGATTCTTTTTTTCCCAGATTTTGTGGATACGGTCGGAATAGTTTGTAATTACCCAGTTGCGCATAAAGCGGGTCGGAACGCAGATATTCATGATTCCGTTGGCAAAAGAACCGACGCTCAACGGCTTCAGCCAACTGTCAAAAGCTTTTTCGCCGACTTCGTTTTTTAGCTGGCTGCATATTTGTCCCCACTCGTTTCGAACAGCATCATCATTATTCATTATCGCTTCTCCGGCCATTCTGAAAAATCCTTCTTTCTTTAAGTATGAGGTTGAACCAAGTTTAATAATCTTATGGTGAAAGGTTTTGGCAAAGGATGTTGCCGCCACTCATAAATTAACTAAATATTAATCACAGAACAAAATAAAAAACAATAGAACATTTGCAGAACATTGTAATTAAATTTCTTGACAGGTGTTTTTCCGAGAGTCGGCCGGGATTCCTAGAAAAACATAAGTTTTAAATGAAATAAACCACTTTTCCGGCAAGAAGCCGGAGAAGTGGTTGTAAAAGCTGAATTCTCTTAAAAGTCGATTAGAGAGCTTTAATTTTTTTCGACAAGCGAGAAACCGTTCTCGATACTTTGTTCATCGGGAAGACGCCTTTGCGGGCAGATCTCATCAGTTCGGATTCTGCCGTTTTAAAAGCGGCTGCTGCGGTTTCTTTGTCATTGGCAACAATGGCAGCTTCTACTTTCTTTACAAAAGTACGGACTCTGCTTTTGCGGGCACCGTTGATCAGGCTGCGCTTGTTGTTGCGGTTAATTCTGGTTTTTGCCGATTTATGATTGGCCATTTTACTTTATCCTGTACATTATAAGTTAATCACAAATTTATTTTTCTGATATGCTTTATAAACTCGGAGACACGTTTTAGTCAACAACAATTTTCAGTAAAATTGCTGATTTTACTATTTTTTTGCCATATTCACCAGATTCTGGCGAAATTCGTCGGACTCGATCGAGTTCTTGTAAACTTGTTTTTCGATCTCCAGCCCTTCTTCCAGATCGGTATTGCTGACCGCGGTTTTGATCAGTTCTTTGGAGGTGTTGATGGCCAGATCGGGAAGTGCCGCGATTCTTTCGGCGGTGTTCAGCGCTTCGTCAAACAGGTAACGCAACGGAATGATTCGGCTCACCATGCCGCAGCGTTCCGCCTCATGCACGTTCATTGCGCGTCCGGTCAAAATCATTTCCATGGTTTTGGCCTTGCCGATCGCGCCGGTCAGACGTTGGGTGGCGCCAAAACCGGGGATGGTACCGAGGCTGAGGTCGGGATGGCCGAAGCGGGCGCTTTCGGAAGCGAAAATAATGTCGCACGCCAGCGCCAGTTCAAAGCCGATTCCCAAAGCGTAACCGCTGACGGCGGCAATGACCGGTTTTTTGACGTCGGCAATTTTTTCAAAGTTCTCGTACATTTCTTCCAACACCGCGGCGTTGATGTTCTCGACGAATTCGTTAACGTCGATTCCGGTCGAAAAAGCCTTGTCGCTGCCGCGGATGACAATGGCTTTGACGGCGTCGTTGAGATCCATCGCCGTAATGGTTTCGGCGATGTCGGACAGCATCATCCGGTTGATCACGTTCAGCCCGTCGGCGGTGTTGATGGTGATGATTCCGGTTTGGTTTTTAATTTCGGAGGTAACGTCTTTGTTCATTTTTTTTTCCTAATCTTTACTTTTGAGGGTGATTCTTACCAATAACGGTGATTTGTTTTCGCGGACAATGTCAAGCCGCTCGGCGTCTCTTTCGAAATGCAGACTGTCGTTTCGGCGGCCGATGAAATGCCAGCCGAGTTGGGGCAGCGTTTCTTCATAAAAGGCGGCAACAGAGGAAAAGGTTGCTTTTTGTCCGCTGAGATAAGCTTCGGCAAAACGAATTTCATCATTGCCGAAAGAAATGTTGTTGCTTTGCACCTGATGCATGCCGCTCATCACCGGAACGTCTTCAATGCCGTCGACAAATTCGGCCGCGGCGGCCGGGCCGGTCAAAGTCAGCCATAAGACAACGGCCGACAGCAGCTTGATCAAAACAGATGTATTTTTTTTTAACAGTGTTATCATTTTTGTTTCACCGGGCAATAAAAAGTTGAACGGCCGCCCTGAACGATTTTGCGGATGCCGCGATCATCGTGCCCGGCGGCGCAGGTACAGCCGGGGCACGGTTTTCCGGTCTTGTTGTAAACGCAATGCAGGTTTTGAAAATAACCGAGACTGCCGTCCGGACGGTGGTAGTCGTGGAGGGTGGAGCCGCCGTTGGCAATCGCCTGTTTCAGAATTTCGCGGATGCTTTCCAACAGAGGACCGCATTCCTGCCGGGAAATTTCTCCGGCCGGTCGGGTGGGCAGAATCCCGGCGCGAAACAGAATTTCGGAAGCGTAAATGTTGCCGATTCCGGCAATTGTTTCCTGATCCAGCAGAGCCTGTTTAACCGAAGTGCGGCGTTTTCCAAGCTGTTCAAACAAATAATCCGCGGTCAGAAGCGGGTCAAAGGGATCCGGTCCCATCTTTGCAAAATAAGGATGTTCTGCCAACCGGTCGGTTGCGCAAACGGTCAGAATGCCGAAGCGGCGCGGATCGTGAAAAATCAGCCACCCGGCCGAAGTCTTGATCAGCACGTGGTCGTGTTTTTGTTCGCTTGGTTCGGAGGCCGCGGTTTTGATACGTCCGCTCATGCCCAGATGCCAGATGATGCTGCGACCGTTGTCAAGTTCAATGACGATATATTTGCCTTGTCGCCGGTAGCCGTTTATGCGCGCTCCGCAAACCGAAACGGCAAAATTTTCCGGAATCGTTTCGCGAAACTTTCGGTTACGGACGGTAACCTGCAGAATTTCGGCATTGCCTATAAATTTTGCAATGCCGTTTTTAACGGTTTCGACTTCGGGCAGTTCGGGCATAATTTTCCACCACGCTGATTAATATCCATAAACTTCATCCATTATAAAGGGGTTACGGATTTTTTCAATGAATTTGTGCGGCGCCGGACGATTTTTATTCAGGCGGCGTCGGAAGACGATATTTTGGTAATAATTTCGCTGATATAAGATTGGCAGCCGATCCCGTGGCGTCGGGTTTTGATTTGTCCCAACGGTGATTTGTTGTAAAAATACAGCATCACAAACAGGCGTGTATAATAGGTCAGTCCGAGTCCCGAACGATTGCTGTTTTCGATCAGTTCGATAAAGTCATTGCGAGCAATATGTTCGTTTTTGCAAATTTCATCGACAAGTTTCCATTCGGTTACGCATAAACGCATGCTGGTACGGCGGTTATTGATGAACAGCACTCTGTTAATTAATTTGGTCATTAAAAGCTCTTTGTGTTGGTTTGTCATCAGAACAGATATAATGTTATTGCCATTAATTGTTGTCCGGAGTATATTATTAATAGAAAATAAACACAACTAAAAAATGAAAAAAATAACAACCTATGATAAAAAATGTAAGGAATAAAAAATACTACGCGCCGCAAAATGACGGTAAAGCTTGCAAATGTTCGTTTCCTGGTTGTAATAAACCGGGTGAATACCGTGCGCCGAAGGACCGGGACCTGAAGGATTATTATTGGTTTTGCCTTGAACATGTGCAGGCTTACAATGCCGAGTGGAATTATTATGACGGTGAGGACGACCGGGCCGAAACCGAGGAAGAGCAAAAGGCGCGCAGCCGTATGCATTTCAAAGGTTTCCGTTCGAAAGTCAACTATCAGTTCGGCTACAAACTGAAGGACGATTTTGAATTTTTCGGCGAATATGCCGGTCATATGCCGTCGCGGGAAGAGATCTTTTTTAACGAGCAGGAACGACAGTTTTTAAAGATTATGGAATTGAGTGCCGATAATATTTCGATAGCGTTGATTAAAAAACAATATAAAAAGTTGGTCAAAAAGTACCACCCTGACTTGCATCGGGAGGACAAACAGGAAGCCGAAGAAAAGTTCAAACAACTGACGACCGCGTATCAGGCTCTGTTGGCTAAATTTTCCTGAAATATGTCGTGACGACGGAAATTTTGTTTCCCAACGGTGTGTCAGCGACGGCGTTGCCGACGCAATAAAATCCGAATCACCCCCGAACCGCCTTCTGTATGCTGCGGATGAAAAATTGCCAGAATCAACGGACGGATATCGGGCAAGTTCAACCATTGCGGTACGCGTTCTTTGAGAACGCCGCGGCCGGCAAAAATATCGTCTTCGTCATTTTGATGCAACCCTTTTCCGGTGATGACGGCAATGCAACGGCGTTGTTGCAGATAAGATTTTTTGATAAAACTGCAGACGGCTTCAAAAGCTTTGGTTTCGGTATAACCGTGCAGATCCAGTTCGGCCTCGGTTCTGAATTCGCCTTTTTTAAACCGACGCGCGGTGTTGTTGTCGATGTTGTCGGTTTTTCCCGGAATCAGATCTGAGAGGCGTTCTCCCGCGTAAACCCGGTCCGGGCTGATTTTGGGCGTGACTTTAAGGATTGTTTTGGCGTTTTTCTCTGCCGTTTTCGGTTTCGGCAGCGGCTGCACGTCTTTTATCAGTTCCTGCCAGGCAGAATCGTCGGCGTTACTCATCGCTGTCGTTCTCCCGGGGAAGAAAAATGTAGTAATGACCGCTCGAGTTCATCCGTCCGGCCGAATTCAGAATCTCGTCACCGCCGCTGCCCCAGAAATAGTCGCCGCGAACCGCGCCTTTTATCGCGCTTCCGATATCCTGCGCCGCCACCATTTTGTTAAGCGGCTGACGGTCGGGGGTTGTGGTGCTGAGCCACAATACGGCGCCGAGCGGAATATAGCGGCGGTCAACCGCCAAACTCCGACCTGCCGTCAGCGGAATGCCGAAAGCGCCGACCGGACCCGATGTTGTCAGAATGCGGTGAAAAATATAACGTTCGTTTTCCTGCATAATTGCGGCGGCCTGTTGCGGATTTTCTTCCAGCCATTTTTTGATGCTCATCATGTCTGCCTTGCCCGGTTCCAACAACCCTTTGCCCAGCAGAATGCTGCCGATTCCCTTAAAGCGGCGCCCGTTGTTGTCGGCATAGCCGATTCTCAACTGACTGCCGTCGTCGAGCCGGGCAATCGCCGACCCCTGAATTTGCATGATATGAATGTCGACGGCGCTGTCTCCCCACAATAAAACCGGTGCGTTAAACGGCGCTTTTTCAATATCGGCGCGGGTGTAATAAGGAAGCATCTTCTGCCCGCTGACCCGGCCGACCAGCCGGGCGTCCGGCAAATCGGGATCAAAGTCGCGCAAATTGATTTCGATCAGGTCTTGCGGTTTGCCGTAGACCGGATAACGATATTTGCCGTGCCGCTGCCGCGAAGCACGAATTTCCGCTTCGTAATAAGAGGTAAACTTTCCGTCGGCGTTGCCGTTTCCCTGCACCAGATAAGGCGTAAAATAAGTTTCGAAAAAAATGCGCAGCCCCTGTCCGTCGCTGATTCCTTCTTCGTCAAAACGGCGGCAGATTTCCTGATAGTCGGCCGTTTTTATTTTAATTTGGCTGTCGGCGATATAGGGAGTTTTCAGTTGCCGGATTTTGGCACAGGTGGCGGCAAAAACTTCGACGAATTGGGTGAGGTCGTCGTCTTGCCAGTTTTCGAGTTCATTGAAGGAGACCGGTGTCAGTTCCGCTTTTTCCGTTGCGGTCCGTTCCGCCGGCAGCGGTTGTTTTTCCTGCCGGCTCGGGCAGCCGGCAAGAAGGAAAACGGTCATCAAAACGAAGGCGGCTTTTTTCATCGGCTTATTTTTTCGTCGAGACCAGCAACCAGTTCGGGCTTGCGGAATTGAGGCTGCGTTCAAAAGTCCAAATGTCGGTAATCGACTGGATGAAATTTTCGTCCCCTTCCATAACTTCGCCTTGTTTGTTGCGCAAAATGTTAACTTGTTCGGAAACGAATTTGACGCTGATTTTAGCGAGGTCGCTTTTGGTTATTTTGGCGTCGGTAATCACCGCTTCGTTAAAACCGATAAAATCGGTTTCGGCGCTGATGCCTTCTTCCCTGCGGCTGGTAATGACTTCTTTAAATTTTTTGAGCAGGCTTTTGCCGACCAGCGTTTCCAGGGTTTCGATATCGCCTTTGGCAAAAGAAGTCACAATGATTTCAAAAGCTTTTTTGGCGCCGCCGATGAACTTGTCGCGGTTAAAGCCGGGAATGCGGCGCAGTGTTTTTTCCTGTTCGCTGAGGTCGCTTTCGTCGGCTTTCAGTTCGCCGCCTGCCATTGCCGGCTGCGGTTGGTTTTTGTTATGTTCCTGCATCAGAATATCAAAGATCTTGGCCGCGCTTTCTTTGCTGATTTCGGTCTCGTTTTCGGGGCGGGTGCCGAGCAGGCCGCGCAGTTTGACAAACACCACCACGACCACGAACAATAAAATTATAATATCCAGATATGCAGCCATTTCTTCCTCTGTAAAACATCAATTAAATTATTACATAATATAGGCGTAAACACGGATATTATCAACCGGAAATATTGACCGTTACGATTATTTATTATAAAATAACCCCGTTTAAAAATTTTATAATTGCCATTGCAGGAGAAACATAAATGGAAGAACAATCCCAAAATAAACAAATCGGCGCCATCGCGATCAGCAGCCAGTATATTAAGGATTTATCGCTGGAAATTCCCCATGCGCCGGAAATCTTCGGAGAAATCAAATCCGCCCCCAAAATTGACGTTCATGTCGATGTTAAGTCCGAACCGAAAGGGAACAATACGTACACCTCCCAGCTTTCCATCAGTATGAACGGCAAGGTGGAAGACAAAACTTTGTTTATTTTGGAGCTGACTTATGCCGCTTTTGCCGAAGTCAACGTTCCGGCCGAACATTTGGAACCGGTCCTGATGATCGAATTGCCGCGGCTGATTTTCCCGTTTGCCCGCAATGTGGTGACCCAGTGTTTGACCGAAGGCGGCTTGCCGCCGTTTATGCTGAATCCGATCGATTTCGCGGCATTGTACGCGGCGCGTCGGCAGGCGGCTAACGATTCGGCCCATTAGGCGAAAGCTTATGCGATCGAAAAAATCCGGGACTTTCCCGGATTTTTTATATTGTTAAAAAAAAGGGCCTCTCAAAGGAGGCCCGGCTGAAAAATCAGTCTTGTTTCCGATCCTTGAGATCCGGAGCGGTTTTAACATAGTTTTCAACCATGACGGTCGATTTCTTGGCCAGTGCAATGCAGCCCGGTCCGGCAACGCAGCCGCCTTCGCAGCACATGACTTCAACCATGTTGGCGTCACAGCCTTTGGCGGCATATTGCTTCAGCAATTTGATGCTGGCTTTGTTCAGACCGTTGATTGCGGTCGGTTTGAACTCGGCTTTGCCTTCGACCAGCGAAGCAACCGCACCGGCTACGCCGCCGCTGATCGGAAAACGGCGTCCCTGAGCACAGGAAATCTTGGTAAATTCTTCCGGTTCGCAATCGGCGACATTAATGCCGCCCGCCACCAGCATGGCGCCGATTTCTTCAAACGTCAGCACATAATCGACGTTGGGATCGCGTTCGGCTTCAAAGCGTTTGGCCAGGCAGGGGCCGACAAACACCGCCACGCACTCGGGATGTTCCTGTTTCAGCAATTCGGCCGTATAGTACATCGGGGTGCGGGTGTGAGAAACAAACGGCTTGATTTCCGGAATATGAACTTCGGCAGCCTTATAATAAGCCGGGCAGCACGAAGTCGTCATCAGTTTTTCGCCGTTTTCCATTTTTTCGATAAATTCGGCCGCTTCTTTTTGGGTGGTGATATCGGCGCCGATCGCTACCTCAACCACATCGGTAAAACCGACTTTTTTCAATGCGCCGACCAAATTATTGATGGTGCCGGGAAATTGTCCGACCACTGCCGGCGCCAGCATGGCGACCACCTTTTTGTTTTCATCGGCCAACAGTTTCAGCACATCGACCATTTGTGACATTTCGACAATGGCGCCGAACGGGCACGATTGCAGACATTTTCCGCACAAGATGCATTTTTCGGGATCGATATGTTCTTTGCCCGCTTCGTCCTTGGTAATGGCGCCGACCGGACAGGCTTCTTCGCAGGGGATCGGCACCCGGATTACGGCATGGTAAGGGCAAACGTCCTGACAACGGCCGCAGGAGATGCATTTGTCGGGATCAATCGTCGAACGTCCGTTAACGATCGTAATCGCCTGTTTGGGGCAGTTAACCTGACAAGGTTGCGCAAAGCAGCCGCGGCAGGCGTCGGTTACCAAATAGCGGGAACGGATGCAGCCGGAACAGGCGTCGGTAATCACCGACAGTTTGTTAACGGCGTGTTCGGTGCGCTCCAACGCGCGTTCGCCGTATTCTTTCAGGCTGGTCAGTTCGTCGGTTTCGTCTTCGGGGGCAAAACCGAGGCTTGCCATGCAGCGGTATTTTAAGATCGCGCGGTCTTTGTAAATGCAGCAGCGGCTGATGTCGCCGCCCTTGGGACGCAGCTCCAACGGAATACGGTCGGCTTCGGCAAAACGGCCCTGCAAAAATTTCTCGACAATTTTAATCAGGATGCGGGTGCGCATCTGATTGGCATTATTCTTGGGTATTAGCATTAGTCTTCCTGATTCAATTTTTCTCTGATTTTGTTTACAACTTTTTCAAAATTGGCTTCTTCGACCAGTTCGTCGTTGACCAGCACAAACGGTCCGCGGTTATATTTGGCGGTGGTGTTTTTGCAATAGTTCATGCAACGGGCTTCTTCAATCACGATTTTGTCGGCAATATCGGCCGGAGGGGCGAATTCGAGAACCTGGATTTGGGCTGCACCCATTACAAAGCAGGAGGTTCCGCAGCAGATTTTTACTCTGATTTTTTCCATAATATCTTCCTTTACTATAAGTATCTGACCGAAATTTCTTTCAGGTACTGGCTTTGCAGCAGCCTGAAAATCTTTTTGACAATGTTGCGCCTTATCTCAAGTTCCATCGGCAGGCTCGGATCCTGATGGGCAACATTGATTTTGGTGCCGACCACAAAATCGATGCGGTCGCTGCCGAGCAGCAGATTGACCAGTCGGACCGATGCCACGTTGGGTTTTCTGTCAATACCCTCTTTTAACATACGATACACGTCGGTCAAGGTTAAAATGCCTTCCGTTACCAAATCGATTCCTTCCATGAGAGAAGCCATCGGAATATTAACGTCAAAACTGGTTTTGTCAATCTCGCATTTCAGGCATAATTCACGCTCGATAATGTTGGCGGTGGTGCCGCCGCAAATGGCGATTTTGCCGTCATAGGTCGAAACCAGTTCGGCAAACTCGCGGTCTTTGTCTTCGTCAAACGGCGGACCGGTCAGCACCAGCAGTTTGCGCGGGGTGCGAAAATAGATGCATACACAGCTGATGTCGTCGCCGGCTTTGCGATCGATTTCTTTGGTCAATGCTTCTTCGACAATTTTTTGCGCCAGGGTTTGCGAAGACATGTAAGGGTCTTTTTCAATTTCTTTCAAAACAAAGTCAATACAGCCCTGACGCCCCCAGCCGAGCGGATATTTCTTGTTGCCGAGTCCGGCCTGGGTAACCCCGTCCGACATCAAAATAATCCGGTCTTCGGGTTGGGTGGTGATTTGCGAAACGCCGATGGTGCGTTCTTTCCATTTCGGCGACGAAAATTCGCGTCCCTTAATTGCCAGTTGTTTGTTGCCGCGGATGAAAATATAACGCGGGTTGTCCATTTCGAAAATGCGGGTTTTGCCTTCCAGCTCGCTGTCGACGATCGAAAAAGTTGCATAGCTGATTTTGCGGATTTGACAGATCGGCAGCGCATCCATCATAATTTCGGAAGAACGCAGCAAATCGGTGTTGTCTTCCATAAACTTCATCGCCATCCGTGTGGTCATCGAAGACAGAATGTTGGCTTTGACGCCGCTGCCGAGGCCGTCGGAAAGCACGCTGATCACTCGGCGTTCTTCCGGGATTTTTTTCGAATATATGGTATCGCCGAAACAGTCTTCACCGTCTTTTTGTTTTTGATAAGCGCCGATGTCGATAAACAGGGAATTGTTCATTGCTTGTCCCCATACGACTTGATCGGCTTTTCGACGCTGCTTTCCGATTCGCCTCCGGCATAGTCTTCGGCAATCGAACGCAGCAAAATCTCGGTCTCGGCCATATGTTCGCCGAGGGTGCAGGCGATCTGCTGAACAGTGGCCAGATTCTTTTTAATTACGTCTTTGGCTTTGGCGGCAATACGCTCTTTTTTCATTTCCATTTTGGTAACGTCTTGGATAATGCCGCCGACGATCTGTTTCTTGTCGATGTTAAAGACCACAACGTCAAAGAGGCGGTCGTTGAAGCGGATATGCTCGCGGCGGATATCCTGTTCCAAGTCCAGCGAGGCGGCAAACAGGTTGGTAAAGCCGATAAAGTCACGTAGGTTTGCACCGTGCAGATTGTTGCGATCGTAAATTTCGCCGTGTTCTTCTTCGGACCAGAAAGTTTCGACAAACTTGTCGTTGTACTCGATAATGCCGAGGTCGCTGTCGGCAATCACAATCGGCGACGGAATGCAGCGCAGCAGGGCGTTGGCCTTGCGCTGAGCCTGTTGTTTCATGTTGGAAACGCACATTTCCGGTTCCGCTTTGCCGGCCAGCATCGCTTTGGCAAAATTGCGGCAGGTGTCGTAACCGCAGCCGCCGCAGTTTAATTCGTCTTCAACGCCGTATTTGCCGATCACGGTCAAGGCTTTGCGAATTTCGGTTTCCGTAAATTCGTGCGCCGGCGTCAGCTGACTGCCGTATTGTCGGGTAATGTCGGTTTGCGGCGTTCTTTTTCCGGCCAGGTCGGTGAAAGCGCTTTGTCTGAGGATGTCAATCCGTTTGCTGAAACCGGGTTTGCGGTTGGTAATGCAAGGGCCGGAAACGCATCCGCCGTGACAGGCCAAACATTCGACAAACACCGGGCGGTCGGTCTCGGCGGCGTTGAGTTCGGCCAACTCGCGTTTGATGTTCTGGATTCCGGAAATCTGCATCATATAAGCTTTTTGTGCCGATGCATAGGGTTTAAGGGTTTCGATCATGCCGCCTTCAATCGGGTAGGCGGTGCCTTCCTGTGCCTTCACCATTGTAAATCGGTCGTAAACGCTGGTACGGATTTCTTCGGGGACAATGCCGGCGTCTTTAAACCACTGGCGAATGTCGGCAAAACTGAGACTCAGGCTTAAAAGGTCCGGATGAGCGTCGGCCTCGAGCTTTTTGGCAATGCAGGGGCCGACAAAAACCACTTCGATCTCCGATCCGAGCCGGTCTTTCAACATGCGGCAATGCGCCAGCAGCGGAGAAGAAAGCGGAGTCAGAAAAGGCGTCATTTCCGGCAGATATTTTTTGATATATTCCACCACCGAAGGGCAGGCGGTCGAGATCATCAGTCCCGATTCTTTTTGTTCCATCAGTTTGGCGATATTCGATGAAACTTCTTCGGCGCCGACGGCGGTTTCGCCCACGCCGCGGAAGCCGAGCCGTCGCAGTGCGGCAATCATTTTTTCGGCCGGCAGTCCTTCAAATTCGGTAATCCACGAAGGCGCCAGCGATACGTAAACGTCTTTACCCGAATCGATCAGATGGCGGGCGCGGATCAGATCGTTGCGCGGCTGTTTGGCCTTGGCCGGGCAAACCCGATAGCAGGTGCCGCAGGCGATGCACAAATCGGGAACGATCTGAGCGCTGCTGTCTTCGATCTTAATTGCCTTGACCGGACAGCGGCGTACGCATTTGTAGCAGTCCATGCAGTTGTTTTTTATCGTATATAAAGGGTATTCGCGGTCAGACATCGCATCGTCCTAAAAAGCAGTTACTTAAGAAATTTTTTTTCCAGAATATCCAGCAGCGAGCCGCTGTCTATATAATGGTATTCGGTATCGTCTATGGTAATGTTGGGGCCGATCGAGCATTGATTGCAGCAGCGCAGGCCGGTCAGCTCAATTTCGACTTCAATATTGTTTTGTTCCAGAAAATTTTGAATCAGCTGGAGGTTCTTGGCGTTTCCCCGGGCAAAGCAGGAGCTGCCCATACATACTTTAATAATGTGTGCCATCGCACATTGTCTCCCTTTTGGAAAAGTCTATAACGAAAAGTATAACGGAGGATGTAAAAAAAACAACTGTATTTTTGCTCAAAGTTTAATACATAATTTTGCTTAAATAGAGGCCGCATGCGGGGGCGGTGGGGCCGGCGGCGCGGCGGTCGCGGGCTTCGAGAATGTCTTTTATCGCTTCGGGCTGCAGATGGCCGTCGCCGACCATTTTGAGCGTGCCCACCATGTTGCGTACCTGATGGTGCAGAAACGAGCGCGCTTCCACCTCAAAAACGATGTTTTCGCCGTCGCAACGAATATCAAGACGGTCCAACGTCTTCAGCGGCGACTTGGCCTGGCATTTGACGGCGCGGAAGGAAGTAAAATCGTGATGACCGAGCAAAAACTTGGCGCCCTGGCGCATTTTTTCAACGTCAAGCGGCACTGCCACCGGCCAACTGCGGTTTTTTTCCAATATCAACGGTGCTCGGCGGTTGGTGATCTTGTAAAGATAAGCGCGTCCGACGGCGGAATAGCGGGCATGAAACGAATTGTCCGCCGCAGCGGCTTCGATTACGGCCGCCGGCGCTTCCATATTGCGGAGATGGGCGTTCATCGCCTCGCGTAAACGAAACGGGTCAACTTCGCGATTGAGGTCAAAATGGGCGACCTGAGCCAAAGCATGAACGCCGGCGTCGGTGCGGCCGGCGCCGTAAACTTCAACTTTTTCCTGAACGAAAGCGTCGATTGCCTTTTCCAGAAATTCCTGCACACTCGGTCCGTCAAGCTGTTTTTGCCAGCCGAGCAGGTCAGTGCCGTCATATTCGACCACAATCTTGTAGCGTTGCACCATCAGACTTAGGCGGCGGCGGATGATTTGACTTTAACGCTGTTGTCGTCGCGGACCAGCAGACCGAGCTTGTCTTCGACCGCCCAAATGACTTTTAAAGCGTCCAGCGCATTTTCACCGCTGATACGCGGGGTGGCTTCGCCGTTGATGCAGCTGATAAAGTGATTCAGTTCGGCGGTCAGCGGCTGATTGCTGGGAATAAACAATTGTTCGACACTGCCTTTAAGGCCGTAGTTCATCCATTCGGGAATATTTTCCTGATTGACGTACGGCATCCGCCCCTGAGAATGAACGTTAATGCTCTGGCCGATGAAATCCATATCAATATAGTTGGTATCGGTGGTAACCGTCAAAGTGCGAACCCGGGCCTGAGTGATGCGACTGGCGGTAATGTTGGCGGTAACGCCGTTGGCAAATTCCAGCACTGCGGTAATATAGTCTTTTCCTTCCGGATGATCGGAGGTTTTGACCGCGGCGGCCTGCACGTTGATCACCGGTGAGCGTACCAGCGACTGAATAACTTCCACGTCGTGAATCATGAGGTCCATTGCGACGTCAACGTCGGTAATGCGTCCCGAGGCGGCCGACATTCTTTGAGCGGTCAGCGAACGGATTTTGGAAGTGTCGGAAAGGATTTTGCCCATTTGTTCCACCGCCGGGTTAAATCTTTCGATATGCCCCACCAGCAGGGTAACGTTGTTTTTTCTGGCGGCGTTGATCAGGCGCAGACACCCCTCTTCAGAGGTTGCCAGCGGTTTTTCCATCATGCAGTGAATCCCTTTGTTGAGGAAAAATTCGCCGACGTCGGCATGAGTGACCGAAGTGGTGACGACGCTGACGGCGTCAACTTTCTCGGCAACTTCTTCCATGCTGGCAAAAGCTTTGATTCCGAACATTTCGGCAGCTTTTTGCGCGGCTTCCGGAAAAATGTCATAAACGCCGACCAATTCGACGTTCGGCAGAGATTTATAAGTTTTCAGGTGGTTTTTGCCCATCATTCCGGCGCCGATAACGGCAACTTTAATTTTAGCCATGCTAAAAAATCCTCGTATTTAGTTGAAAAAACGTAATCTGTGCGCATATATATCATATTTTTTCTCAAAAATCTCTTAACATCTTGTTACAAAATGTTACAAAAAAACACCGCCCTTTTTAAGGGGCGGCGTTTTTTGATTCAACAACCGGACTAGTTCTCCGTGTAGACGATAACCTGAAAACTTTCCGAAGCTTCGTGGGTAGCGCTACCGAAAGTTCCGTAGATTTCCTGAGTGAAATAATACTCCAGATAATCGCGTTCGTCCCCTTTGTACTCGCCGACATAACGCAGCTCGTGCTTCTCGAATACGTTTTCGTATTTCAGCGACGGCATTTCAAACCTTGTCAAGCCGTCATCGTAATACGCCTCGTATTCGCTCACCGGATAAGTCAGTTTGAAATGATTGTATTCCACTTCATACTGACGTCGGATCTGGCAAACAACCATCCGTTCCGGCAAACCGACCGTGTCACGGACCATGCTTTCGGCAAAACCGGCTTTTTTAAGTTTCAGATCGGCATTCGGCAAAATCTTATACGATTGAATTGTCGATTCGATCTCGCCTCGCATTTGCTCAACCGAATAAGTCTTGCGTCCGCTGGTTCCGTCCGAATACGTATGTTCGACTTCAACCCAACTGGTGTAGCTGCTGGTCCACAGATCGTTTTTAACGTCTTTGATCCCGCCGGTTACCAGTTTGCTGGAGAGAATGGCCGGATGAAGTCCGGCATAAAGCTTCAGCACGATCTTAGCCTTTACTTCATACGTTTCGCCTCCGAAATCTACCGAAATCGAATGGTCAAACCGCTTGCGCAGATAGACGACCTTCTCTCCGTTTTCTTTGTCTTCGATCACAAAATCAAGATCGGTCAAAGTATAACCGTTGTCACGGACGTTTCGGATCGGGTGATAAGGCATTGTTTGTCTTGTGATTCCGTCGTCATAGATACCTATCTCATGATAAAGATCATACGAAAACGAAAAGACGTCAAACGTCACCTTGTATACCAGTACCGAATCTTCAACCGTTACAAAATCCTGTTGACGGCTGCCGCGACGTTCATAGCCCAGCTCGGTTTTGCATTTGCCGAGGTTGAAACTGCCGACTTCAATGGTGCTGTCGACGTTGTTGAACCTGTTGTTGAGAGTAACCGAGACTTTGTTGTCGAAGTTGGCGCGGGTGATCCCCTTGACCATGATCCACGACTCGTAGCTCAGTTTGGTGCCTTCCGTTCCCGACTGCGCCGTTACCTCAGGGGAAACGCCGGTGTCGTAAACTTCGCTTTCGATAACTTCCGGGAGTTCGTAATCGTCCTTCTCGCAGGAAGTCAGTACCGACATACCGCAAACCACGACAGCTGCTGCCATGAATTGCATAAACTTGTTTGTTTTCATATAAAAAAAGGGTTTTTAGAGTTTAACAATTTTTTCTTTGAAAACTGCACTTCTTGAGCTCAGAGGGCGAATTGACCGCTCGTCTCTTTCTCTCGTCATTTAATTAGTTCAATAGTTGCAGATAATAATTTGGTATAAACTTTTCCGTTTACAGTCCGGGAGACTTTTTCCCCTTTGCCCCGGCAAAAAACCGGGATCCGCGGGAAGGAAAACTTTGAGCTTCAGTCTTTCCTTCCCGCCCCGTATCAAGGGCCCCGCCCTTAAAGGGGATTTGCCGCCGGGAGGCTTCCCTCCCGGTGCGGGCGGGGATTATTCGAACAGGTGGAATCCAGAGCCTGAATTACTTTCTTTACAACATCCACTGGCTTTGCTTAGTGTTCCGTTGCCGGTGTATTTTCTTACGGTATCTCCACAATTTAGACTGTGAGACTTTCCTCTAGACCAGCAATAGAAGTAAGTTCTCGAGAAAGATGAAATGGTACCGTAGGAAGTTATATAACGGACATTACACTTGTTATCATCACAGCATCCTCCTTTATACTGTCCCCCTCGGGCAACAATTCCGCGATATGTTTTACTAGCCGTAATTATTTTGGTATTACTTGATGAAGAAATACCCGGTTCACCTTTGGAATCAGGGGCGCCTAACATACAATAACTTGCAACATATACGTTGTTTATAGTTCCCTGGTCGTATAGATACCAATTAGTATTATATGTGTTGATAGCACTTCCGATAACATGGTTTTGTTTACCGCAACTCCCTACATGGTTTATGCCGACGTAAGTGTTGCGAACATAAACATTCGCATAATTAAACATCATCAGTCCGCGGACAATTAAATTGTAATTGGTTTTAAAATCTATACGTTTAGTATCTGAAACTCCTTCAATTATAATGCGTTTGTCAAAAGAGTTGGATACTTTGAAATCCAAACTTCCGATTTCATAATTGTATCCTTTTGATATATAATCTGCTGTTATTGTTGCACCCGTATATTTTACATACATATTATTTGCATTGGGCAGATTGGGATCATATTTCAGTTCTGTCTTATTTTCGTTATAGTAATGAAAGGCTTCAATACCACAGTTGGTACAGGTAAAACCGCCCTGGTTCCACCAACTGCTGGAACTTCTGAGGATAACGGAAGTAAAGTCCAGAGGAGATGTGCTTTTCATGGCAATTCCGCCAATTTCTATTTTTGGGGTTTCGACACATTGCTGTTTTACCAGTTTGGTCAGTGTGTCGCTGCCATATATAGTTTGCGCATAAACTGTTGCGGAGATAACTTTTTTATTATAAAAGTTTTCCCACTTTGCACCGTAGCCGGTATCTTTGGCAACAATGACATTTTTAGCTGTAGGCGTTATGCCGGTTTTATAAAGTGCGTAACCTGTTATGCTGTGTGCAGAAATATAATCTTCCAGAATTTCGCCGCATTCTTTAGGTTCACATTTGCCGTTCACAATTTTATACCCTAATTTGCAGGAAGTGGCGCGATAACGGCTGCCGCGGGTGCAGAATTTTTCTTTTTCGCAGCTGGCATAAGTAGCCACCGGACTGTCCGCGCTGTCAACGTCGTCGATGTTGTCGTAAGGGTAGGTGCCGTTGTTGCAGTCGCAGCAGGCCCTGGCTTTATAAACGTCTCCCTGCTGGCACAGTTTTTGACGGGCGTCGGTTCCGTATTTGCACTCGCTGCTGATGACTTTATAGTCGTCACCGCACAAACAGGTGCTGTAATAGACGTTTCCGTTGCTGTCGGTGCAGGAATTGCCGGCGGCCGCCGATCCGATGCTGGAACACTCTTCGGTCGTTTTGGGGTACAGACCGCGGTCACACAAACATTCGGTAAACTGCGAAACGACGGTGGACTGCCCGCCGCTGAAACCGGTATAAACGCAGGAAGCGCCGGAAGCGATACTGTTTTGATATTGGGTTCCGTTTACCACGTTTTTGCAAATGCTGGCGCTTTGTTGTTTGAATTTAAATTTTTTGCTGTCGCAGGCGCATTTGTAACGAGTGCCGCATTTGCCGTCGTTAACCAGCGGATAAACACAGGCATCGTAGGCATATTCGCGTCCGCAACACATTACATAATTAGCGTTGTACGGACAATAGCCGACGATATGTTTGGTCATGTCGGCCTGACAAACGTCTTTGGGCGTATAGCCTTCCTTTTTGCAAAGTTCGCCGTCTGCCGCCGGATCGACATAATCGCCGAAGTCGGCGCCGCCGGCACAGTCGGGATCGCCGACGAAACAAACCTTGGCCGAAACGTTGCCGGCACTCCAAAGGCAGCCGCACGCCAGCAGCATGCACACCGCCCAAATTTTACCCGATATTTTCATAACCCTTCCCCTTTATTACCTTGGTTGTTTGAGGTGATTGAAAATATTGTACGTTAAAATAAGAGGATTTTTTTCTTCGCTGAGCCTTGATTTTTGGTCTTGATTTCTGCTGCAAAATAACGTACCTTTTTTTGCAACACCGCTAAAGGATGAAAAAGTACGTTATATCAAACGGATATGGCGATAAAAGTTATTGAATTTTCTCAAAATTGATGCGCGGGTCCACCAGCGAATAAGTAATGTCGCTGACCAGCTTTAACACCAGTCCCAGCAAGGCAAAAATATACAAAGTGCCGAAAATGACCGGATAATCGCGCGTGGTAATCGCTTCGTAGCCCAGCAGCCCGAGTCCGTTGAGTGAGAAAATAACCTCAATCAGCAGCGAACCGCTGAACAGCATTTTGATCAGCAATGCCGGAAAACCGGCAATCACAATCAGCATTGCGTTGCGAAAGACGTGACCGTACAAAATCCGGTTTTGGCTCAGTCCTTTGGCTTTGGCGGTCAGAACATAGGGTTTGTTCAGTTCCTCGAGAAAAGAATTCTTGGTCAGCATGGTCAGGCTGGCAAAACCGCCGACAACCATTGCCGTGACCGGCAGCGCAATATGATGAAAATAATCGAGAACTTTGCCGCCCGCGCTCAGTTGTTCCCAGTTGTCGGAAGTGAGGCCCCGTAACGGAAACCATTGCAGATAAGTGCCGCCGGCAAAAAAAACGATCAGAAAAACCGCAAACAGAAAAACCGGAATCGCCGAACCCAATACCACTGCAAACGAACTCCAGATATCAAACTTCGATCCGTCCTCAACCGCTTTTTTGACCCCCAGCGGAATTGCAATCAGATAAATGATCAACGTTGACCATAAACCGAGCGAGATCGAAACCGGCATCCGTTCGCCGATCAGTTGCAAAACGCTTTTATCCTGATAATAACTGCGGCCGAAATCAAAGCGGGCATAATCTTTGATCATTTTCCACAGCCGTTGGTGAACCGGTTTGTCAAAGCCGAACTGTTTTTCCAGTTCTTTGACCAGTTCTTCGGGAACGCCCTGTGCGCCGCGATATTGACTCTCGCCGCCGTTCATCTGCATCTGCACCCCCGAAGTAATCTGCGCGGTGGCGTCAACGTTCATGCCGCGATATTTGGCCAGAGTATGTTCCACCGGTCCTCCCGGCGCCAGCTGGATGACGGCAAAATTAATCAGCAGAATTCCCAGCAGGGTCAGCGGAATCAACAGTAAACGTTTGATAATATAATGACGCATTATTTTTTCTCTTTCACCCACCATGTATAAGGCTGGAAGCCGACTCGCAAATCGGTTTGCGGATGCGCAAACTTGTTATGGTAGGCGACCCGGTGATAGGGCGAATACCACTGCATGATCATATAATGATTATTAAGCAAAACCCGGTCCAGTGCCCGGATATGGGCCTGATAGTCTTCTTTGTTCTGGGCGGCAACCAGACCTTCCAACAGTTCGTCCACCACCGGATTTTTAATGCCGATCAGATTAAAGCTTCCCGGCGTGTCGGCGCTGGCGCTGCCCCAGAATTCCTTCTGTTCGTTGCCCGGCAACTGACTGATCGGAAAAGTGATAATGGCAACGTCGAAGTCAAAATTGTCGAGTCGGTTTTTGAAAACGTTGGTTTCAAGATTGCGAAAAGCGGCTTTGATGCCGATTTTTTCCAAATTTTTCAAAAACGGCAGCATGACGCGGGTAAACGAACTGCCGTTGGCCGAATTGCTGAGAATCTCGAAAGTCAGCGGTTGTCCGCTTTCCAGATGAGTCATTTTGCCGTCGACAAAGTCGTATCCGGCTTCTTTCAACAAAGCAACCGCGCGGCGCAGGTTTTGGCGTGCCGAACGGTAATCGCCGTAGACCGGGTTGGACGGTACCGTATCGAAAACGCTTTCCGGCAGGCGATCGCGAAACTTTTCCAATATTTCCCGTTCGCGTCCCTGCGGCAACCCCCTGGCTTCCATACCGCTGTTTGAAAAATAGCTGTACAGGCGGTCATATTGATCATAAAAGAGATTGCGGCGCGCCCACTCAAAGTCGAAAGCCAGATCTATTGCCTGCCGCACCCGCGGATCGGCGAATTGCGGCCGGCGCAGGTTGAAAGAAAAGTTTTGCAGCCGCGCAGTTTCGTTGTGAGGAATTTGTTCTTTGACAATTTCGCCGTTGCGGACTTTGTCATTGTCGTAGCCGGTGACCCATATTTTGGCAATATATTCTTCACGTACGTCAATATTGCCCGAAAACAATGCCTGCAAAGTGACGGTGGTATCCTGATAATAATCGTAACGGATTTCGTCAAAGTTGTAAAAACCGCGGCGCGACGGCAAATCCTTGGCCCAGTAGTTCGGATTGCGTTTGAAAACCAGATATTTGTTGGGCTGAAAACTTTCTAAAATATACGGTCCGCTGCCGAGCGGCGCTTTAAGATAGGGTTTGGCAAAGTCTTTGCCTTCCCAGTCTTTTTGCGAATAAATCAGCATTTGCGAAAGAATCAGCGGCAGTTCTTTGTTGTTGCTTCCTTTCTTAAAGTAAAAACGGACGTGGGAGGGCGACAGCTTTTCTGCCTTTTCGACGTCGGCATAATATATTTTATAGAGCGGCGAGCCTTTTTCAACCAAACTGCGGTAGCTGAAAATAACGTCGTCGGCGGTGACTTTTGAGCCGTCGGCAAAACGGGCGCGCGGATTCAAAATGAAACCGACGTATTCGTCTGTCAGTTCAAATTTTTCGGCCAACAGCGGATAAGCGGTGCTGATGTCGTCGGCGGGAACCACGGCCAGAGAATCCATTGTCAGGGCGGCAACCTGTGTTGCCGCAATCCCCTTAAAGATGAAAGGGTTGAAATTGTCAAAAGTTCCGTAGGCCGGAAAGACGATTCTCCCGCCTTTGCGGGCTTGCGCGTCGGCATAGTCGAAATGCTGCCAGTTTCCGGTATATTTCGGACTGCCGTAAAGGGCAATTTGCGAGGTTGCTTCTGCGGCGGCCGCAGCTGCCGCCGGCAGCAAAAGTACCGCTGTCCACACATACAGGAAACTAATGGTCTTCTTTAGGGGCATTCTGGTCGATTCCGTCTTTTTCTTTGCCGTTGCGGTCGGGCGTTTTCAGTTGTTCCAGTTCTTGTTGGAGTTTGAGAATTGTTTCGTTGGTGCTGGCAAAAGCAAATTTTCGTCCCGACGTCTCTTTTTCCGGCGTCTGATCATTTTCTTCGGCTTCCATTACCTTGGCCAGCCGTGATCCGGATGTCGGCGCGCTGTCGGAGAGCTTGCCGAAACTGCGCTCAAGAGCAAGCGTCAGCGGATCAATTTCATCCTGAGGCGCCGCATTTTTTTCCTTGGACGGGCGGCGTTTGAAGATATTGCCGAAATTGGGGAAAAAGGAAGTTTTTTCGGCGGACTCGTCATCATCGTCGTCGTCGCCGCGGATACCGGCGCCGGCAAACATGGAACTGATTTCTTCTTCAATCGCGGTTGTTTGGGGTTCGGTCGGCACGGTTTCTTGAGAGAGCGTTTGCGGTTCCGCTTCCGGAAGCTCGGCAGCGATAATTTCTTCCGGTGTTTTGGCATCTTCTTCGTCGATCAGCAGATCCAGTGTTTCTTCTTCCGAAAGTGTCTCAATCGGGGAAGACTCGGTTGACTGTGTTTCTTCCTTGCTGTCCGCGACCGGTTCCGTCGTGACCGCAAGGTCGGAAATTTCGATGGTGCCGAGTTCGCTCAACGGGTCTTCTTCTGCCTCGGCAACCGGCGGAAGATCGTTTTTCGCTTCGGCTTTCGGTTGTGCCGGAACGCCGATCCGCATGTCAATTTCGGCAAACAGTTCGGAAACGTCTTCTTTACCGTTTTCTTTTGGGGCGGCGGCCGGCGTAGTTTCCTGCAGACGGTCGGCCAGCGGCGCCAGAATGGCGAAGGCTTTGCCGAAAGCACCGGTTTCGATGATGTTGAGGAAAATCTTTTCATGGTCATATTGTTTTAAGATATCAAGCAGCCGCGCATAACGGGCGCAGAATTCGTTGACCGCGCCGCGAAGCAGATTTTCTCTGAGAGCTGTCCGATAAAGGCGGTTTTCAAAGTCGACGCTGCTGTTTTGCAAATTGATCAGAGCTTTGGCAAAACCCCACTTGTTGCCTTTTTCGGCGGTGGTCCACAGTCGGGCCGCTTCGGAGTCGCTGATAAAATTATAGCGTTGCAGCATATCGGCGATCAGGCCGTTCAGTTCGTTGACGAAAAGTTCGGTCTGACTGAGGATAAACTGACTGTGTCGGCTTTGTTGTCCCTGATAGAGCAAACGGGCCACGATTTCCAAAAACTCCTGATTTTGTTTAAATTGGGCCTCAATCATTTTAAATTGCTTCTGTTGGTTTTTTTCACGCCGAAAACGGTAGACGCTGCCCCAAATCCCCCAGATCACAAACAGCGGCGCCGCCGCCAACGCCGTATAAACGGCCAGATCCGTCAGTCCGAGCGCCGCCGGTGAGATTCCGTTTAACCGTGTGTAAAGATAGCTTCCGATATACATCAGCCACGAAATGGTTAAAAAAACGGCGGTAAAAAAACTGAAAGTAAGCACGGCGGTTCTCTCCTTTGTCAAACAAATCGATTTTGTCATACTAATTATATTTAACCGATATTTCAATCAAATATTTTGTTGCCTTTACAAAAGCAACACTATTCACAATATTTTAAAATAATAGTCGAAATTTATGTTAAAGTATGCTATCAAGACGGAAGTTGTTAAATATCTGAAAGAAGAAACTAACCATGAGCGATAATCAATCCGCAGTTTTGGACTTTGAAAAAAAGATCATTGAAATTGAAGAAAAGATTAAGATGCTGAATACGCTGGCCAAGGACAGCGACGTCAATATCGACAAGGAACTCAACCGTCTTCAGCAGAAACTCGAAAAACAAATTAAGCTTTCTTACGCCAACCTCACGCCTTGGCAGCGGGTGCAGATTGCCCGCCATCCCGAGCGGCCGCAATGTATGGATTATGTCAAAGGACTGATCGAGGATTTTGTTCCTTTGTGCGGCGACCGTCTGTTTGCCGACGATGCCACCATGATCGGCGGTATCGGGCGTTTTAAAGGCGTGTCGGTGGTTGTTCTCGGACAGGAAAAAGGCCGTGATCTCGAAACCCGGGTCAAATACAACTTCGGTATGGCCAAACCGGAAGGTTACCGCAAAGCGCAGCGTCTGATGGATGTGGCCGACAAGTTCAATCTGCCGGTGATTTGTTTTGTCGATACCGACGGCGCCTATCCGGGGATTGAGTCGGAAGCCCGCGGTCAGGCCGAGGCGATTGCCTCTTCTATTCAGAAATGCCTGCAAATAAAAGTGCCGCTGATTTCGGTCGTAATCGGCATGGGCGGCTCGGGCGGTGCGATTGCGATTGCGGCGGCCAATCGGATTCTGATGCTGGAAAACTCGATCTATTCGGTCATTTCTCCCGAAGGGTGCGCCTCGATTCTGTGGCGGTCCGGCGACAAGGCCAAAGACGCTGCCGAAGCCCTGCGGCTGACGGCTCAGGATCTGAAGTCGTTTAACGTGATTGACGAAATCATTCCGGAACCGGAGGGCGGCGCTCACCGGGATACCGCCGGTACCATCGAAAAAGTCGGCGATTGCATTTACAAGCATTTGCAGGAATTGTCATCCTTAAGCGGTGACAGTCTGAAAAAACAGCGTAACGAAAAATTCCTGGAAATGGGACGTAACCTTAATATCGAGTCCGGCAAAAACTAATCATGACTTTATCGCTGGTCGAAATCGGTTTAATTGCGGTGATTGCGCTGTTGTTGATAACAATTGCCGCCGTTTTTCTGATTCCCGGTCGCCGGCGCGGTTTTGACGAAACGCTGCTGCGTTCTCAGGCCGAGTTGGCGGGGCGGCTGATGCAGCTGAGCGAGCATCATTCGCTGGAACAAAATAAAATTGTGGAAGCGATTGCCGAACAAAAGCTTTCGTTATTAAAAATTATTGATGACAAATTGTTGCAGGTAACCCAAAAGGTGGGCGAAGGGCTGCGCCTTTCCGGTTCCCGTACCGACGAAACCCTGAGCGCCTTGCGTGAGCGGCTGGCAAAAATAGATGCCGCACAACAGAAAATATCCGCTCTTTCGGAACAGGTGGTGTCGTTGCAGGAAGTTCTTTCCAACAAGCAGGCGCGCGGCGCTTTCGGCGAGATCCAGCTCAATGATCTGGTCACGTCGATTTTGCCGCCGTCGGTTTATGCTTTTCAGGCCGTGCTCGGCAATCAGAAACGGGCCGATTGCCTTTTAAAGCTGCCGGATCCGCCGGGTGCGATTGTTGTGGATTCGAAATTTCCGCTTGAAAGTTATCAGGCTTTGCGCCTGGCCGCCAACGAACGCGAAAAACAGGAGGCGGAACGCTTTTTTCGGGCTTCGGTGATCAGACATATCCGCGATATTGCCGACAAATATATCATTCCCGGCGAAACGGCGGAATCGGCTTTGATGTTTCTGCCGGCAGAATCGGTTTATGCCGAGCTTCATGCCCGTTTTGTCGATGTGGTGGAGTTTTCGTATCGGGCCCGGGTGTGGATCGTTTCGCCCACCACTTTGATGGCAACGCTCAATACGGTGCGTGCGGTGCTGAAAGATGCGCGGATGCAGGAACAGGCCGGAATTATTCAGCGCGAAGTCGGCCTTTTGACCGAAGATGTCAACCGTCTTGACGAGCGGGTGGACAATTTGATCCGTCATTTTGAACAGGCGGCCAAGGATATCGGCGACATAAAGGTTTCTTCTGCCAAAATCGGCAAAAGAATAGGGCGGATCGAGGATCTGGAGTTGGATGCCGGATCCCAAACCTCTCTTCCGCAGAGGTCGTCTGCCGGCGGTAATGCATAAAATTTTGTTTTATGCAACAAGATGTATTGATTTATAAATTAAAAACAGTTAATTTACACTAAAACATAAACAAAGAGGTATTAAAGTGACTAAATCTGAATTAATTGAAAAAATTGCAGCGAAAAACCCCAGTCTGACGGTTAAGGAAATCGACCGGATCGTGACCGTTATTCTGGACAGCATTATCAATGCCCTCGCCGACGGCGAACGTGTCGAGTTCCGCGGTTTCGGCGCTTTCTCGATTCGCACCCGCTCGCCGCGTATGGCCAAAAATCCCCGCACCGGCGAGAAACTGAGCGTCGACGCCCGCAATATCCCGCATTTTAAGGCCGGCAAACAGTTGTACGAACTGCTCAACAAAGCAGAATAAAAAAACGGATTTTTCAGGAAAGGCAAGGCTATGAATTTTGTAAAAATGATAATCGGATTGCCGTTGATTATAATTGTGGCAGTCTTTGCTTTCGTAAACAACGATATGGCTGTTTTCAGCCTGTGGCCGTTTAACATCGAAATTACAATTTCCTTAAGCGTTGCCGTTATCTTTTTTATCGTTTTCGGTTATATCGTCGGCAAGCTGGATTCGTGGCTTTCGTACGCGCCGTTGCGCAAGGCTTTGCGCACTCAGCAGCGCCAGAACAAAAAACTGAGCCAGCAACAGCAGGAATTGGCCGGCCGGGTCGAAAGCCTGAAAGGCGATCTCGAAAACGTTAAGGCCAAAACCGATCTGCCGGCGCCGGGAGTAAAAACCGAAACGCCGAAGGCCGGCCTGAAAGATAAAATTAAAAATTTGTTTAAACGTAAGGCCGAAAAATCCGACGATTTCTGGTGCCTGTAAAATTATGTAAGGATTTGCAACATGAACTGGCTGTCTGACTTTGTCCGCCCGAAAATCAAGAAAACCACGCCGAAGGAAATTGCCGACGACTTGTGGCTGAAATGTCCGGGCTGCGGCGAACTGCTGTTTTCCAAAGAGTTGAAGAAAACCTGGTATGTTTGTCCGAAATGCGACCATCATCTGCGTCTGTACATCGACAAGCGCCTCAAGCTTCTGTTCGACGGCGCTTATACCGAAATTGCCCTGCCGGAAACCAAGGAAGATCCGCTTAAGTTTAAGGATACCAAAAAATATACCGACCGCCTGAAAGCCTATCGCAAATCGACCGGCAATCAGGATGCGATCAAGGTTGCCAAAGGGACCATCGGCGGCATCAAATGCGTGCTGGCGGTATTGGACTTTTCTTTTATGGGCGGCTCAATGGGAATGGCTGTCGGCGAAGGGATTGTCAAAGCGGCCGAACATGCGGTTAAATATAAAATTCCGTTAATTACGGTTGCCAACTCGGGCGGCGCGCGGATGCAGGAGGGCATTTTGTCGCTGATGCAAATGGCTCGCACCACTTCGGCGGTGAACATGGTTAAGGAAAACGGACTGCCGTTTATTTCGGTCATGACCGATCCGACTACCGGCGGCGTTTCGGCTTCCTTTGCGATGCTGGGCGATATTCACATTGCCGAAAAAGGCTGCCTGATCGGTTTTGCCGGTCCGCGGGTGATTGAACAGACGATCCGCGAGAAACTGCCGGAAGGTTTCCAACGGGCAGAATATCTGCGTGAACACGGAATGGTCGACATCGTGGTCACGCGAGCGGAAATGAAACCGACTCTGGTCAAGGTCCTGAGTATTCTGACCCATCAGAAGATTGAATGCGAAATGGTTAAAAGCGAACCGCTCAAAAGTAAAAAATAAGGTGTCCGGCCGGTTTGTTCTCTAAGCCGGCCGGTGCCGTAACCGCCATACTGTCAACAGGAGTAAGCTTATGCTCGAACTCAAACATCTGCCGATTACGTCTTTCAACGAAAATATCGCTTATATTCACCGGGACTGCTCGATTTATAAAATTGACAATATCCGTACCATGACCCGAATTGAGATTCACGGCGGTACCAACCCCGTGTACGCTTTTTTGCAGGTTGTCGACAGCAGCAAAATCATCCGTCCCGACGAACTGGGGCTGAACACCGAAGCGTTTAAGCAAATCGGTCTGGCGGAAGGGTCGCGGGTTTCGCTGACGTTGACGCCGCCGGCGCCGAGTTTGGCATCGGTGCGCCGCAAAATTGCCGGAAATATCCTCAGCGCAAAAGAATACTCGGATATTGTTGCCGATATTTCCGAACGCCGTTATTCCAATATGGACATTGCCGCCTTTCTGGTGGCGATGGGGTCTTTTGTCACGCCGGGTGAATTGCTGTCACTGACCGAAGCGTTGCGGGGAGATCGGATTATCGATTGGGGCAGCGAAGAAATCGTTGTTGATCACTATTGTTTGGGCGAAGTGCCGGGCAATAAGGCCGATTTGATTTTGACGGCAATTGTGGCGGCATACGGTCTGCCGATTCCCAAGACGGTAGCTCATTCGCTGGGCGGCATTTCGGGCTCGGCGGATACCATGGCCGTTCTGGCACAAATTGACGTTGACGTCCGCAATCTCAAAAAACAGGTTTTGGAAAAGCGCGGTGCCGTGGTTAATATTGACGGACTGGAAATTGCGGCTGCCGACAAGATTATTTCGATGGTCGAACAGCAAAACGGCCTTTCGACGTTGGAAAGAAGCATTGCTTCGGTACTGGCGAGCAAAATGGCCGCCGGCGTTACCCACCTGCTGATCGACATCCCCGTCGGTCCCCGGGCCCGTGTTCGCAGCACTCAGGAAGCGATGCGTTTGCGCAAGTTGATCGAGTATGTCGGCGATATGATGGAAATCAACGTTGACGTCGTGATTACCGACGGATCGGAACCGATCGGTTGCGGCGTCGGGGCGGCGCTTGAATCGCGCGATGTTATGAAAGTTTTGAAAAATAAAGAAGACGCGCCGGAAGACCTTAAGGAAAAGTCTTTGTTTCTGGCCGGGCGGATTTTGGAATTCGATCCTAAGCTGCGCGGCGGTCAGGGCTATGTGGTTGCGCGGGAACTTTTGAAATCGGGCAAGGCTCTTGATGCCATGGAGCAGATCATCAAATCTCAGGGGAAAGCGTCGGCGCAGGTTCAGTTGGGCCACCTCACCCGTGACGTGGTTGCCGATGCTGACGGTACGGTGCAAAAAATCGATAACGGTTTTATTACCCGTCTCGGCATTTTGTGCGGCGGCGGACAATATCCGGGCGCCGGCCTGGACCTGTTCCGCAAAACCGGCGACAAGGTAACCGCCGGCGACATTTTGTATCGCATCTATTCCTGCAACCAGAACGATTTTGCTTTTGCCGGAACGGTGCTGGAAAGCGGAAAGAACGGATTTGAAATCGTAAAATAGAAGATTAGCCGTCAGGATAAATGCCCCGGTCCTCCGGGGCATTGTCATAACCGTGATAAAAAATCAAAAAAAACGCTTTGGGCTATTGCTTATGAATTTTAAGCTTCCTATATAACAACTTAGAAAGTTAAAATTTACGAAGGAAGAAAGATTATGAGCAATAAAGTTATAGGTATCGACTTAGGTACAACCAACTCCTGCTTTGCGGTTATGGAGGGTGGAGAAGCCAAAGTTCTGGAAAACAGCGAAGGCGCGCGCACCACGCCGTCGATCGTTGCTTTTACCGACAACGAACGGCTGGTCGGTGCCGCCGCCAAACGTCAGGCGGTTACCAATCCGGAAAACACGCTGTTTGCAATCAAGCGTTTAATCGGACGCCGTTATGATTCTCCGGAAGTTGAAAAAGACAAAAAGCTGGTTCCGTTCAAAATTGTTCCCGGCGACAACGGCGACGCCTGGGTTGAAGTTAAGGGACAGAAATATGCGCCGTCGCAAATTTCGGCGATTGTTCTGCAAAAGATCAAAGAATATGCCGAAAGCTATCTCGGCGAGAAAATTGACAAGGCGGTGATTACGGTTCCGGCCTATTTTAACGATTCTCAGCGTCAGGCCACCAAAGACGCCGGTAAAATTGCCGGTCTGGACGTTCTGCGTATTATCAACGAACCGACGGCAGCCGCGCTGGCCTACGGCCTTGATAAAAACAAGAACGGCACCATTGCTGTTTATGACCTCGGCGGCGGTACTTTTGATATTTCGATTCTGGAAATCGGCGACGGCGTATTTGAAGTCAAATCGACCAACGGCGACACCTTCCTCGGCGGCGAAGACTTTGACCAGCGGATTGTCAATTATCTGGCTGACGAATTCAAAAAAGAAAGCGGAATTGATCTTAAAAACGACCGTTTGGCCCTGCAACGCCTGAAAGAAGCGGCCGAAAAGGCCAAAATCGAGTTGTCTTCGGCCACCCAGACCGACGTCAACCTGCCGTTTATTACTGCCGACGCCACCGGGCCGAAACACCTCAACATCAAATTGACCCGTGCCAAACTGGAATCTTTGGTTGACGACCTGATCGAACGTACGGTTGAACCTTGCCGCAAAGCGTTGTCCGATGCCGGATTAAAAGCCAGCGAGGTCAGCGAAGTTATTTTGGTCGGCGGTATGACCCGTATGCCCAAAGTACAGGAAAAAGTAAAGGAAATCTTCGGTAAAGATCCGCACAAAGGGGTTAACCCCGATGAAGTGGTTGCCGTCGGTGCCGCTATTCAGGGCGGTGTGTTGATGGGCGATGTTAAAGACGTTTTGCTGCTTGACGTTACCCCGCTGTCGTTGGGTATCGAAACGCTGGGCGGCGTCTTCACCCGTTTGATTGACCGCAATACCACCATCCCGACCCGCAAGTCGCAGGTTTTCTCGACCGCCGAAGACGGTCAGACTGCAGTGACGATCCGCGTCTTCCAGGGTGAGCGCGAAATGGCGGCCGACAACAAACTGCTGGGACAGTTTGATCTGGTGGGAATTCCGCCGGCGCCGCGCGGCATGCCGCAGATTGAAGTGACCTTTGACATTGACGCCAACGGTATTGTCAACGTATCGGCCAAGGACAAAGCGACCAACAAAGAACAGGCGATTCGCATTCAGGCCAGCGGCGGCTTGAGCGATGCCGACATCGACAAAATGGTTAAAGACGCCGAAGCCAACGCCGAAGCCGACAAGAAAAAGAAAGAAGCGGTGGAAGCCAAGAATCAGGCCGAAAGTCTGGTTCATGCCACCGAGAAAACTTTGAAGGAAAATGCCGATAAAATTTCGGAAGCCGACAAACAGGCAATTGAAACCGAAATCAAAGCCCTTAAGACTGCGCTCGAAGCCGATGATCTGTCAGTGATCAAAGAAAAGAGCGAAAGTCTGATGCAGGCTTCGTTGAAACTGGGCGAAGCCATGTATAAAAACGCCGGTGCCTCCGGTGCGGCAGGCGCATCCGGAACGGCGGGAGCCGATACCGGCGCGGCTTCTTCGGAAGCGCCGCAAGACGAAAAAGTCGTCGACGCGGACTTTGAAGAAGTCAAATAAACGATCAGTTGATTGATACCAATTACCGGTTGCAGACTCGTTTTGCAGCCGGTTTTTGTTTGCAGAACGATCCCGGTTGCCTTAAGGCCGTTTTTTTGCAGAAGATATAAACGATTAGATGCAAATAGATTTTTTATCTTTACAAAAATGAAACAACCTCTGCGAATAACAAAAAATATTATCTATAAAAAGTTGTGGATAATTTACAAACTTTGGTTGTATTTTGTTTTTAAATATCGTATATATTGTCTTACGTAAAACTCCTAATGTCGGTTGTGGCCCCTTCTTTAAGCTTAAAGAGGGGGCTAAACTTATTAAAGGTTCGGATATTGGTCGCGACCTATTTTTTGCTTGACAGCGGATTGAAAAAACCGGCCCAAAGAAGCCGAGTTAATATTCGTTTTGATCGGAAAGCGGAAAATCTGTCAAGCCTAAAATGAGTGCAAAATAGAAATAACCCATTGTTTTTGCATAAAAGTTTTGTTGATAATCTGCAAATTGCGGTTGTATTTTTATTAGAAATATCGTATATATTGTTTATGCAAAAATCCCGATAACCTTTTCAGTCTTTCTTTTCTTCAGAGAAAGGTTTGACGCTTGTCGGTTTTTTGATGATGTTTTAATAAAATAATGAGGAGATTTAAAATGACGGATTATCGTAACATGACGCTTCGCGAAGAGCTGGAAGCGCGCTTTGAAGAATATGAAGAAAAACAACGTTTGCAGGAGATGCTAAGTAAGGCGGCACCTTACTTGGAAAGCAGGCTCAATCCGCTGGCTGCCGCATATCGCGGAGGAGAAATTTTAGGCGCAGCAGCGGCAAACTATCGCAATAGTCAAAGTTTTGAGAATTTTATGATGAACTATATGGAACCCTCAGTGCAGGAGGCGTGGCGTGAAAGCTGCCGCCTTACGCCGATCAGAATACCTGATGATAATAAACACATGTATGTCAGTTGTGTCGGTGCCCAAGGCGGCCGTTTAGCTGCTGCGGAAACTTTTGCCGGCGGTGTTTGGAAGGAGATTAAGGATTATCGTCGTAAAATGAAAAATCCTAATAGATATGGTGGAGAAGAAGCTATCAAGATCGATTGTATAAAAGACCTGGAAAACGATTATTACGGCGTTAAAGACGGATATACTCATCGGGAACCGGGATACTGTAACTATTTATTAAATATAAAGTATTAATTAAAAAGAAGAGGATTGTATTCCTCTTCTTTTTCTTGCGGAGATAAAATGACTAAACTTCATAAATATTGCATCAGCCTGATTTATATTTTTATATTTTGGGGGTTATACCGGTATGTGGTGGCGGTTGTGGGGCGAGATTTTCAAGTGATATGGCTTCAATTATCATTTTATATACCGACATTTCTGATTATAAAATTGTGGAGCGGCAGTTTTAGAACCGAAACAAAATCTTTTTTTGGCATTTTGCTCAAATGTGTCGTCAGTTATCTTTTGATTGTGCTGTTGAATTACGGAGAATATTGGGAAGAGAACAAAGCGTATCTGTATTTCATGTTGTTGTGGGCGTTTTGGTTCCGTATTGTCTGTATGGTCATAATGGTACATTTGTGGTGTCCGTCTATACTTGGCAACAAACAAAAAGTTTTTTTATTTTATACGTTGGCTTTTATAAGTACGGATGTTTTCCGCAATCGTCAAAAGTTTATGGAGATACCTGCTGCGGAGTATATTGCCGGGCAAGAAAGATCGTTGGCGAAAACCCGGTAAAAAATTAGTAAATACAGTGTGTTATAAAGAAAAAACGATGACGAAAAAATATATAAATTTGTTTCTGAAAATGAGTGTCAGTCTTTTAATCGTTCTGTTTTTTTGGAAATTAGAACAATATTCGTTGCGGCAGATCTGTGATCGTTGCAACAGCGGCCTTTTTATATTTGTCTTATTTCCGTTGACAAATGCTTTTTTATATATTTTGCCGGTTTTTATCTTTTTAAAAATTTGGAAAGGTTTTGTCTGTTTGGAATTTAGCAATAAAAAGACCGTTTTGTATAATATATTCAATAGCTGGCTGTTGTTTGTATTTTATACCTGTCTGGAAGAAGGATACAGTTTTATTCCGGCTGAAATGCATTTGCCTTTTCCTGTTTTTATAATGTTTATGCTGAGAATTCTTGGTTATGTGATGATAGCTTATATATGGGCCCCCTCTGTCTTTCGCAAATATGAAAGGTGGATGCAACTAGGTTATTTTCTGCCGATATTTATTTACGTTGCTGTATCGTGTGTTGAAGAAACGATTGACACTTCTCATCCGGATCCGAATTACAATGAACCGATCCTGCGTCGTTTTTGCGAGAAGCATTTGCAGTATGAAAGCTTTTTCACCCCGCTTCCCGGGTATTGCGAAAAAAGGCTGAAGCAGAATACCGATACGGCACCGGAAACAACTCAAGAAAGCAAACCGCTGGAAATGCACGAGTAGGGAAATTTGTTTGAATATGGTTTTGACATGGTATCTGCATCGGATATACTCATCGGAAACCGGGATACTGTAACTATTTATTAAATATAAAGCATTAATTAAAAAGATATCCCCCGGCGCAGCCGGGGGGGGGTATCTTTTTGTTTGTCGGAAATTGGGGCGGGCCGTTTCGGCGCAAAAACGGCGGAAATCTACACTTAAAACTTGCCAAAATTTTGAGTTTGCGCTATTTTAGCTCTGATTTTGGACAGGATTAAGGAAGCGATGACAGATTTATTTGACAGTACAACGGCGGCACAAACCACCTATTCGGCGCAGGACATCCAAGTTTTGGAAGGTCTGGAAGCGGTTCGGGCACGGCCCGGCATGTATATCGGCGGTACCGATGAGCAATCTTTGCATCATCTGGTGGCGGAGATTTTGGACAATTCGATGGATGAAGCGGTGGCCGGCTATGCCAACCGGATCGAGCTGTCGCTGAACGCCGATTATTCCGTCACGGTCAGCGACAACGGCCGCGGTATTCCGGTTGACACGCACCCGAAATATCCCGATAAGTCGGCGCTTGAGGTGATTATGACAATGTTGCATTCCGGCGGCAAGTTCGGCGGCAACGCCTATAAGGTTTCCGGCGGCTTGCACGGGGTCGGTTCTTCGGTGGTCAACGCTCTGTCGGAGAGCCTGGTCATTGAAGTGGCGCGCGACAAAAAGCTCTATCGTCAACACTATGCCAAGGGGCGTCCGTTGGACAAACTCGAAGTTGTCGGCAATGCGCCCAACCGCCGCGGTACCAGCATCACTTTCCGCGCCGATCCCGAAATTTTCGGCGCCAACAGTCATTTTTCGCCCAACAAACTATACCGGATGGCGCGCTCAAAGGCTTTCTTGTTCAAAGGAATTCATATCCTTTGGAAATGTGCGCCCGAACTTCTCGGCGAAGGCGATATCACCCCCGCCGAAGCGGAATTGCATTTTCCGAACGGTCTGCGCGATTTCCTCAATTATCAGATCGGCAGCCGCGCCACCGTCAACCGCACGGCTTTTGCCGGAGAATCGGCCTTGGCCAACGACGAAGGAAAAGTCGAATGGGCGGTAACCTGGCCGGAAGACGAAAACGGCTTTTGCTATTCCTACTGCAACACCGTCATCACGCCTCAGGGCGGTACCCACGAACTGGGCTTTAAATCGGCTTTGCTGCGCGGTTTGAAAGAGTACGGCGAAATGGCCAACATCAAAAAAGCGGCCGCCGTGACCAACGAAGATTTTTTGAGCGACGCCTGCATCATGCTGTCGGTGTTTATCCGCGATCCCGAATTTCAGGGGCAGACTAAAGACAAGCTCACTTCCGCCAAAGCGGTGCGACTGGTTGAACAGGCGGTGAAAGATTCGTTTGACCACTGGCTGTCTTCCGATACCGAAAATGCGGCGGCTTTGATCGACTATGTGATTGCCCGTTCGGAATTTCGGCGTAAAAAGAAAGAAGAAAAAATTCAGAACCGCAAAACCCCGACCAAGCGTTTGCGTCTTCCGGGCAAACTGGCCGATTGTTCCAAAGCGGCCGCTAATGATACCGAAATTTTCATAGTCGAGGGCGACTCGGCGGGCGGATCCGCCAAACAAGGACGTGACCGCATGACACAGGCGATTTTGCCGTTGCGCGGCAAGATCCTCAACGTGGCTTCGGCTTCGCTGGATAAGATTACCCAAAATCAGGAAATCAAAGACATGATCGAGGCCTTGGGTTGCGGGATTAAGGAAAACTATAAAGAAGAAAATCTTCGATACGAAAAAATTATCATCATGACCGATGCCGACGTCGACGGTGCTCACATCACTTCGTTGTTGATGACTTTCTTTTATCAGCAAATGCCGAAGCTGATTGAAAACGGGCATTTGTATATCGCCACGCCGCCGCTTTACAAAATTTCGGCCGGCGCCAAAAACTTTTATGCGCTCGATGACGAAGACAAAGAGCGTATTTTGAAAAAAGAAGTCAAGGGCAATCAGAAAGTGGAAATCAGCCGTTTTAAAGGTCTGGGCGAAATGAGCGCGATTCAACTGAAAGAAACCACCATGGACAAGTCGAAGCGAACTTTGTTGAAAGTTTTGATTCCTTCGACCAACACCGAAGAAGGAAAAGAAGAGGCTTTTGAAACCCGGCGTCAGGTGGAACGCCTGATGGGCAAAAATCCCGAACTGCGTTTTAAATTTATTATCGAACGGGCCAAATTCGTTGACGATTTGGATATTTAGATGATTCGTTCTTATCATAAAAAAGATGCCGATTTGCTGGTGGACATCTGGCTGCAGGCCAGCTTGCAGTCACATGGTTTTGTCGGAGAGGACTATTGGCGCGGCAAGAGCGGAGAAATCCGCAATGTTTGGCTGCCGGGGTCAAAAACCTGGGTATGGGAAGAAAACGGTTGTTGTGCCGGATTTGTCAGTTTGGTGGATGAGGAATATATCGGCGCATTGTTTGTCGATCCGGCGTTCCAAAAGAAAGGAATCGGTTCCAAGCTTTTGAATTCGCTGCAGGCCGACCGCTGCAAATTGCGGCTGAAAGTTTTTGCCCGAAATGATCATGCAGTCGGCTTTTACAGGCGTCACGGTTTTAGGATAACGGCACGGCAAACCGACACAGAAACCGGCGAAGAAGAATTGCTGATGCAGTGGGAAAAATTGACAGAAGAGAAAAAATGAAAACTTCGGCAGTATTTCTCAGTTTATTAACGGTTGCGATATGGGGCTTTAATCCGGCTGTTGCCAAGTTGGGAATGACAGAACTGCCGCCGTTTGCAATATTGTCTCTGCGCTATCTGTTGACGGCATTGTTTTTTTTGCCGTTTGCCAAAGTCTGTCGCAGTGAGTTAAAGTTGTTGTTTCTTATAGCTTTTTTTGCCAATGTGGTCAATAACGGCCTTTGTTACATTGCATTTCAATATTTGCAGCCGGCGGCAGCGACTCTGCTGACGCAAACCGAAGCGCCGATTACGGTTTTGATGGCCTGCCTTTGGGGCGGTGAGAAAATAACCCGTTTTCAGTTTGTCGGCATCTGTATTGCTTTCGGCGGGATCGTGGTTGTTTTGGGGTTGCCGGAGATCAGTATTTTCGGGGCGTTTTTAATTTTATTGTCGCGGGTTTTTTGGGGAGTATGCCAGTTGATGTTTAAAAATACCCGTGAATTGAAGGCTTCGGCTTTTATTGCCTATACGGCGTTGTTTGCTTTGCCGTTTACGGTATTAATCAGTTTGTTTTGCGAACCGGGGGCTCTTTTGCAGATCGGTCAAAGCTGGGGAAGCGGCTTTGTCGCAGTGACGGCGTTTCAGGTTTTTGCCCTCTCGTTCGCCAATGTTTTATGGCAAAAACTGATTGCGGCAAACGGTGTGAACCGGATTTCTCCTTTTGTGATGACGGAAATTTTCTTCTCGGCGTTGGCGGGATATTTGCTGTTTGGAAATGTGATAACGTTGCGAATGGGCATGGGGATGCTGTTGATCCTGACCGGGATAAGCCTGGCCAGTCGGAAAGTTCCTTTTGCGGCATTCCTGCAACGCATTTTTCGTCACAAATGATTAACCAAGGGAAATTTTGCGGCGTTCATAAAAAAACTCTTGACATTTGCCGATTATTTCGTTAAGTAAGTAATCACTTTTGGGGTTATAGCTCAGCTGGGACGGCTAAGCGAAAAGATCCCGGAGGGGTGTTTTCGTCTGCAACGTCTTGGCTGCCTTATCAAGCCAGGGCAGCGTAAGCCACCGCAGCGCGATTAGGCACCCAAGGCGCTTGATCAAGCGCGCATTATTGTTTCTTGAATGGGGTTATAGCTCAGCTGGGAGAGCGCTTGAATGGCATTCAAGAGGTCAGCGGTTCGATCCCGCTTAGCTCCACCAATTTTACAAGCCGACTGCAAAGCCGGCTTTTTTCATGTCCGTATTTCCGGATCAGCTGCTTGCTTGTCAATAAAAAGGCTGCATAATATAAAAATCCTTTACATTTAAAATAATTGTTGCTATTTATTCATCATTAAGCAAGGGCAGCGAGAGTGACCGCAGCGCGATTAGGCACCCAAGGCGAATGGTTCCGTTCGCTCGGGGAAACCGGAAATTATTTTGAACTAAAACATCAATGGGGCTGTAGCTCAGTTGGGACGGCTAAGCGAAAAGACCCCGGCGGGGTGTTTTCGTCTGCAACGTCTTGGCTGCCTTATTAAGCAAGGGCGGCGAGAGCGACCGCAGCGCGATTAGGCACCCAAGGCGAATGGTTCCGTTCGCTCGGGGAAACCGGAAATTATTTTGAACTAAAACA
>CAJTLY010000003.1:68130-98629 GCA_910577095.1 uncultured Alphaproteobacteria bacterium
CATCAATGGGGCTGTAGCTCAGTTGGGAGAGCGAATGGTTCGCAATCATTAGGTCGGGAGTTCGATCCTCCTCAGCTCCACCATTTCAGCAAAACGCGGCGACAAACCGCGTTTTTTGCGTTAATCAGCAATGTGATATTGCGGAATTATGAGGAGACATGACGCCATGAAAGGCAGTAACATGAATTTGTCCTTTGGGGCAGAAGTCATTTATGAAGATGCGGCGTTTCAACTCGGTGACAAAGACAAAGCCGGCATTGTCGGGGTTAACGGCGCCGGTAAAACAACACTTTTCCGTCTGCTGCTGGGCGACCTTGCCTTAGACAGCGGCACCCTTACGATCGGTAAGGCGCGGGTGGGCTATCTGCCGCAGGAAATTGTGTTGGAAAACGAAGGTGAAACGGTTTGGGAATACCTTTTCCGCGGTCGTCCGATTCGCGAAATCAATGCCGAATTGGAAGATGTCTACCGGCAGTTGGAAACGGCAATGCCGGAACAACAACAGGGCTTGCTGGAGCGGATGGCCCATTTGCACGAACTGTTGGACTATTTTGATCAGTACGAAGCTGATGACATTCTGCTTTCTCTGATCGAAGAAATGAAAATTGATCCCGATATGCTGGATATGCCGCTGGCAGCGTTGTCGGGCGGCCAAAAGTCAAAGCTGGCCTTTGCGCGGGTGCTGTATTCCAAACCGGAAATCCTGTGTTTGGACGAACCGACCAACCATTTGGATGCGCTGACCAAGGATTATGTAACCGATTGTCTGAAAAACTATAAAGGGTCGGTACTGATCATCAGCCACGATGTGGATTTTCTCAATCAGATTGTGCGCAAAATCGTTTTTATCAACAAAACCACTCATAAAATTGCGGTATATGAGGGCAATTACAGCGATTTTAAAAAGAAGCGCGCCGACGAACAACGAAGTCGCGAACGGCTGATTACTCATCAGGAAAAAGAAATCAAAAAATTGTCTGATTTTGTGCAACGGGCCAAACAGGCGTCTCAGACCAACCATGCGCTGAAACGGATGGGTCAGGAACGGGCGTTGCGGTTGGAAAAAATGCGTGACCGCCTGTTGGTCCGAGAACGGCCTTATCGCCGGATCAAAATGGATATCCGGCCGAAGCGGGAAGGTGCCGAAGTGCCGTTGAGCGTGGATGGTTTGAGTTTTCGCTATCCCGGGCAACGGTTGCTTTACCGTAAGCTGTCATTTAAGCTGCGCGGCGGCGAACGCTTTTTGGTGGTGGGTGAAAACGGCGTCGGCAAATCAACACTGTTGAAGCTGATCATGGGTTTGTTGACACCGCTTGACGGTCAGATCCGTTTCAATCCGAAAACCGACGCGGCATATTATGCTCAGGAACTGGAACAGTTGGAACTTGATAAAACCGTTTTTGAAAACGTTGAAACCGACGGTTATAACGAATGGCAGCTGCGCGGTATTTTGAGCAACTTCCTTTTTTATGAAGACGACATCAATAAAAAAGTGTCGGTGTTGTCTCCCGGCGAAAAGGCGCGGGTGGTTTTGTGCAAGGTTTTGCTGCAAAGAGCCAACCTGTTGATTCTGGACGAACCGACCAATCATCTCGATCCGGAAACGCAGGCGGTCATCGGCGGCAATTTTCAACAGTTCGAAGGTACGATACTGGTGGTCAGCCACAATCCTTCTTTTGTCGAACAAATCGGCATCAGCCGGATGTTGGTACTGCCGTCGGGCGAAATCAAAGACTATTCGCGTGAGTTGCTGGAATATTACTATGAGTTAAATACGGCGGATGAAGAATAGCCGAGCCGCCGTGTTCCCTGAAAGTTACGATCGCTTGTTTTTCTCTGCAAAGAAGGCTTTGTAAGTCGCCGTGCCGAGCGCACTGCCGTAAATGACAAGATTAAAGACAAGACTTAAAACGGTAAATTCATTTTTCCTTGTGACCTGTAACAACTCAGGGTCAAGGGAAGAAATGAAAATTTTACCGAGGGTTATAAAAAGAATCGTATATTCGGGAATGCCCAGATATTGTAAGTAAATTGTCATTTTGGGGCATCGTTTTTGCATCTTTTTAATATATTCGGGGATCCGATTGAAAAACAGCATTAGCAACGATGCTAAAAAGACGGTTAAAGCGAAATTGTATAACCACTCGTTTTCGATCCAAGTAAAAATATAGGAAATAACGCTGAAGAATCCGCCGGCAATTAAAGTTTCTTCGGAGTATATTCGGCTTTGGTCAATACTGTTCTCGGTAGATTTTTTTCGTTCCCGCGGTATTCTCTCAAATGTTTTCCACAAAGCAACAACCGATACGAGTATACAAAGCGAAGCATAAACGTTGGCAATAACAACAGAAAGATTAAATAACGGTAATAACAGAAGTTGTCCGTAGGCCAACGGCCCGATATAACGGCAAAAAAAACTGACCCGCGGAAAGTGTTTGATCGCGGTGATGATAAAAGCGGGTGTCGACCACAGGAGAGAAACCGCCAACGTCAGTAAAAACAGAAAAAGCAGGAGAGAGTGCAGCACCGGAGCGGCCGGGAAATAAATGCCGCTTAACCATACAACCGTATCCAAACCGATATAGAGACCGCCGGCAAACAACAATTCCGGCCCGATGATTGCCGTCTTTGTTTTGGTATGGGCGCCCGCGATCATCAGAGCAAAAACAACCATCGGCACCGCAAACCGCAGGCAGCCGCCGAAGGTATTAAACAACAACACAAAATTCAGTTCCATGTCGTTACTGGTCATATTATAAATCAGCACGCCGTAATACAGTAAAAAATAAGTCAACAATTCGACGGCAATGAACTTCAGTTTAAGTGCCTGATGATAGTTTTGTGCTGCATAAGTTTTTATCCCGGCGTAAAGAATAAAAGGGTAAAAATAAAAACGAAATGTAAAACCGGGAGTGAAACGACAAGGCTGCTTGTCCCATACCCAGTTGAAAAAGCTGCCGAAATCTTTTCCTAATCTCCAAATTTCCGGGGCGCATCCTTCCAAATGACTGTTATCATTAAACATCCCGATACCAAAGAAACAGGCCAGCAGGATAAAAAAAAGATTAAGAATAAAATAAACGACAGCTTTTTTCATTTTTTATGACGATCGCTTGTTTTTCTCTGCAAAGAAGGCTTTGTAAGTCGCCGTGCCGAGCGCACTGCCGTAAATGACAAGATTAAAGACAAGGCCGATGGTTGCTAACTTTGTTTCTTCCGGATTCCAGTTGACTTCTGACCAGTAAGGAAACAGCAATACAAAAAGCAGCAGTCCCAATGTCAGAAAAATAACTAAATAAGTCGGTATTCCGAAATATTGCAGATAAATGGTTATTTTAGGGTAGTTGTTTTGAATAGCTTCAATAAATTTGGGTATCCGGTTGAAACACAACATGATCAAAGCCAGGAAAAACAAATAGAAGGATAGTGATGACAAAAATTCAATGAACAGTCCCAAGCTTAGGCTGGTAACACCATATAGTCCTCCAACGGTTAAAGCTTCTTTAAAAATTATTTTCATTGTATTCTCCTTTGTTCATATTATTTCTCTTCTCTTTGCAAGCAACCTATGGTAGAAACATATCCACAAGTTTTAGCAAAAAACATTCACAGTGATGCAGCCGTATGCCGTGCGGCGTTGGAACCGAAAGCGGAATCCTTCTTTTTTTCTGTAAAATAAGATGTGCATTTTCAATATGGTAAATGAAAACAGCATCTCGAAATAAAAAAAATTCAGGTCTTAAGCGTTACTTAAGAACGGCGTGGTGTGATAAGGATGTAAACAGCAGAAACAACAACTTTTATAAGGAGAAACAAAATGAATAAATTGCTTACGGTGTCAGTTCTGGCTCTAATGCTTGGTTTGAGCGGCGCAGCTTCTGCCGGGTATCGGGAGCCGTCATCGGCTCGCGGCGGATTTACCGGTCCCGGCTTGGAGGTGTCGACGGTTGCCGAAGCTGCCAAATTGAGTGACGATACTCCGGTGGTTGTGGTCGGTCATATTGAAAAAAGTCTCGGAGACGAAAAATATCTGTTCAAAGATGCCAGCGGTGCAATGACGGTTGAAATCGACGATGACGACTGGAACGGGCTCAACGTCACTCCGCAAGACCTGATCGAAATTCGCGGCGAAGTTGACAAAGATTTATTTGATATTAAGATTGATGCCGATCGGGTAATGCTGAAAAAATAGAAAGCGAAAATAATGCGGATTTTGTTGGTGGAGGATGACCGTCTGATCGGCGACGGATTAAAAGTCGGGCTGGAGAAGCTCGGCTTTGCCGTCGATTGGTTTACCGACGGTGCGGAAGGTGAAGAGGCTTTGTATCAGGCGCCTTACGAAGCGGCGGTGCTGGATCTCGGCTTGCCCGGGTTGGACGGAATGGAAGTTCTTCACCGCTGGCGGCAGCGCGGCCGGACCGAACCGGTTTTGATTTTGACCGCCCGCGGCGACGTTGACCAGCGGATTGCCGGTCTTAACGGCGGTGCCGACGATTATCTCGGCAAGCCTTTTGCGCTCAAGGAAGTTCAGGCCCGTCTCAATGCGCTGATTCGCCGTCGTAACGGCCGTCCGACGCCGCAGTTGGTCTATAAAAACATTGCGCTGGATCCGCAAACCCGCCGGGTGACCTCGGACGGAAAGGAAATTATTCTGTCGCCGCGCGAAATTTCGTTGCTGGAACTGTTGCTGCTCAATAAAAACAAAGTTCTTTCCAAACAAATGATCGAAGACAAAATTTATTCGTGGGACGAAGAAGTGCAAAGCAATGCGGTGGAAGTTCATATTCATCATCTGCGCAAAAAATTCGGCCGTGACCTGGTGCGTACGGTCAATAAAATCGGCTATATCATGGAGGAATCATGAAAAATCTCGGCCTGAGGGTGCGCCTGCTCTTGTTCTTCAGCGGCATTTCATGTATTGTCTGGCTGGTTTCCGGTGCGGTTTCCCTTCGTGAAAGCCGCGAGAAAGTCGACGGTTTTTTTGATCAGTATCAAATGCTGCTGGCACGGCAGCTTGCTTCGGCGGATTGGTCAAAAGCGGTGCCGGGCGCCCAAAAAAGCACCAACCGCATTATTGACAGAGTTCGCGGTGCCGACGAAGAAGACGAAGCAATCGGTTTTGCTGTATTTGATGCCGCCGGACGTCGGATTTTTCATGACAACGAAAACGGCGGCGATTTTATTTACCGGCCGCGGTTGGGACGGTTTGTCGAGCAGCGCGTCGACGGCGAAAAATGGCGGATCGTATGGATTGCTTCGGCCGACGGAAAATATACGATTGCGGTGGGACAGGAGTTGGAATATCGCGAAGAAACGGCGTTGGATATTGCCGAAGAATTTCTCTATCCGTGGCTGGGCGGTCTGTTGGTGCTGCTGACCGCCTCAATTTGGTTTATCGGCCGCGAGTTTGTGCCGTTGCGGCGTTTGGCCGCCGGTTTGGAACGGCGTTCGCCGAAAGATCTGTCGCCGCTGGACGATACTTTGCTTCCTCGCGAGATTAAGCCGCTGACTTCGGCGATCAACCGGCTGCTTGTCCAAGTGGACGATATGGTGCGACGGGAAAAAAGTTTTATTGCCGATTCCGCGCATGAGCTTCGTTCGCCGCTGACGGCGCTTAAAGTCCAGCTGGAAGTGTTGCAGTTGTCGGAAAATGATCCCGACGCCCGTCATTCGGCGGTTGCCAAAATGGAACAGGGAATTGAACGCTGCGCCCGCCTGGTCGAACAATTGCTGATGCTTTCCAAACTTGAAAACGCAACGGTGCCGGCCTCGGAAGAAAAAATTGACTGGCACCGCCTGGCGGAGACCGTTATAGAAGAGTATCGGCCGCTGATGGAGAAAAAGGGGCAGCAGTTTCAATCTGACATTGGCGAAGGAGGGCCGGTCGGGCAGGGTAATTCGCTGTTGTTGTCGGCATTGTTGCGCAATCTGATTGACAATGCGGTGCGTTACAGTTTGCCGCCGGCACAAATAACACTGACGGTTGCCGCCGATAGAATTGAGGTTGTCAATACCGTTGCCCGAAGAACGAAGCAATATCTGCCGCGGTTGGGCGAACGCTTTTTCCGTCCCGCCGGGCAAAAGGAGAGCGGCAGCGGATTGGGATTGTCGATCGTCAAAAAAATTGCGGCGCTTCATGGCTGCAGAACCGAAATTTCAGCTGACGGCGGCGTTTTTTCGGTTATTGTCGCGCCGTTGTGATTTTTTGGACAAAAACGGTTGACAAACGATGTTGCTTTGCTTATGATAAAAAGCAAGAAAAATTATTAAAATTTATAGATATGGCTTACAAGATTAAGTACAAAAGACTTTGGATATCGGTCATCGGCTGGATCCTGGTCGGGGGTTTTATCAACAACCTCTACGTTCATCCTTTCACCGACATTGAGTTGGTAGATTGGAACGGTCTGATCACTTCTTTGGGTATTCTGCTCGGTATCAGCGGTACCCGCGACTACTTTCTCAGAAAGTCGCTGGCCAAACTTCCGGAAAACGCTTCGGGAAAAGGCTGGCAGAGAATGTGGATTCCGTGGGTCGGCTGGACGCTTGCCGGAGGATACTTCATCAATTGCATTATCGCGCCCTACATTGACCTTCAGGTCAATGACTGGTCACAGCTGATAACGGCATTGACGGTGATCCTGGGTATCAGCGGCGCCCGCGACGTCGGGTTACGCAAAAAGGATGCCAAAGAAGAAAAAGAGGAAGAATAAAACCTTGCTCTTTAATCTTAAAAAAAGAAGCGGAATATTCCGCTTCTTTTTTGTTTTAAACGTCAGCGCCGAATTAAGCGGGTTTTGAAAAAACGCCAAGCGGCGAATTTCTAAAAAACAGATGAACATCAGTGAGTTGTCGAGAAAAATTCTTGACAGTTGCAGGGGATGCTTTTATCATACAAAAGTCGATATTAACCGCTTATCAGGATTTTTTGTTGTGACTAAAAGCCATTTGACCGGCCTTTTGACGGCTGCTTTTTTTGTTGTATCCTTTTCCGCCGCTTCGGCGCAGCCCACGGTGCCGGTTTCTTCTTATTCTCCCGCCTATGACCTTGAGCGTACCAAAGAAACTTTGCGCTCTAAGGCGACCGATGCCAAAATCCGCAAATTTTCCGATCAATATCGGCAGGAAAAATTAAAAAAACTGTCTGAAGGTCAAAAAGATACGGCGGCAAAAAACGAAATTCCCCCTCGTAAAATCATGAAGCTCAAACGGTTGATTTTCGACCGTTCGTCTCTTTTGTCAGATACGTTTTTAGAAAAGATTGCCGACGAGTACGAGGGGAAGCAAATCAGTCTGGCAGATATCGGCGATATCGTCAACCGGGTGGACCGGGCTTATAAAGCGCGAGGTTATTATGCGGCCAAAGCTTATGTTCCCAACCAGGATATTCGCGACAATATACTGAAAATCAATTTGATTGAAGGAACGGTCGGAAAAGTGAGGATTAAGGAAAATCAATCGACCCGCGAAAGTTTTGTTGCCGCCGGCGTCGGAATTAAAAGCGGCGAAATGCTCAATGTCAATACCTTGCAGGACAATATTCTGATGTTTAATGCCGCCAACGACGTCAAAGCCCGGATTGCGTTGGAACCGGGCGAAAAATATGCGACCACCGATCTGGACGTGATTGTCGAAGAACCGGAGCGGGTTTCGGTTTCGGCCTTTGCCGACAACGCCGGACAAAAATCGACCGGGGTTTATCGTGCCGGTGCGCTGGCAGCGGTACGGAGTTTGACCGGCTACCGCGACAATCTGAATTTGGGCGGCGTTGTGAGCGAAGGTTCAAACGCTCTGTTCGGTTCTTTTGATATTCCGGAACCGTGGTTTAATACCCGGATCGGCGTCGGCGCCGATTATTCGGATACCGAAATTGTCGGCGGCGATCTGAGAGCGTTGGACGTTACCGGCAACTTTTACAATTATTACTTTTATTTGAAACGTCCGGTTTATGTTACCGACAGCTTTGTCAACAATCTTAATTTTACCACCAGCTTTAAAAACGGCGCCAGTTATATCGGCGATTTTCGTACCCAGAAAGTTTACACCGACACGCTGAGTTTGTCGTGGGACAGTTTAAAACTGTTTCCCGGCGGTTATTTGTATAATCAGTTGGGGGTTACCAAAGGTGCCAAGCTGATTGACGGCGAGCGTTCGTTCTGGCATTTTAATTATAACGGCGAGTTCCAACAGAGCTTTTGGAAAGACTTTGCCGTTAACATTAAGGCCAAGGCGCAATACAGCGAGCAGGAATTTCTGCCTTCTTCGGAACAGTTTCAGGTCGGCGGCGTCAATTCGGTGCGCGGCTATACCGAAGGGATGCTGGTAGGAGACAAAGGATTTGCGGTGATGAACGAACTGCAGTATGACCTTAAGCCGCTGATTGACGCCGACTGGATTGACGGTGCCAAAGTGTTTGCCTTTTTTGATTACGGTCACGCCTATGCCCCGGACAGCAATAACCGGAAAAACGACAACCGGGCGTTTATATACAGTACCGGTGTCGGGGCGAGAGTGGGGTTGTTTGAACGGTTTAATGCCAATTTTACCGCGGCGTTTCCGCTCAAGGAACATGATTATTATGATAAAGACGAAGATGTTGAATTTTTATTCTTTATTCAAACCAGAATTTGGTAGGAGCAGATCATATGTTTAGAAAAATTATCACTTATCTGACCATTTACAGTTTTTTGTATTCCAACGTCTGCTTTGCTGCCATGATCACGCCGGACGGACGGACGCAAACAACGGTCAGCGTCAACGGCAATACCTATCATGTCAATACGGGCACCGTTTCGGGCAAAAACGCGTTCAATTCGTTTTCCAATTTTGACGTTTATCAGGGCAAAACCGTTAACATGTATCTGCCCGGGCATACCCTGAATTTGATTAATCTGGTGCGGGACAAAAAAACCAACATCGACGGCATTTTAAATTCAATTAAGAACGGCAGTGTCGGCGGCAATGTTTTTATCCTCAATCCGCACGGAATTGCCATCGGCAAAACCGGCGTGGTCAACGTCGGCTCGTTGATGCTTTCTACGCCCAATAAAGAATTCATGGATCAGGTGATTGCTCAGGACGGCAGCATTTCGGAACTGGCGACCAAATCGGTTTTGGCCGGCGATTTGCCGATCAATCCTACCGGGGTGATCTCGGTCAAAGGCAAAATAAAGGCGCTGGATTCGGTATCGGTTAAAGGCGGCGAAGTGGTGAATACCGGCGAAATTCTGGCTAATCTGAAACCGACCAAAGTTTCCGATATTGTTAATCTCGGCGGAATAGATCCCGATGCGCCGCTGGCTTTCAAAGACGGTCAGATCGGAATTTTTGCCGAGAAGGACGTTGTCAATGCGGGAAAAATCAAAGCGGATGCCGGTTTGACGGCTGCCGCCGGAAAAGTGACGGTCAAAGCCAAAAACAATATTGATCTGCAAAACGGCTCACTGATCAGCGCGGACGGTTCGTCGGCATATGAAGGCGGCGGGTCGGTGCTGTTGTTGGCCGACAACCGTTCGATTTTGCGCCGGGGAGCAACGGTATCGGCAAACGCTTATTCGAATGCGGCCGAAGGCGGTTTTGTAGAATTAAGCGCTCTGCGGGAAGTGGAGCTTGCCGGCGGTACCATGAGCGCCGGCGGACGCAACGGCATCATCTTTATTGATCCGGAAGTCCTGAACATTTCTTCCGACAGTGCTTATCTCGGCAATGACAATATTTATGCGATTGCCAATACGATTAACGTCAGGCAAGGGGTGAACCTGACCAAGGAAAACGGCAATATCACCCTGATTGCCCGCGATACCGATGCCGGCTGGGTTAAAAACAGCAGCGCTTTTCTGAATATTGAAGACAACGCCGTGCTGAAAGGCAAGAATGTTTATTTATATGCGTTGGCCGGTGATGCCAAAGTTCTCGACGGTATTGTTACCGGGGAAACGTCTGCGGATAACGGCAGTTCGGCTCTGAGCAAAATCGGCGAAACGGTTAAGGCCAAAGGGCTGGAGTTTTTTGACGCTCTTACCGATAAGGGATTGTTGGTCGGATACGGCAAGGCCGATGCGCGAGCCGAAATTAATATCGGCAAAAACGTGACGATTGCGGCGGACGAAGAAGTTAAGATTAATTCAAAAGTGGTTTCGGCGGTCGAAGTCTCGAGTCTGGGGACCGGAATTGATGTTGTAGTCAGCGAAAACAGCGCCGCTTCGGCAATTACGGTTGACAGCGGCAGCAAAATCAGCGGCAAAAACGTTTCAATCGTTTCGGATATTAACAGTTCGACCGCGGCCGAAGCCAAAACGATTGCTTACGGCGACGGGCGGGGCGTGCCGGTTGATATCGCGGTGGCGGTCGGCTTATCCGATACGACGAACAAAATTGATATTAAAAACGGTTCCATGATTACGGCGCAAAACGATTTGACCATCGACGCCGTGACCAAAAAATCGCAACAGGTTTCTGCGGAAGGAAAAGCTCATCAGGACGGTTGGGCGGCCGCCGGCGTGGCCTACAGCGAGTCGCACGGTGCCAGCGACGTTACCGTCGGCGGAACAATTAAAGGCAGCACGGTTAACATCGGTTCGGAAATCCGTGCGGTTAAAAACGCGTCCTCGGCCACAACCACCGTCGGCACAGGTCTTTTTGACCGCCCCCACCTTTGGGTCGGCAATAAAATTTTGGACGGTTTGTCAAAATGGATTACCAAAATTCCGGCACAAACCCATACGCAAAGCAATACCAAGCTGGCGATGAGCGGCGCCGTTTCGTACAGCGAACACGGTAACCGGGCCAATGTCAAAGTTCTTAACAATTACAGCAGCGGGCAAACGGCTGCCGATGCCGGAACGACTTCCGTCAGCGGCGACAAGGTGACGATCTCGGCTCATGTTCTGGACATGATCAGCAACGGCGCCGGGGCCAGCGTATCGCCCAAAACCAAAAAAGGCGATCATTCCGAAGATAAGAACAAAGAAAATTCTTTTGCCGGTGCGGTCGGCTACGGTGTTTATGATGATGACAGTTATGCGGAAATCGGCAGCGGTGTGGCTGTCAACGCTTCGCAAACCCTTGACGTTGTTTCGACCGCCGAAACCCCGCTCGGCTGGCCCGATACATCGATTTTCGATGTTTTTGATAATCTGAGCGGCAATCTTATCGACAAAGGCAAAGGTTTGTTGGATAACATCAGCGATTATATGGAGAAAAATCCGCTTTCGATTTATACCTCGCTGGTGAAAAGTTCGGCCAACACCAGTTCCGGCGGTGCCGAAGACGGGCAGGAAAGCGACACCGGCGTGGTTGGTATTGCCGGTGCCGTCAACATTATGAAATTCAATCACAAGGCGGACGCTCTGATCAGTGACGGTGCGCAAATCAATCAGTTGTATAATCCCGAAAATCCGAATTTTGAAAGGCTTGATAAGGCCCCTTCGGTTAATGTGGAGGCCAAAAGCTATGCCGAAACTTTGAATGTTTCCGGCGAGTACGGCGGCGCGGCCAAATACGGCTTGGGCGGTTCGTATCTGCAAACCTGGTATGACAGTAAGGTTAATGCGGTTATCGGTGACAATGTTAAGCTTTATGCCGGCAGTCTTGATGTTGACGCCGGCGCTACGCACCGCAATTTGTCGTTGGCGGCGGCGGGCGGTTATAAAAACGCGGACAGTTTTGGTTTTCAGGGAACTTTCAACTGGTTGAAATCGGACTCGACCGTGCTGGCACAAATCAGCCGTCAGGCGGATGTGATGATTGATGCCGCTGACGAAAAAAGCTGTGTTCGCGTCAATGCGGAAAGCACGAACGGTTTTATCAACATCGCCGGCGGTCTGGTTCGCGGATCGGCGGTCGGGATGGGCATGTCGGGCGCACTGAACGATATTACCCAAAATACGCAGGCCGTGATCGGGCGGTTGCAGACGGATCCGGAGACGGAAGTTCTTCCGGGCGGCCGGTTGTCGAGCAATGCCGATGTGGTTGTCAATGCGCAAAACCGGTCGGCCCTGTATGCCGTTTCGGCAGCGGGGACTCTGGTTACCCAAGGAAAAGGCGAAGACAACGGCAAGCAGAAATTCGGCCTCGGTATTTCGGGAACTGCGTCTTACAATACGCTTGAAAGCATTGCCGATGCTTATATCAATGATGCCGCGGTCGAAGCGCGGGCAAACGGGGCGGGGGGCAAGCCGGATCTTACGCTTGCCGCCGATAACGATACCGATGTTCTGACGGTCGGCGGCGGGGTGGCTTTGGTCAAACAAAGCGGCACCGAAGTCGGCATTGCCGGTGCGGTCGGCATTAACAATTTGCGCGGTTCGCGTTCGGCGGCGTTTATTGACAATGCGCGGATAAGCGGTTTTGACAAGTTGAAGATTAATGCTCGGACTGCCGGCAATATTATTGCGGCAGCCGAAAGTGCGGCCGGTGCGTTCGGCAAAACCGGCGTAACGATTGCCGGTGCGGTTTCGGTCAATCAAATTGACAATACGGTCGCGTCTTATATTCGCAACGCCGATCTCGGACAGACCAAATATGTGGAAGTCGGCGATGTCGAGATAACGGCGAACAGCAGTGCCGATATTTTTGCGTTGGCCGGCAATATTTCCGCGGCTTCGAGCGGCGGCGTCGGCAGTTCGGTTGCGGTTAACAATATAAGCAATACCGCAGAATCTTATACTGAAGATGCCGCAGTCAGGGCAACCGGCGGCAACGTTGTCATTGCGGCGCAAAACAACTCGGAGATCGAAACTTCTTCCGCCGGAGTGGCTTATGGCGGAAAAGCGGCGGTTTCGGGTTCTGTTTCGGTCAATAATATCAATAACCGTACCCGCAGTTATGCGGATAATTCACGCTTAAATGCGCGGGGCAGTGTTTTGGTCAAGAGTTTTGCCAAAAGCATCATCAATTTTTACGGCGGCATGATTGCTTTGAGCAGCAAGGGTATCGGCGGCGGCGGAACCGTTAGCGTCAATTCGGTGACGGAAGATACTTTGGCGGAGATACGCAACGGTTCGCAGGTAACCGCTTATGGTCACGGCAGCGCGAAGAGTGAGCCGGATGATGAAAGTGTAACCGGCGTCGGCGTGACGGCGGCCAATGACGGTGTTGTCAATTTGTACGGTGTTAATGCCGGGCTCGGCAAACAGGCCGGAATCGGTGCCAATGTGGCCGTCAGTCAAATCAATAATCATACGGCGGCGCGGATCGACGGTTCTGCCGTCAATGCCGATTTAAGCGGCGGCGGCGATAATCGTTATAATAACGGACAGCAAATTACGGTCGCCGCATCTGACCGTACCCGCATGGAAACTCATGCCGGTACGCTCGGCGTCGGCGGTACGGCAGGAGTCGGCTTGTCATCGGTAACCACTCTGGTCGAAAAAGATACCCGTGCCGAAATTGCCGGTTCGACGGTTAAATCTAAAAATGACATTGCGGTGACAACCGATGCCAAGACTTATTTTAATTCGGTCGTTGTCGGCGGTGCGGGCGGAAAAGTCGGTGTTGCCGGCAATGTGAATGTTGCGGAAATCAGTAACAGCAACCATGCCTTGATCGACGGTTCCGACGTAACCGGATTTGGCGATACGAGGGTCGAAGCCCGAGATGTGACGCGGCTGGGCAAACGTCTGAATGACGACGGCAGCGAGGAAGATTTTGCGGTGGCGCTGGGCGCCGGCGGCGTCGGTCTTTACAACGGTACCGGCGCATCGGTTCTGGTATCGAATATCCGAAACAACACTCTGGCCAAAATTGCCAATTCGCTTGTTGATACGGCGAAAGATCTGGTTGTCAAAGCCGATTCGCAAAGCAGCATTCTTTCTTATGTGTTTGCGGCCGGTTTGGGAATTTATTCCGGTGTGGCAGGTTCAATTGCCGTCAATACGATTGATAACGCGACCGAAGCGTATATCAGCGAAGACGACGGTAAAACAACCCGTATTAACGGACGGTTCGGCAACAATTCTCAAGATGTGGTTCTCTCCGCTGTCTCAGACGCCGCGATAGAGAATTTGCTCGGTTCGGCCGCCGGCGGTTTGGGATCGGGCGGTGCTTCGGTTGATGTCTCGACAATCAACGGCAAAACCTCTGCCGGCACCGTCGGCAAATTGGCATTGAACGCCGGTCGCGACATTGATGTCAAAGCGGAATCGACTCGTCGGATCAATGTCGAAGGAATTGCCGGTGCCGGCGGCGTCGGAACTCTGGCCGGCGCGGTTTCAATCGTCAGAGTCGGCAGCGGTTATACGGAAGATATGCAATCGCAGACTGCCGGCGTGTTGGAAACGGTGAATAATGAAATTTCCCGTAACCGCGAATATCAGACCGGTTTGAATTATGAGGGCCTGAACGACGATTTGACCCTTTCTGATTTTGACCGCGACGTCAACCGTGAGTTTACGGCCGGCGTCAGCGGCGAAACCGGCACTTCGGCTTATGTCGGCGCCGGGACGAAAGCATCTGCCGGCCGCAATCTTGCGGTTAAGGCAACCGATACCGTCAATACCCGTAATCTGACCGGTCAGGTTTCGGGGGGAGGCGCCAGCGCGGGCGCTTCGGTATCGATTACCGACATTCGTAACGCCGCCAAGGCTTATATCGGCGGCAACGCCCAAGTGAAAGCGGCCGGGAATCTGGAGGTCGGTTCGCTGGTTAAAACCGAAATTGACAGCAAAGCGATGGGCGGGGTGGTTGCCGACATGTTTGCTGTCGGCGGTTCAGTGGTCAATGTCAATTCGGACAATACCGGACAGGCTTATATCGGCAACGGAGCGGTTGTCGAAGCCGGTAACGTGACGCTCAAATCTCAAGACGAATCCGAAATCACGGCGACAGCCGCCGGCGTTAACGCATCGCTTGGCGGTGCCGCCGGCGCTTCGGTTGCGGTTGTTCGTAAAAATAATGACGTGCAGTCGTTTATCGGTGACGGAGCACGGGTTGCGGCGCAAAAGCTGGAAAGCCGTGCCGAGGATGACGTAAACACCCGGGCGCATGCGATTGCCGGTGCGGCCGGCGTTGTCAGCGGCGAAGCGACTTATGCCGAAAGCTCAATTGTCAGCAAACTGCGTTCCTATGCCGGCAAAGCGGTTTTGAAACTGTCGGACGGTTTTCGGATGTATACTTCGGGTTCTTCCCGCGGCAATGCGGAAGCGTTGGGTGTCAATGCCGGTCTTCTCAGTGTCGGCGTTTCGGTTGCCAAATCGAGCCTGCAGTTGGACAATCGGGCGGAAATCAATGACGGTGCCGAAATTTCCGCCGCCGATATCTATTTGGCGGCCGGACAATTGAAAGCCGATGCCGTTGCCGATTCTCTGGCGGCGGCCGGTGCATTGATCGGCGGCAACGGTGCGACGGCCGATACGAACATCGGCGGTACGATCGAAGCCAAACTCGGCGACGGCGTCAAATTAAACAAGGCCTCGGCGGTGTCGGTATTGAGTGTAAGCAACGCCAAACAGGCGGCGACCGCTTCCGCTTACCGGGGCGGAATTTTGGCTGCCGGTGCAACGGTTGCCGGTGCCCGCGGAGGTCTGAATACGTTGGCCGAGGTCGGCGCGTTGAATTTGACGGCTGATCAATTGACGGTTAAGGCCGAAGCCGAAGACGTTTTGTATGCCGAAGCTGTTTCCGGCAGCGGCGGAATTATTTCCGGCGCGGCGGCGGTGGCTGATACCCGCAATGAAGCCACAACCAAAGTCACTGTCGGAAAAGAGGGTAAAAACGGCCATTTCGATCTCAAAGAACTGAAAATTTCGGCATTACGAACCGTGAAACAAAACGGGACGGCCAACTCGATCAACGCTTCGGTGGTCGGTGCCAGCGGGGCCCGGCTTGATAACCTGTCGGTTGCCGAAACGGCGGTCGACGTTTTGGGCAACACCGACTTTGCGGTTAATGATGTTGATATCAAAGCGCTCAACAGTTACGACAAAAGCCGGAAATTTGCTTACGGTAACGGCAGTTGGACCGAATCCGATTTGGATTATAATATCGAATCCGGGTCCGGCGGCGTGATTGACGCGCCGGCCGTGATCAGCAAAACCGTGATTGATAACCGGGCAACAGTCAATTTCGGCGCCGATACGGTCTTTGGTCGCAATTTGTCGCGGCGGCAAAAAGGAAAAAGCGGGAAGTTTGTCGTTTCGGCGCTCAATGACGTTAAGGCGGTTGACAAGGCCAAACTGATCAGCGGCGGCGTGTTGGCGATTGCCGATACGATTTCGTCGGTGGATAACCGGCGCAATAAGGCGGCGGTAAATTTGAACGGCCGTGTGACCTCCGACGGCGATTTGATGTTGACGGCAAATTCCAACGCCGACCTCAGTTCGGAAGTTTATGTCAACACTTACGGCGTTTCGGGAGTGGCGGCAGGCCGTGCGGTTGCCCGGACTTCTTCCGACAATTCGGTGCTTTTTGCGTCTGATTCTTATACGATGTCCTACGGAGATTTGTATGTCTATGCCGGTCAGGCCTATCAGGATTACAGCGGCAGCAACCGGCTTAATTCCCGTGTTTATCTGTGGAACAATACGGCGCTGCCGTTCTCCGATCCCGAAGTTGAAGCTGCCGTCAGCATCAATAATCTGATCAATGTGGCCTCCGGTGCCGTTTTGCGCAGCGGCCGCGACATTTATCTGACGTCGAATATGGGTACGGCGATTGCCGACGGTTTATCGAAAGCGCAAAATCCCTATAATCAGTTGTTGTCGTTGGAAGACAAAGTTTTCAACGGCAGCGTCAATAACAATTCGCGGATTGAGGTCAACGGCATCGCCGAAGCCGGGGTAAACAATATTCAGTCTTATGTGATTGATCGTGACGGCCGGGTAAAAGTAACCGTCGGTGACGACAGTTTTTACGACGATGATCAGCTCTATCACCAAAAAAGCAAAGAAAAGCTTTACAGTGCGATTACAGAAGAAATTGTTCGTCTTAAAGAGTTGCGGGCGGACTATATTAATGATCAGGAAGCCAAAATTTATTATGACAAGGAAATTGCCGCTCTGCAGGCCAAACTGACTCTGCTCGGGCTTTACAGCGAAAACGGCGGCGTTGTCAACACCACCGTTGATTATATTACTCTTAACGATATTTATGCCCAGCCGGGCGCGATTAATCTCAATACGGAGCAAATGCTCGGCAGCGGCACTTTGTCGGTAACCGGCGACGCTTCGGTGACGATCGAAAACAACAGTCCGGCTTTTATGCGTGTTTCCGATGTCATTATTCCCGAACGCGACGGCGGGACGATCAAACTTAAGGGTGCCGCGGTTACTTCCGATCTGGGGGCACTGAAAGTGCGGATTGCCGAAAAGACCGCCGCCGATTCGTCGGTCACGATCCGTTCGAATATTCCTGCCAACCAGGGACGGGCACCGAATATCGACATTGACGGAACCGTCTCCAATTACGGCGGCAATGTCAAAATAGCCAATGCTGCCGGCAGCATTTACGTGAACGGCAGCATCAACGGCAAAAATCTGCAACTTGATGCCGGGCGCGATATTTATCAGGCTTACAGCGAAGGTTTCCGCCATATCGGCGGTGACCCGGCAGCGGCATGGAAGGACATTGCTTCCGCCAACGAAAGCAGCCATCTTGGTGACGTCACCGCTTCGTCCTCATCCAATGCCGCAGTGACGTCACCGCGTTCTTCGATGGTTGCCGGCAACAATATTTTCCTCAGCGGCCGTTACGTCAACCTGAACGGTTTGGTCCAAAGCGGCACCACCGATTATCAGCTCAACATTAACGATCGGGAGGTACAGCTGGTCGGCGGTTTAACATCGTCAAACGCCATTGACGACTATAACCGCAACAAGCGCTATGATTATAATGCCTCGCCGTTGTATAAATTGGCGGACAAATACGGGAATATCGACGCTTATTATAATGTGCTGACCGGACAGATTGAATTGTCGGACGTCCGGGTGGAAGGCGGTTATGTCGAAATTTACGGCCATATTCTCAACACCTCGGCCGGCGGGGGCGAAATTATGGTTGCCGACGGTTTCGGCCGCGTCAATATCAACAACAATTCCGGTAAGGAAATGGTGGTCAACAACCTGAGTCTGTCCAACCGCATTTCCGGCGTGATCAAAATTACCGATCTGGCCAAAACCAACGCTCAGGGAGATTACCTGCAAACGACTTATACCCGCAACGGCAATCAGATTACCGTGGCGGATAACAACGGCACCAACCGTCAAATTGACGCAGCGCAGGATGCCGAAGGAAAATCGAGTGCCGCGTATTCGCCGTTGGCCGGTCAGCGTTATGTCTGGACAACCGGGCAAAAGTCGACCAGCGAAACCACTAAAACCTATCAGGGAGAGTCGTTCTGGGGAATGGACTGGCTGGTTCCCGATACCGGAGAAGGCATAACGGTTACCGGTCCCACCCCGGTAGGCGACCCGGTTCGTTTGGCCGACGGCGAGCGGATAGAAGTCGGCACTTCGAACAATTTGTACGAGTATAACAAAGATTCGTATGTGTCGGATCAGGAACAGCATATTTATCATAACGTTGACACTTGGAGCGAAGGTTGGTGGATTTTCTCGGTTGACAAATATAAAGTGACCGACAAATACCAAACCGGCACCACTCACGTCAACACTCACAGCATCAAAGCCGATTATGACGTCAAAGTGTCGTTCAAGGGATATGACAGCGCGCTGGCGGACATCGTTTCGCGCTCGGACATTATTTTGAGCGGCCTTGTCAACAATCAGGGCGGTACCACCAATATTGTTACCGACGGTGCCGTCAGGGTCGGGTCCGATTATGCGCGCATTTTGGGACAGGGACTCAATATTACCGCCAACAACGGTATCGGCGCCGACGGAACGGCGCTGGCAGTGGATATTGCGGGCGGAAATCTCAATGTGACCAACCGAATGAAGGGTGACGTCAATCTGCAAACCGCCGGCAGCGATTTTGTGTTCCGAAATGTTGTCAACAACGGCGGCAACACCTCTGTGTTTGCTAACGGAAGTATCCGCGGTATTGCCGCCGATTCGCTGATCAGCGGCCGCCAAATCAGTTTGACCGCTTTGACCGGATCGGTCGGCACTCCCGGGCAGGCGTTGCAGATTCAAACGTCGGGCGATCAAAACGGTGCGCTGACGGTTCTGGCGGCTAAAGATGTCAATTTAGCGCAGCAGAACGGCGATTTGGGACTGAACAGCGTTGTTTCTCTGGACGGCGATGTAACGCTGAACGTTAAAAACGGCAGTGTTTTTGATGCCAACACCAACGAAGTTTATGATAACAAAACAGTCGAACAGCTGACCAAAATCTGGGATGACATGGGGCTGGACAACGGCAATCTGCAAATGAAAGAGGCCTTTCTCAATGAGAAAAAAGCAGAATATAATGCTTACTGGCAGTATAAGTCGCGCCAGCCGGCCGGTGCCGAACCGGAATTTAAGTTTACGGCAGCGGAAAAACAGGCTCTGCTGAACAAAGAATTAAATGACAGCGAAAAACAGGCAATCGGCGCCGAGCGGATTAGCGAAGAATATATTGCCCGGCTGGAAGCCGAGAAAACGGCAGAATACAAAAAGCTGGCAGCGGTTTACGGCGATGAGGGCAAATACGGTTCGCAATATGATGCCGGGTGGAATTATCAACTGAGCGAAGCCGAAAGTGCCGATCTGGCAGCCGGTGCCGGTTGGAACAAAAACCAATTGTCATACAGTATTTTCAAAGCCAAGGAAGGCGATGTCGTCGACACCCAGTATATGATAGAAGATCCCAACGTTGTCGGTAAAAAGGTTACCGTTACCGCCGCCGGTTCAATCGGGCGCGACGAGGGCAGTGTGGTAATTGATCTGACGCGGTTGGCCGAGGACGGCGATATGGATAAAAAACTGCTGATTGCTTCGGCTGAACGCGATAATTTGGAAATATCCGAAGACGGCAAAACTATTACCGTTTATAAGCGCGAAGACGTTGACATCCATGCCGACGCCGTTAATTTGACCGCAAACGGATATATCTATCTCGGCGCCGAACAGGATATCAACGTCAACAGGATTGAAGCGGGTGCCGACCAGAAGATTACCATTGCCGGTGCCAAAGGAATTTATAATGTTGCTTCGGCGGCCGACACCCCCAACATTATCGGTAAGGATCTGATTTTGGAAGCGGCCGACGGCAGTGTCGGCACGATTGACAAGGCGTTAAACCTGCAATTGACGGACGGTGCAAAAATAACCGCCCGCAGTCAAAATGATATTTTCCTCAATTCAACCGGTAACGGCGATTTGATCGTTGACCATATGCTGGCCAAAGACGGCGTGCTGAACTTAAACAGCAACGGCAGACTGACGGCGGCGGTTGCCGAAGGGGATATCGTCAATTTGCAGGGGCAGAGCATTGTCGTCAATGCAGCGGCAGTCGGCAGTGAGGACGCCTATCTGACGGTGGCTCTCGGCGATCGGAAGGATGAAGAACACACGCTGAGCGTTAACGCCGACGAAGATGCCAACATCAGTCATCTCGGTGATCGTGAACTCCGGATAAAATCGGCAACGGCCGGCAAGACGCTGCGTTTGAAGTCGGCTTCCGACATTGCCGCTGCTGATGATGATACCGTTTTGTCGGGATCGCGGATCGAGTTTAACGGTATTGCCGGCAATATTGGTACCGCCGATCGTTATATGAAAGTTTCTGCCGACACTTTGCAGGCGTTTGCCGGCGGGGACATTTATCTTGACAGCCAAAAGTCTGCGGTGTTTGAGCATCTTGGTTCCGGTGCCGATACAAAAATCCGTTCTGCCGAAAATATCACTTTGAAAGATGTGTATGCGGGCGGCGGCTTTTTGTTGGAAGCTGCTCAAAATGCATGGTTGCGGGATGTAAATGTTGCGGGTGCGCTGACGGTTGAGAATGGCGGCAAGTTGACGGCAGACAATCTGGATGCCGGCAAGACCGTAACTTTGACGGCTGCGGAAGCCGATTTGGATCGGATTCGCGCCGACGGTGACATCAGGGTAACGGTCGACGGCGCTAATCTGATCGGTGCCTTAACTTCTGCCGACGGCGACATTGCCTTAGATGTCACTAAAGCCGATGCCAGCCTGCACGGCACTCTCAAGGCAGCTAACGGCGAGGTCCGCGTGAGTGCGGCAAATTCGATTTTGAACGTCGGGGCCGGGGCCGAAGGCACGATCGTTGCCAACACGGTTGACCTGACGGCGCAAAAAGGATCCGTCGGTACGGCGGACAATTATCTGACGGTCGATTCTTCTTATCAACGTGCCGGTTGGATCAATGCACTGGCTCAAAAAGGCATTTATATTGACGAGGTCAGCGGCCCGATGAATATCCGTCAGTTTGTTTCGAGCGGCAATATTGATATGCGGGTAGACAGCTCTATTGTCGGTGTTGCCAATGCAGATCCCGCTTTGCCGCATTTGAAGGCCGACAATATTACGTTGCATTCCAAAGGGCAAATCGGTAGTTCGGATAATCCGTTGGTGCTGGCGCTGAATAATAACCGTCGGGGCAAAATCAATTTGCAGGCCGGTCAGGGGATTGCCGTTCGCAAATTGGGGGAAGGTTTGGTTTCGGATTATATTTATAATGACGGCAGAGGCAAAATATGGATTGAACTGCCGTCGGGCCATGCCCATATTGCGGACGTCCGGGCAGCGGACGGGTTTGAACTGACACTCCGCGAAGGAATGCCGTTCTACAATATCTGGTTGACCAACCTTGATCTGGAAGCGCGGATGATTAACCCGCCGTATGTCGAGTATCCGGAAGAAAATCCGATTCGAATCATGAGTCGGCCGCTGGATGCGCGTTATCGTTTGCAGCTGGACCGGGGATTGTTTCTGAATACCGGAAGCGCTGCCGATGAAGAAAAGCTGTCCCTGTTTTAGGGAAACGGCAAATAACCGACAAAAAAAGCCCCGGTTTAATCAACCGGGGCTTTTTGATAAACTTCAGTTTTTGAAATCTTACAGAATGCTCAGATTTTCGGCAGAAATTTTGCCTTTATGTTCAATCGCGTCATAAGAAACCTTCTGGTTTTCCTGCAGAGCGCGCAAGCCTGCTTTTTCGACTGCACTGATATGAACAAAGATGTCTTTCGAGCCGTCTGCCGGTTCGATGAAGCCGTAACCTTTGCGGGTGTTAAACCATTTAACTGTTCCATTAGCCATTTTAATTTTTCCTTTTCTAAAATAAATTTACAGATGCCCACCTTGGGCAGCCTGTGCCGTAAAGATTTTTCCTGACGTGTAGAAAAATCTTTTTGGCATAAAAAAGAAAAATCTAGTTCGGGGTTTTGCCGTTTTTGAAGCGACCGTAAAAATCTAACGCAGATTTGAGGATACACCTATTTTTCTAAATAGCAACCTCTATTTAACTTTTTTTAATTTCTTGACAGGGCGGGGATAAAATGTTTTAGTTTTAAAACGCTAAATTTTAATGAGAATGACTATGACTGCCGATCTTTTGAAAACCAGGCGTTTTCTTCCTTTGCTGGTGACCCAGTTTTTGGGGGCCCTCAATGACAATTTGTTCAAAAATGCTCTGCTGACCTTGGTGACGGTCAAGATGACCGCACAGTCGGATATCCTCTCTAACCTGATTGCGGGGCTTTTTATTTTGCCTTTTTTCCTTTTTTCGGCCATGGCCGGACAAATGGCCGACAAATATTCCCGCGACCGTATTGCCCGCATTTTAAAAATAACGGAACTGGTTTTGATGATCGGCGTCGCCGCGGCCTATTATTGGAATAACCTGCCGCTGCTGGTGGTGATTATGACTTTGATGGGGGTACAGTCGGCTTTCTTCGGTCCGGTCAAATACGCTTTGTTGCCGCAGCAATTACAGCCGCAGGAACTGGTGGCCGGCAATGCCTACATTGAAAGCAGCACCTATATGGCAATTTTGCTGGGACTGATTCTCGGTACTCTGCTGCCGCCGGCGGCTGTCGTCGCTGTTTTGATTACGCTGGCTGCCGCCGGTTATCTGTCGGCACGGCAAATTCCCCATGCGCCGGCACCGCGCCCGCAATTGAAGATTGCTAAAAATATTTTTGTTTCGACGGCTGAAAACTTTCGTTTTTTGCGCAAACACCGGTTGATCTTCATGAGCATTCTCGGTGCAACCTGGTTTTGGATTATCGGTGCGTTGGTGGCGGTGCAGATTTATCCGTTGTGCGGCAAGATATTGAATACCGGTGAAGGCGTCATTACCTTTTTTCTGGTTTTGTTTTCGGTTGGCGTGGCCGTCGGTTCTTTTTGTTGCAGCCGCATTTTAAAAGGATTTGTTCATGCGACTTACGTGCCGTTGAGCGCCGTCGGCATGGGCGTCAGCCTGTTTTTGCTCTACTGGTTTTCGTTCGCTTATCCGACTCCTGTCGAGAAAATTTCTTTTGCGGTTTTCTTTTCGCAGCCGCATGCTTTCGGAATAAGTTTCAATTTGTTTGCGCTGGCGTTTTGGGGCGGCATGTATATTATTCCGCTCAACGCCTTTATGCAAAGCCGCGCGCCGAAAGCTTACGTTGCAACGGTGATTGCCGGAAACAATATTTTTAACGCGCTGGGGATGGCGCTGGCAGCGGTTTTTGCCGTTGTTTTTCTTGCTTTCGGTTTTTCGCTGCCGCAGTTGTTTTTGATCATGGCGGTTTTCAGCGGTCTGGTTTCGCTCTATATATGCGCTTTGTTGCCGGATGCCCTGACGCGTTCGCTGGTGCAGAGTCTGCTCGGTTTTCTGTTTCACGGCAGAGTGAGCGGCATTGCCAACTTTAAGCGTGCCGGTTCGAGAGTGCTGATTGTTTCCAACCATGTGTCGCTGCTGGACGGGGTGTTGCTGGCAGCGTTTATGCCGGAGCGGATTACGTTTGCCATTAATACCGGCTGGACTCAAAAATGGTTTATACCGGTGATTCGGCTGTTGGTTGACTTTTATCCGATTGATCCGGCGAATCCGTTGTCGGTTCGTGCTTTGGCCGAAGAAATCAAGAAAGGCCGTAAAGTCATGATTTTTCCCGAGGGGCGGGTGACAACCACCGGTGCGATGATGAAAGTTTATGAAGGGGCGGGTGTGATTGCTGCCAAAGCCGGGGCCAAAATTCTGCCGGTGCGTATCAACGGCGCTCAATATTCCAAATTTTCCTATTTGAAAGACAAATTTCCTACCCGCTGGTTTCCGCGTATTACCCTCAGCATTATGGAACCCTGCCGGTTTGATTCTCCGGCCGGCGGTCGTGAAACGCGTCACCGGATGGCCCAGCGCCTCTATAATCTGATGGCGGAAATGATATATAAGACCGCGGATTGTAAAACCGATTTAAGCGCAGCGTTGCTTTTTGCCGCCAAAACTTACGGCGGCAAACACGTTGTGGCGCAGGAACCGGGAAAACAGCCGTTGACTTTCGGCAGTTTGTTGCGTCGGAGTTATGTGCTGGCCGCCGCGCTTCGGCGTTGTTGGCCCGGTGTTGGGCGGATACGGTTGCGGCTTTGCGGCGGGATTGATCATCTGATCTTGTTTTTTGCCGTGCAGCTGTGCGGCAAAACGGCCGAGTTTGTCGCAGAAGGCGAAATGACGGCAGAGGAACCGTTGCTGAGTTCGTTAGCCGAAATTCCGGTCAGTCGGGGGGACAAAATCCGCGGTTTGGGAGCGTGGCTGCGACGCCGTTCGCCGGGAGTGCCGTCTGCGGCAATTGCGTTAATCTTGCCTGACGGTCGGGGCGGAACGGTCGGGCTTTCTCATCGCAATCTTTTGTCAGCCTGCAATCAGCTGAATACGGTTCTGCCGTTAAACGTTCGCGACCGAGTGCTCAATGTTTTGCCGCCGCATAGGGTGACCGGATTCGGTCCGGCCACTTTATTGGCGCTGTTTTCAGGCAGCCGGATTCTCTTTTACCCGCATCCGGGGCACAGCCGGATTATTGCCGAACTCTGTTATGATAACGAAGCAACGGTTTTGTTTGGTGACGAGGCAGTCTTTGCCGGCTGCGGCGAAGCGGCGCATCCGTACGACTTTTTTTCGTTGCGTTGTGCACTGGCCGACAGTTCGCTTACGGCGGAGACATTCGATTTGTGGGTAAAAAAATTCGGGGTGCGGATTTTGGAAGGATGGGTACCGCAGGCGTGCGGCGCCGCGGTCAGCTTTAACACGCCGCTTTATAATCGTTGGGGCAGTTGCGGCGCTTTGCTGCCGGGCATATCCTACCAAAACGGCGTTTTGAAATCCGACAGTTTTGCCGGAGGAAAGTTTGTTCCGCCCTCGGTTTTGCAATTTGACGATGACGGCTACCTGTGTCCGCCCGCAGATTGTTAAGCTGCCTTTTCCGATTCCCGGAAATAAACTTTTTCGACAAATTAAAACTTTGATAGACAAATATTTTTGTCTGTGTTATACTTCTCAATGAGAAAACTATAAACTTATTATATTATGAAAAGAATTATTTTTTTGGTACTGTGCGTAGCAGCTATGTCAGTATCAACCGTTTCCGCGCAAGGTTATTACGGTGAGCATCACCTTCCCGCCCGCGGATACGCCGATTCCTATTCCTATTCCTGGAGTTCGGGTCGCAGCGGCGTTAATCGTCACTATGAGCCGAGACGCGGAAGAGGATATCGTGAGCCCCGGCCCAGCAAAGTAGCCAAGGCAGCATATGTGGCCAGCGAGATTCTGCGCGGTATCGTTATCGCCGATCGGATCTTCGCTCCCTACTGTACCGAAAGCTACTACAGCTATTTCGACAGCCACGAACCCAACCGTTGGGTTTTCGGTCGTCGCGGTATGCCTTTCTGGCCGGTCAGATACATGAACAATTCGCCGTTCTACTGGTATCCGACTTCCTGCGGCAACATCGCGTTTTATACCAGCACCAACTGTATGTTAGGCGTAACGCTTGACGATCAGGTGCAGTTGATCCGCGACAACAATCGGCTGTATATCTGGAGTACCAGAGGCAGTCTGATGTCACGACAGGAACTGTATGCCGGTTGTCACAGCCATTTTGAGATGAACACGTCTCAGGGGCTTCGACTGGTGGAAATCTTTTATGACGGGGTCTGCCGGGTCAACTATGTTGACACCATGGGCAACGTGATCGAGAGCTACGAACTGTACTGAGAACTTTTTGGGAAAAGGAGCGACGGGTTGAACCGTTGCTCCTTTCCTGTTTTAAACCTGTCGGATCCGGCATTTAAAATACATTTTTTACCCCCATATTAAAAAAATAACCAACCGAGAAGGAGAAAAAAATGTTTTATCTGCGTCCGGCCAACCACCGCGGCCATACTTATACCGAGTGGCTGAACAGTTATCATAGTTTTTCGTTCGGTCAATATTACGATTCCCGTTATATGGGGTTCAGCGATCTGCGGGTCATCAATGACGATGTGATTGCGCCTGACGGCGGCTTTGATACTCATCCCCATGACAATATGGAAATTGTCAGCATTGTAATATCGGGACGCTTAAAACATAAAGACAGCCTCGGTCACGAATCCGAACTGGTGGCCGGAGATGTTCAAACGATGACCGCCGGTTGCGGAATTGAACATAGTGAATTTAATCCGTCGGAAAAAGAACCGGTTCATTTCCTGCAAATTTGGATTATTCCGCAACAGCGGGAGCTGGAACCCGATTATCAACAGCGTCGGTTTGCCGACGATAAAACGGACAATAATCTTTGTTTGTTAGTCTCGCCGGATGCGGCGGAAGAGTCGCTGCCGATTCGTCAGGACGCCCGAATTTACCGAACCCGTCTCGAGGCGGAGAAAACGGTGGACTATTCGCTTGATGCCAAACGGGCGGTGTGGATTCAGATGATATCCGGCGCGGTTGAAGTGAGCGGGAACCTGCTGGTCGGCGGTGACGGCCTGGCCGTTTACAAAGAAGACAAACCGTTGCGTATCCGCGGCGTTGATACCTTGTCCGATTTTATATTATGCGACTTGCGCGGGTAAAAGTCAGCGCTCGCTGTCACGGCAGTTGAATTTCTGAATCGTTTCCGGACTGAGACGGGTTTTGTTCATCCGTTTCATGGTACCGTTGTAAGCATAATTCAGAAAACAATACAATCGCTTGTAGGCAGGAAGGTTGTCTTCACGCAGGTAACGTTTGAGCGTGTTGACAGCCATATGAATTTTATTGCCGGAGAGCTGGTTTTGCCGCACCCGATAAAGCATCAGTTCTTCGTTGAGACCATAGAACTTGTATCCCCGGTGAAACAGGCCGACCCAGGTTTTGGCATCTTCACAAAGTTCCCGTTCTTCCGGAAAACGGATATCCGGAATTTTTTCGCGATCGATCATGACGGTGGACAAGCCGATCTGAGTGGTTTTCATATATTGCACCAAATCGATTTCCGGATCGACTTCAACTTTTCCTTTGCTCAAAACTTCGCCTTTTTCGCTCATAAAGGCAAAACCGGTATGTGAAGCGGCGGCATCGTTTTGCCGCATAAACTCGACCTGTTTGCTCAGTTTTTCGCGCGACCATAAATCGTCCGAATCCAAAAAAGCGACATATCGGCCTTCGGCGGCTTCAATGCCACGGTTTCGGCAGGCGCCGACACCGCTGTTTTGCGGTTGGTTTATTACTCTGATTCTTTTGTCGGCGGCGGCATAAGCGGCGGCAACCGTTCCGCTGTTGTCGGTGGAGGCGTCGTTGACAATAATCATTTCCCAATCGGTGTAAGTTTGATTCAAAACCGACTGGACGGTGTGTTTGAGAAATTTTTCGCAGTTATAAACCGGGATGATCACGGAAACTTTGTCCATTGTAAAAAGTCCCTTTCAAATAAATTTGGATAACGCATTATATTCCGAATTGCGTTTAATGTAAAATAAAAATTCCGTCTTGTGATCGAAACTGAACAAAAAATTGCCCCGTTAAAACCGTGTGGTTTTATACGGGGCGGAGTTTATACTGAACATTTATTTTTCTTCATAAGCAACCATAACGATGCTTCCGATTGCGCCGGTAAAAAAGCCGATTCCGGCGAATTTCCACAAAGTGACGCGCAGGTCGGGAGAAACGCATTGAATGTCTGCTGCCAGAACCACCAGGTTAAAAACGATTAAAGCAACGCTCAAACCAAGCAGCCAATTAAAAATTCTTGCTATCGTGTTCATAGTATAAGTTTTTTGGTTAATAAATAAAAATAATTTCTCTTAACCGTTATAGTAGTTTGTTTTTGTCTTTTTGTCAAATGATTTTTTTGCCGGTCCAATAAATTAAAATCATGACCAGGATAACAAAAGAAAATGCTTTTTCTCAATCCTCCTCAGTTAACGATGTATCAGCTTTAGCATTCAAAAGCTTTTTAAATTCCCGATTATTGATTTGAGCCAACTTTGTTAACTGATTTTTCTGATTACTCTGACAGTAGGGGATATTTGCCGTTTGAGCCTTCTGATTGAAAAACCATTTAACGAAGGCGTTTGCGGATAAAATCTGTCCCGCTTTTTGATATTTTTCAAATTGTTCTTTTTGAAGCTGTTTGAATGTTTGTTTGAAGGGTTCATATCTTTTGTTTTTTGCATTAGCGCGTTTGCAAGCTTCTTTTTTTCTATCTAAATGATACAAGACTTCTACAGAATTTACCCTCATCTCACTCCATTTTCTGCGTTCTTCAACCAAGACTGTCTCTGCCCACTCTGAAACCTGATTTTGGAGTTTCGGTAAACCACAAACTTGACGATGTTTCCTGAAAATAGAGTCTAACAGCCGCAGATGTTTATTTAAAATCATGTAAGTTTCATTTTTTTTTGAAAAGTCATTTATATTTGGATGTTTCATTGAATTTCTCATAAATATGGTCTTATAAATCATACTTAAGAGATAAAAATTTTAATTTCAACTGAAGTGACTTTACAAAAGCGTCTGTTAGGCAAAACGGGAAGGCACAAATGTGACGAAGTTAACCAATAGGAAAAACTTTTTAGAATTTATTTGTACCGCTGCTTTTAGTTTGTTAAACTGTCAGAAAACGAATCATCAAGCAAAAAGGAAAGTGTATGAAAATAATATTTTTATTTTTAAGCTTTTGGGTATTGAATGTTGAAAATATTCAGGCAGAAGAACCAGTTAACGCAGAAAAAGGAATTCCGACAAAAATTGAACAGGATGTCGAAAGATATCAAAAAGAATGCTCTCAACAAGCTTATCCTGGTGATTATCGGGATCATATATATGCGTTGGCGGACGATTCTCTCAAACATGCCAATCAGAAATATCATCAGTGTATCAAGAAGATAATTATTGATAAAATTTCAAGTTTTGCTTCCAACGAAGAAAGCGTAAAAATGATTCAATCCTTAAATGAACTTCAAACCGGAATTTTGAATTTTTATGGGATTTTATATAATATGAGAAATGACGGTATCGTTGGCCGTCAAAAAAATGATGCCGCTCTGGGATATTATTACGATATTATATTAGAGGACATCATTCAGTATGAGCAAAATCTTCAATATTACTAAGGATATTGTTTCAGCAATTCCAGGGCTTTATTTTTCTCCTTTTGAAACCGTTTTTTTAAGTTATCTTTTATATTTTTTGAACTGTTTTTAAAGTAATGATCAACATCACTTCGTTCATTATAAATTTGATGGATTAGTTCCGCATCACTTAAAGCGGATACATCGGTATTTCTGCCAAACCGTCGATGCATTACATGAGAAGCTCCGCCTTCTCCGTGTTGGGTTGCTGTTGAATATAACACATCCCGAATGACAGGAGATCTGTTATCCAAATTTATTCCTTTTATATCACTGATGTACTTTAATGTTGGATTTAATTTTTTATCAATAATAAAGTCTTGTTGTGACAGTAAAAAGTCATTATTTTTAGATAAATCAGCCCAAATGTTTTTAAATTGAAGCTCTCCCCTCAATGCCGTGTTATTACCGCCGGCTTGCTGTAATCGGTGATAAAAATTTTGATAATTTGGGTGCTTTTGCAAATATCTTAAATAGTCTTTCATGGTTCCGTTTTTGGCCGCAATTTGATAAGTTCCGTAACTCCAGCCGCCTGTTTTATCCAAATTGCCATTGTTCCATAAGTTTTGGCCTTTATGAGATTCATAAAGCCCGCTAAGAGTGCCTAATGTGTAGGGGGCCGGTTTTAAATCATAAGGTCGTCCCGCTTTATTATAAAACGGTGACCACATATTATTGGGGTATCCCCAAGCGCTTTCGGTCATGTAGATTTCTTGAGAAACGTTTGGTTGGATTTGTTCGTGAAACATTCCTAAGTTGGGGTTGTTATCGGCTAATTGCTTTTCTTGCAAATACTCTTTGTAAGCGGCATCATTTTTCACTAGACCATGAGATGTTTGAATATATTGCGGTTCGCCGCCGTAAGCAATATCCTCCGGTACGGCTCTTGATCTATAAGTCATTTCCTTATCCTTTCAAATAAATTAAAATCATGACCAGGATAACAAAAGGAAATGCTTTTTCTCAATCCTCCTCAGTTAACGATGTATCAGCTTTAGCATTCAAAAGCTTTTTAAATTCCCGATTAT
>CAJTLY010000003.1:98729-129380 GCA_910577095.1 uncultured Alphaproteobacteria bacterium
TGATTTGAGCCAACTTTGTTAACTGATTTTTTTAATGCTGGTAGTCGAACCCTTGTGCAAGGGTTCAAATCCCGTCTTTCCTCATCATTTACAAAAAAAACGCCGCAAGGGCGTTTCTTTCGTAAATGGCGGTGTAGTAAACCTCAATGGTATAGAGCTTACCAGATTTTAATTTGTTTATAAATTCAGCCCTCTAATGCAAGCTGTAATGCTGATTAAATATCTTTAGTCTAACGCTCTCAGTTCTGCCCAAGACTGTTCACATTGACTTCGAGAACGGCCATTTTGTTGACAATTCTTCATATAATCGTATTCTTGATAATATGGATACAAGAAAAAGAGTAATATGGCTAAAATAGCAACATAACCGATACTCTTAAAAATTAGGCTAACAACTTTATCTAATATTTGCCTTACGCATATTTGGGGTTCTTCGCTCATCAAGCATCTCCCAACAAGTTTTATTCGGATTATAATAACCTGAATTACTACCATAAAGATTATTTTGCAAGTCTTTTCGGCTATCCGCAGAAATCTCTGACATCGGCATAGTTCCTTTCTTTTTGTGATAATCCCATATTTCTTTAGCATACCCCAATCTTAAGCCCCAATCACGACTTATCGGACTTATCTTTGCCAACTGACATTGTAATAGAGGGTGGTAGTAATTATCGATATCCGCCCCCTGATTAGGGCCATAAGTAGTTACAAGATTATTTCCCGTTTGATTCATCTGTTGCCAATAATCATAGGCTGTTTTGGTATCAGCAGCCAATTCTCCTAAAGATTCCGGAGTATACCTAATAGTATCTGCTACAATAGTAGATATATCCTTCACTTTTTGCCATGCATTATTTATCGTATTATTAAGCTGTTTTACAACCTTCGGAACATTATTTCCAATATTTGATACTCTAAAACCATAATTATTATCTGCTGAATTGCCCCAAAAATTAGTGGTATATTGCGGATAGTTAGAAGTAATGCCCTGATTATTATAGCATTGCATCATCGCATCTTCTCTTTGTTGCCGCGCCATTTGATAATTAAGCTCATCTCTGACACTGAACCCGCTGTGATTAACTCCGTAACTGTCAATCTGGTTATCATTGTCATAATAGCCCAAAGGAGATTTATATTTTTGCCAAATGTTCATATTGATTATCCTTTCAAATAAGTTAAAAACAGCAAAGGGATAGCAAAAATGAAAAAGACTTTTCAATCCTCCTCAGTTAGCGATGTATCAGCTTCTGCATTCAAAAGCTTTTTAAATTCCCGATTATTGATTTGAGCCAGTTTAATAAGCTAATTTGTTTGATTACTCTTAACTTAAGGAATAGTCATTGACGAAGCTTTATTTTGTTGAAACCATTTCACAAAAGCATTTGCGGATGATACCTTTCCGGCTCTTTGATATTTTCGGAATTGTTGCTCCTGAAGCTGTTTAAAGGCTTTCTTAAGAGGTTCGCAATTTTTGTCTTTTGCAACGGCTCTGTTGCTGGCTTCTCTTTTTCGTTCCAGACGACATAAAGTATCGACTGAATTAGTTCTCAATTCATTCCGTTTCTCGCGTTGTCAACCGTCCGCAATGCCCGCATTTCCGCCGGATACGAAAAAAAACGCTGCAAGCGAGCGTCTTTTTAATCAAAATGGCGGACAAAAAGGGATTGACTTCGCGTTGCTTGCCGCACAGGCGCATTTTTTCCTTCGGAAAACCGGCGGTACCCGCGTCCCGCCTAATGCTGGTAGTCGAACCCTTGCACAAGGGTTCAAATCCCGTCTTTCCTCATCATTTACAAAAAAAACGCCGCAAGGGCGTTTCTTTCGTAAATGGCGGACAGAAAGGGATTCGAACCCTTGGTACCCTTTAGGGGTACACACGATTTCCAATCGTGCGCCTTCGACCACTCGGCCACCTGTCCAAAACTGATAAGTTTATTAGCCTGTTTTAACTTATTTTGCAAGATTTATTTTTGCATTTTAGGAAAAAATCGGCGCCTAATTTCCCCAACCCACCGCTTGCGAGACGATCACCGTTTTGGTGTTGGGCAGCTTGAGCGCTTTTGCGACCGCCTGTTTGTCAAAATAGCCGCGGACAACCGAGGCCAGCCCTTTGGAGGCGGCGTACAGTTCCACGTTCTGGTAGGCGGAGCCGGCGTGCATAACCGGATAATCTTCGTTCTTGCTGCCGGTATAAATCAAAACTAAAGGAACATTTTTCATATAATCCTGAGTTGAGAAAAGCGGCAAAATGTTATCGCTGCTGACCGGAATCAGAGCATGCTTATTGGCATCAAAACGCCAAACGCCGTCTGTTTTGGCCGCAAAAACATCCAGATCTTTTTGATTCATCGCGGTCGGAATTGTCCGCAATCCGCCGCTGCGATTAACGCCGTAAGCGGCCCACAAAATCTCGCTTAAAGTTTGATCGTCAATTTGCCGGTTGTCAAACTCTTTGATCGAACGCCGTTCGTTCAGGGCCTGCATCAGCGGCATTCCGCCGTTGCGTTCCGGTGTCGGCAGTTTATGCTCGGCTGCGGTGCCGTTATGAATTATCGTCATGGCCGTCAATACTCCTAAAATTAATTTTTTCACGTTTTTTCTCCCGTAAAACAGATATAATAAACACGGCTGCCGTTTGTAGGCAGCCTTGGATTTAAATTCAGTCGGTCGGTCTTTCCAAATGACTGCCGGAAGGAGAAACACTTCCTTTTCTCTTTTCCTGCAGCTGCCGTGTTAGCCGGCGCAAAGCCGGCGGACAGCTGTTTTCGATAAACTTTATTTGCATTTTTTCCAGCAAAAAGGTGATAATCGCTTCATCCATCGCATAGGCGTGCACTTCCATCGGCATCAGCGCATACAGCTCATCCTGCTCAAACGCCAGACAGGTAAATTTGCTTTCGAAAAGTTTTTCAATTACCGGAAAAGCTGACAAATCTTCGTTTTGTCGGGCAATATGGAGCGCTTGATGAAAAATAAGCGCCGGGACGGCCAGATTGTCGCACAGAGCAATTTTTTCCCGGTTGAGATAAACCGTATTTCCTTCGACATAGGCGGCGGCCATTGTTCTGATGTCGGTGCTGAGGCCTTTGGCGGCTTGGCCGGTTTGCCATTCTTCGGCGGTAAAAAATTTGAGAACAATTGCCGTATGATAAACGGCGTTAAAGGTATCGATAAGGTTGTAACACAACTCACGATGACCTGAAAATTCCGGATTCTGCCAGTTTTCCAAATCTTCTTTCAAACGGGGCACGCTTTGCAGACGGTTGCAAAACTGGTTGACGCGGGCGGTTTCCCGTTCAAGAAACTCGGGCGGCAAAGTCAGGCCGAACAGCAGAATTTTGATCTGGTTTTTATAGTCATGAACCGTTTGTCGGTTTTGATTAAAAGCTTCGGTATCACGACTGACAACGTCGATCAGCAGACCGTCTAAAAGTTCTATTCTTTGTTTGTTGTTAAGTGCCGCCAGTTTGGCATTTGATATTCCTGAAAGCTTGCGTACGGCAGCTTCGTAATGTCGACGGTTGCTTTCTTTCAGCCGCGGCCGCAGTTCGCGTGACAATTTGTTCCATTCTTCGATAGAGGGAAAAGTGACACTGCCGAGCAGCCGGTCGAGTTTAGCCCGGTGTTTGGAAAACTTCGGTTCAATGACCGCATATTGTTTTCCCTTATACTGTCCCAGCATAAGATTACAGTTCAGCAGAATCCAACGGTATTCGGATACGTTCAGTTTCATGCCATGCTCCTGTTCATACCCTTATATGATAGCACAATTGCCGGGCTTTTCCAAGTAAAAACTTGTCGCCCGGCAAACTTATGTAAAAAAGGTTACCAGCTGTAACTTAAACCCAAACCGAAGGTCGACGCTTTGTAGTCGTCGCCGAAGGTGTGGTTGGCCCAGCCGTAAGCCGACAGTTGTTCGGTGAAGCCGTAACGGCCGCCGAGCTCAATCCGGCCCAGCGTCTGATCGTCGATTGTGTTGACCTTGCCCAAACCGGTGATCCGAACTTCGTCGCCGTCGGTAATCGTGCGGACAACACTCGGTTTGACGTAAAGGTTGGCATAACCTTCGTCCATTACAAACGCTTTCGTCAGTTTGACACCGGCTTCGAGTTCCAGTTGACGCAAAGTGTTGTACTTCGCAACCTTGCCGGCGCTGTCGGTCGCGTCGTCATAGTCTACCTGAGTATAGAAGGCGCCGACGCTCGGGGTCAGATAAACGGTTTTGTTTAACGCATAATCGTAACCCAACTCAACGCTGCCGCCGAACTCGGTGCCGTCGGTATCCGACTTGATGCCGTCTTTGGTCTTCAGATCAACTCTCTGAATACCGCCGTATACGGTGGCAAACGTCCACCAATTGTTGCGGTCATAACGGTAATACAAACCGGCAAGATACGAATCAATGTCGATTTCCGATCCGACGGTCGAGTAATGATGCTTGCCGTCGCCGTTCATGTCATAGTTACCTTTACGGTAAGATAAGAACAGGCCCAGTTTGTTGTTGAGATCGTGCTGCAAGTCGCCGCCGGCCTCTAAACCCCAGACCTCGGCGTCGATATCGGTCGGCGTCTTGATGCGAAGGGTATTGTAAACCGCATTGGCCCACAGATTGTGGAAGGCTTCGCCGTTCCAGTAGTAGTCATAGAAGCCGCAGCCCGGACAGTACAGACGGTTGGCGCTGACTTTGTTCATGATATTGTAAACCATGTTGCTGTTTTGTGCCAACGCCGCAGCCGGTAAAGACTCGGCGCCGATGACTTCCGGCGCTACCGGACGGTCGCTGCCCGGCAACGGCTGCGGCTTAACCGACGGAATGTCCGGCAGTTCCGGGGTCGGCGGTGTCGGAACATCGGGAACATCGGGAACGTCAGGAACATCGGGAACATCGGGAACGTCAGGAACATCGGGAACATCCGGAACGTCCGGATTTTCCTTATCCTTTAGTTCGAAGTACCATTTGTTGCTGTTCTCGGCAATTTGATCGTATTTAACCTCAAACAGATACGGGTTTTTATAAACACGCGAAACCACAAACGAATCCGCGTTGCCGGTGGTGTCGTTCTCAGATTGTGCGAACAAAATCTGCCCGCGGTTGCGAATATCGGCATCTGATGAAGCGTGGACGATCAGCTTAGTTACACCTTTAACATCACCGGCAACATGCAGTTCATCCGCTTTCATGTTCTCCACGTCAACATCGATATGCAGGAAACTGTCGGTTGCCGAATAGCTTTTCAGCTTGACGGTTTCCAGATAGCCGTTGGCAATATCGAATACCGCATTGTTCAACGACAAGCTGGTCACCGCATCGGCGTCACGGTTAGCGGTGCCGTCAGCATTCAATGAAGCAACAAACGCCCCTTTGCCGTCCCAGTTCTTCGCCGTCTGATCTTCGTGCTGATAAGTGCCGAAACGTAAAGTGGTGTTCTCAACAGTAACTTTTTCAGCATTGACGATGTCGTTGTTCATCGCCACATATTGTGTCGTGGTTCCTGTTTCGGCATCAATCGTATCGTTACCTTTAAAAACATAGCTGCCGCCTTCGATATTGTCGTTGATTATCCAGGCGCCGTCGCCGGCAGTGTCAAAAGCGATGGTTGAATAGTAGCCTGTGACATACAATGCGTTAAAGTTTTTTCCGCGGGTCGGATCCAGTGTATAGTTTCCCGACATGAAATGTACATCGGTACCGGAAACAAAATTCATATTTGCAGCAGCATAAACGGCACCGCCATAAGCTTTATTGGTTTCAGAAGCCGTTTGAGCATAGTTATTCAAAAAATCGCCGGTTATACTGCCGATTTTTCCATTATAAATCGCGCCGCCGTAAGCATTGCCGATTTCGCTGATAGCTTTGTTACCGGCCATCATGCCGCTGATTTTTCCTATTGAGCCCGTACCTCGGTAAGAAGCATTGTAAATGCCGCCGCCGGCTGCTTCGCTGTAACCCCTGGCCTCATTATTCAGAATATTGCCGGTAACACTTTTTATATTATTGCTCCAAACATTGTACAAAAAGCCCCCGTAAGCTTTTCCTTGATTGCTGATGGCCTGGTTGTCATTCACGGTAACGGAATCAACTTGGGCTATAACCGATTGAAGAGCGCCGCCCTGAGCATTTCCGTTCTCCGTCACGGCTCTGTTGTTAGAAATATATTCTGCTGTAAGCTCTTTTATCGGTCCCGCAGTTGCACCGCCGTTTGCTCCGGTATGTCCCAACGCTTCGTTACCGATTAAACTGCCGGTAATATTTCCGACTTTTCCGTAATTATAGAGAAAACCGCCAACTGCAGAACCTTCGCTGCTGATGGCTTTGTTGTAACTTATGATGTCGCTGGTAATATCGCCCATTCCTGTTTCATCGCTGCCGCCGTCAATTGCAATCATGCCGCCATGCGCACCTTTTTTGCCTATTGCCATATTACCCGATATAATTTTTGAGGTAATATTTCCCAAAGTTGCACGATAAAGCTCAATGGCACCGCCGTCTGCACCCAACCCCTCGGCAATATTGCCGATTATATCACCGTTTATGTTGCCTACGGACGAGACTCTGTTTGTACTGTAATTGCCTAAAAAGCCTCCTCTGGAAGTGCCGCCTCCATTTTCAGGAGTACCGTTGTCCATTGATTTATTATAAGCGATGGTACCGGTAATGTCTTTTATCGTACCGCCATAAGGATTATAAATTGCACCACCGTTAGAAGATGCAGCCCCTTGATGCACGTTGCCGATAATATCACCGTTAATGTTACCGATATTTTTTTGATTAAATATGAAAGCGCCGCCACCTTCGGAACCGATGCTGTTGGTTTCGCTGATTGCCTTATTGCCTATAAAGGTACCGCGAATATCTCCGATGGTACCGCGGTTGTGAATGGCACCGCCGAACGACTGTCTTGCCACAGTCCGATTGCCGATAATATTTCCCGTAATGTTGCCTATGGTTCCGTCGTAAGGGTTGGAGATTGCACCGCCGCTGCCTGTCGTGGTACTGCTGTTAACGAAATCGGCATTAATGTCACCGGCCAAAGAATTTTGCTGACTGGAATAAACCGTTTTTCCTTCCGGCTGAGTATAAGTATATTTGAAGTATTTGTATGAACCGTTAAACAACGGAACTGCAACCACAGCGGGAGCTTCTTTTTGATTGGCTTCAACTTCGCTCCAAGTAACATCGCCGGAGGGTAAAAACGCTTCCGGTTTCAGATCGATTTTGTAATACTTAGTCGTCAGTTTACCGTCCGCATCCGGTTCCTGTAATGTGAAGTTATAGTCGTTTTCCGAGCCCTCGGAATATAAAAACGCGCTGTTTTCACCCAAAGTCGGGGTTAGAGAGGCGGCAATTGCCGGCGCGCTCAAAAAAGTCGTCGCCGTTAACGCAATTGCCCAAGAAGTATGTTTGGTCATTTCTACACAATCCTTATCAAAATGCATTTAAACGTTCATTTTTTTGATACACTTTTCCTTCTCGGCTTTCTTTTCCTACCCTATTGATAATATCACAATTTTCTTGAATTTAATTCTTCTTTGTTGTACGATTTGTATGTATCAAAAAAATGAACCTTTTTTTGCATCAATTGCATTAAGAAAAATTGATAACTCCCCGTTTTTAGGGGAGTTATTTGTAAAAAACTATTCGTAACGCAAAGCGTTGATAGGGTTGAGCAGCGAGGCTTTGTAAGCCGGATAAAACCCAAACAGGATACCGACCAGGCCGGAAAAACAAAATGGAACAATTACATAAAGTATTGAGATTTGTGCTTTGAAATTGCTGAATATTTTTATTAGTTCCACCCCGGCAAAACCAGTAATGATGCCGATAATGCCGCCGATCAGCGACAAAACCACCGCTTCGGTCAGAAATTGCATCCGGATATCCCAGCTTTTGGCGCCGATGGCCATTCTGATGCCGATTTCCCGGGTACGTTCAGTAACCGAAACCAGCATAATGTTCATGATGCCGATCCCGCCGACAATCAACGAAATCGAGGCAATTGAGCCCAGAAGAATTGTCATGATGCGGGTGGAACTTTCCATCATCTCTTGCATTTGCGTCAGGTTCATAATGATAAAGTCGTCGTCTTTGTTGGCACCGAGATTATGACGCTGGCGAAGCAGTCGCCGGATGTCTTCCTGAGCGCTGTAAGTACTTTCGGCGTCTACCGCCTGCAGCATCACCACATTGACCTGATCGGGAAAAGTGATGCCGATGACCTTTTTCTGAGCCGTGGTAATCGGAATATAGACGCCGTCGTCCTGATCCATCCCCATCCCGTTTTCACCGCGTTTTTCCAGCACGCCGATCACCGTAAACGGCAATCCTTTGATGCGTACCGTTTTGCCGATCGGGTCAACGTCGCCGAACAGTTCGGTGACGACCGTCCGTCCCAAAACCGCAACTTTGGAGGCATTTTTGACGTCGCTGTCGGAAAACGAACGTCCGTAAGCGAGTGCCCATTCCTTTAACTCAAAGTAACGGTTGTCGGTGCCGGTGATGCTGGTTGCCCAGTTGGCATTGCCGTAAACAACCTGGTTGGTTTGCTCCAGAACCGGTGCGGCCAGGCGTATTTTGCTGATTTTTTCCTGAATGGCATTGCCGTCGCCGGCTTTCATGGTCGGCAACGATCCTCTGCCGCCGCGCGCACCGCCGGAAGTTGAGCTGCCCGAACGGATAATGATCAGGTTGGAACCCATGGTTTTCATGTCTTCCTGAATCGAAATTTGGGCACCGTGCCCGATAGCCAGCATGATAATGACGGCGGCCACGCCGATAATGATGCCGAGGCTGGTGAGGGTGGAACGCATTTTGTTGGCGCGAATGGCCCGCAGGGCAATGCTGCTGATGGTTTTCAGATCAATCATTTGACAACCCTTTCATCACTGACGATTTCGCCGTCCACCACTTTAATAATGCGGTCGCTGTAGCGGGCAATGTCTTCTTCGTGGGTAACCAGAATGATGGTGCGGTTGAGCCGACGGTTAAATTCAGTAAACAGTTCCATAACTTCAACACTGGTCTTGGTGTCCAAATTGCCGGTCGGTTCGTCGGCGAAAATAATCGGTGCCTGATTGACCAGTGCGCGGGCAATGGCCACCCGTTGCTGCTGGCCGCCCGACAGCTGATTCGGCTGATGATCCATCCGTCGCTCCAATCCTACCGCTTTGAGAGCTTCGGCGGCGCGACGATGCCGTTCTTCTTCGGCAACGCCGGCATAAATCATCGGCAATTCGACGTTTTCGATTGCCGAAGTGCGGGAGAGCAGGTTGAAACCTTGAAAAACAAAGCCGATTTTCTGGTTGCGGATGGTTGCCAGTTGATCGTTGTTTTGTTTGCCGATGTCATCGCCGTCAAGAAAATATTTGCCCGAAGTCGGCTTGTCCAGACAACCGAGGATATTCATCAGGGTCGACTTGCCCGATCCGGAAGGCCCCATGACGGCCACAAATTCTCCCTGATTGATTTCCAGCGAAATTCCTTTGAGAATCATCAATTGACTGTCGCCGAGCGGGTAGCTTTTTTTCAAATTCTTAATTTCGATCAACGCCATCAGCGGGGCATCCTCATTCTCATGGCCGGTTTTTTGGCGGTTTCGGAACGTTCGACAATGACCTCCATCCCTTCCTGCAAATCGGGTCCCGATACCTCGGTGCTGTCGTCGTCATAAATTCCGGTGACGACGGTCATTCGGCGCGGCTGCCCATTATCCAAAATCCACAATCCTTTGTCCTTATAACGGGTTTCGCCGTTGTCGATCGAAAAACGCAAGGCTTTGTTTGGAGAGACCAAGATATCGTTTTTGCTTGCGGTAATAATCTCGACGTTGGCGGTCATGCCGGGCTTGAATTTCAGATCCGAATTGTCCACCTCAATAATTACTTCGTAAGTCACCACGTTGGAATTTGTGACGGCTTCGTTGCGTACCTGAGTGACGGTGCCGGTGAAAATTTCGTCGGGATAACTGTCAACGCTGAATTCGACCGTTTGCCCTTCCTTAACTTTGGCAATGTCGGCCTCCACCACCGAAGCCTCGATTTTCATCTTCGTCAGGTCTTCGGCCACGTTAAACAGGGTAGGGGTTTCAAAACTGGCGGCCACCGTTTGTCCGGCTTCGATGTTTTTGGAAACGATCATGCCGTCTACCGGCGAAATGATTTTGGTATAGCCGAGCTGAATCAGGTTATAGTCGAGAGCGGCCTGTGCCTGTTCTACCTGTGCCTGATAAAGAGCCATTTGGGCAACCGACGTATCATAGTCTTTTTGCGCTTCGTCGAGTTCTTTGTCGGCCGAGTAGCTTTGTTTGTTGAGTTTGGTGATTCGTTCCAGATGTTTTTTGTAATAATCGCGCGAAGCTTTGGCGACCAGCACTTGAGCTTTTGCCACTTCCAAGTTGGCTTTTTCCTTGGCGACGTTGGATTCAAAGGACGAAGGATCGATCAGGGCCAGCAGCTGCCCTTTTTGAACTTGGGAATTGTAATCGACAAAGATCTCCTGAATCCGTCCCGACACCTGAGTGCCGACGTCGATGTTGGAAATCGGGGTAATCGTCCCGGTAGCGGTAACGGTTTCGACAATCGCACCTTTTTCGAGCCGTTTGGTAACAAAGTCGGCAACGTCGCGGGAACGGTTGCGGAAAGCGGTCGCTCCCACAGCTGCCAGACTGAGAATCAGTGCCGTAAGTAAAAGTTTTTTCATGGGTTGTCCTTCTAAAATCATTTTCGGCCGCTTACGACCATACAGGTTATAACGATATTCCTGCCCTTTGAGTTCATATTATTATCTTTTGATATAAAATAATAATCTTTTTTTGTAAAAGAAGAACAAAAAATACTTGCTAACGGCTGTTTTTTTGTCTATATTATAAACAACAGTCAATTTTTATGTTTAATTAAATACTTTTCAAATGAAAGAAAAAAACGATCAGCTTTCGGTACCAAAAGAAGAAAGTCTGAAAAAACAGCTCAAGTCGGCTGACGAAAAACAACTGGCGGAGTTTATCGCCTTTATCACGGAAGAGCTCAAAAACGGACGCTATCGTAAGGTAGGCGTGCAACGTGCCGTTGTCGCCGTCCTCTCTCAGCGCCGTCCCCGTGTCAACGCCGTAACCCGTGAGGCTTACCAAGCCTTCGTTTGTTGCGTCAACGGCGCCGCTTCCAAAAATCAGGAAGTGATGAAGAAGCTCAGAAGCTTCGTCAAGGCCAATAACCTGAGCCTCTAAATCAGAATGTCTAACCATGATGAAGGAAACCGGTACTTTGACAAGTTCCCTTTCCTTTATCATCAAAAACCAAATTTCTATGGTGAAAAGAAAGCTTTCCCAGGAGGAGAAAGATCTTCTCCGTGCCCGGTGGCGTAAGAACAATCCGGAAAAAGCGGCTGAACGTGACAGAAAACGTGCTCAGGCTTTGGCGGTCAATAATGCGGCCGAAGAAAAGGAACAACTCGAAGAGGAAAACCTTTTGTTCAGCGAGCAGCCCCGAGCCGAAGCCGTGGTAGAAGAGTACCGCAAAAAAATCAAGGTACTGTGGGAGGAGATCAACGGTAAACGCGAGCAGTATGTGCGCGACCGCGATCTCAAGGCTTCCCTCCTTGATGAAGAAAGTAAACAAAGTTTCAAATACTTTGTAACGCGCGGGTACGATTCTCCCAATCAGACGATCTCAGCAGTGGTAGGTGCCCTGCTTATCGAAGGACTTCGCTATCCTGACCGGCAACTGAACGATTTTTCCTATAATTTCTTACGGGAAAAAGAGACTGCCAGTCAGAATATTTCGTGGTCGTTCTGGGTAAACCTCTGGGATCGGGATTTCGTTCCGCTGGATGCTGTGCGGCTGATGCTGGAAATGGAGAACGGGCATTTTAAGCCTCTGGACCGTTTCAAGGAAATGGTTCATGTGATCTCCGCCAAGATGGTGCGTCATCTCAAACAGGAGTACTGCCGTCTGGAATGGGCGCAAGCCCTGGAAGACGAGGTCGTACGCCGTAAGGAAGTGGCACGCAAGAGCCGTCGGATTTTCTACTTCCAGGCGCTTCTCGGCGCTTACGGGATCGAGTATCCTGCTCTGAACGCTTAAAGACTTAAGCGTCTCTTTCAAAAAACGCCCCACGGGGCGTTTTTTTTATGGCTTTAAACAAAAACAGTCGTCCCGTTTAATCTGTCACTTGACGATAAATGTCGAAATAAAGACTGAAATTGCCCCCATTTTACCGAAAATGTTTTCAAAAATCCGTTGAGAGTATAATTTTTATTTGACGAAAAAGCCAAAAAATGGTTAACTGTAAAGTTAGAGAACATTATTAATTAATTTTTATTGCTTATGGAAATACCTTTAGAAACCGGAAAAGTGTTAAAAGCCTTTCCCACTGCCTGCCGCGCCGCTGCAATTCAGCTGTTTGCACAAGGTTTCGACATCCATGAAATCAAAGTCACGATGTCGCAGTTTATCGAACTGGAAAACAACCTTTATGACCGCTGGTATCGCAAAATGGTGCGGGCAATTCAGGACTGGCGCATCGATCCGGAAACCTATGCCTATGAACTTTCCGCGCGTCTGGATCAAAAAGAAATTTCTCCGGAACACGCGGTTACGCTCGCCAATCGCCGACTCGCCAAGCTGAAAGCCGACGGCCATCGTCCCAGCCGCATGCTTGAACAAGTCAAGAAAAATGCGGCGCAATACGTTGCCGAGTGCAAAAAGTTCAAAAGGTATGCCGTCCCTTTCATGTTGGAACTTGATTATAACGGGCTCTATAAAAGGGTTGGAGAACATACCGCCGAGATCCGCCGGATTGAGGAAGACAAGCTGTTTCAGCTGCAGACGATCCATCATCTGCGCAACAAACAGGCCGATTGTAAAGACTTGTCGCTTCCGGCCGGTGACCGTCGGTTTCCCGAAGATCTGCTGCCTCGGGCCTTGTCGACAGATTTTTCGTCCGATCCCAAAATCGCTCACGAGCAGATTCTGCTGATTGACGGTTTCTTCGACATGGAAGGCAACATGGCTTTTGAACTGGAAAACCCGATGGTTGTCAAACAGTTGTGCTTCAATTACATCGCCGAGGTTTTGGCCCGCGTAGTTCCGAACGTGATCCTGATTCAGGTTTCTTTTAAAGGAGACTGGGTCAGCAAGGAAATTCACGACATATATATGGATGCTTATGAAAACATCTGTAAATACGGAATGACGGTGTTGGTTTACCGGCAGGTCAAAAAACTGTATGACCGTTTCGGTCTCGGCGGCAAAAAGAAAAGCGAACTGCTTGCTTTTGAGCGCTGGGTTGTCGAGTTGGAAGAAAAGTACGGCAACTATTAATCGGCATTGCAACAAAGATCCCTCGGTTCCTGACGGTACCGGGGATTTTTGTCTTTGGAATCCGGAGATAAAAATTTTGTTGTTTGTATGCATTTGGGCTTGCCTTGGACAAAAAAAGTTGTTATGCTGGCACAAAACCAATTATTAAGACATATGAGTTATATACAAGTGAAAGAGCTTTATAGGGCCGGTAACATCACCGCCGCTAAGGCTGCCTTGGTTGAAGCATTGAAAAAAGGTGCTCTGACCGTGTTTGAAAAAAAATCTGTAATTCGCCTCAATTCGGAACCGCTGCTTGAAGCTTATACAGCGCTGATGCCGCCGGATCCGAAAGAATGGGAGGTGCAGGAAATTATCCGTACCGGCAATCTGAAGATCATCGGACAACTGGATGTTTCCGTTTTTTCCGTTGCCGCCCAAAAAGCTTTGCTGGGCTTGGGCTGCATGACGGTGTTTGAACAACAGTTCCGACGTCATCCGGGAATCGGATTTTGCAGCGAAGTGAATCGCTTCATCATTGCTTCGGGCAACAATGAATTTGCTGCAAATTATCTGCGTGCGGTTTGGCTTGATCGCGAAGAAGAAGAATTTCTGCTTTCCGGTAATAACCTTGATCTGATCCGTCTCTATTTCCGCAAATACGATGCGTATGCCGAAATGGTGGAAAGATTGGGAGATTACTAGTCAGACACAAAACTTTACCAACTTTAAACCCCGCTCAAAAGCGGGGTTACTTTTTTTAATCAGGAAAACATATCGGTATCCAAGTCAACGGCGTCCGTTTTTGCCGGCAACGATAACCTTTTTTAATTCTCGTTGATTGAACTGGCGAAATTCGTCCAGCGCGGCGGTGACAACCGCACCAAAAATAACCACCGCCCACGACAGATACATCCAGATCAGAAACATCGGAATAATGGCCAGCGCGCCGTACAGGGTTTTGTACGTGGCGTTGTTTAATACCGCCATCGCAAATCCCTGACGAAGGAACCAAAATAAAATCACCGCCACTACGGCGCCGCTGCAGGCGCTTCCGACCGATACTTTTTTGTTGGGCACCAGAACGTAAACCAGCATCAGACTCAAAATCGTCATCAACGGCGGAATCAGATAACTGAAGAAAAAGCGCCCGGTCTCGCCGTCGGCGGCAACGATCTTTTGCAGCGTGTACAAATAACCGCGCATCGAAAAAGCGGTGCCGAGCAGAAGCGGCCCTAACGTGATGACGGTCCAATAAAGGGTAATTTTGGTTGTAATATGCCGCGGCTGGGTGACTTTAAAAATAAAGTTAAAACTGTTTTCGATCGTCGAAAGCAGCAAGATTGAGGTAACGGCGATACCGACGACGCCGATGGTTGTCAGTTGTCCGGAATTTTTGACGATATCGGCAAAATACTGGCTGACTTCCTGCTCAAATTCCGGGGTCAGGTTATGAAACAAAAACGCCTCAACCTGGCTGCGAATGCCGTCAAATACCGGAAACGCGGAGAAAATGGCCAGACCGATCGCAAACAACGGCACAATGGCAATCAGCGAAGTGTAAGCCAGCGAAGAAGCAACCCGGAAAACGGCGTCGTTCTGAGCGCGCTTTGCCAAAAAAAACAAGAAATCGGCTACCGGCTTAAGCTTTTCCGCCAGTTTGATTTTCCATTCCATGAATTCACCTTTGCATAAAAAAATGTGTTTACAAATGGGCTGAAATCTTATAAAAAGCTTTCAAACTGTTTTTTAGTATATAAATTTTTTTGAAATTGCAAAGGAAAAAATAAAAATGACGACTAACCAACTGTTAATGAGCGGTAAAAAAGGTCTTGTTATGGGACTGGCCAACGATAAATCAATTGCCTGGGGAATTTGTCAGGCTTTAAATGCTCAGGGAGCTCAACTTGCCATTTCTTATCAGAACGAAGTTTTGGAAAAAAGAGTTGCGCCGCTGGCTGCTCAGCTGGATAACGAACCGCTGCTGATTAAATGTGATGTTTCCGATTCCGCCAGTGTCGAAGCCTGTTTTAAAGAACTCGGCGAAAAGTGGGGAAAAATCGACTTTGTCGTTCATGCCATTGCTTTTTCCGACAAAAACGAATTGAAGGGCCGCACGATTGATACCACGCTGCCCAACTTTACCAACACCATGCACATTTCATGCTACTCGTTCCTGGAAGCCTGCCGCTGTGCCTCGCCGATTATGAACGAAGGCGGTTCAATTTTGACTCTGACTTATCTCGGTGCCGAAAGAGTTTTGCCCAACTACAACATTATGGGCGTTGCCAAAGCCGCGTTGGAAGCCGCAGTTCGTTTTGCTGCGGTTGATATGGGCAAACAAAATGTCCGCGTGAATGCCATTTCGGCCGGCCCGATCAAAACGCTTGCCGCATCCGGGATCGGCGATTTTCGTAAAATTCTGCACTGGAATGAGCTCAACGCACCGCTGCGCCGCAATGTTACTCAGGACGAAGTCGGCAATATGGCGTTGGCTTTGCTGTCGCCGCTCGGTACGGCCGTTACCGGAGAAGTTCTGCATGTGGATGCCGGTTACCACATTGTCGGCATGATCAATCTGGACAATGCTCAAGAATGCGGAAAAATGCTGACAGAAGAATAAATACGCTTGAGTTTTTGAACTTATAAACTATAGTGAAAGCCATTGAACAGCCAAGCGTCAATGGCTTTTTATTTGTAAAAAAACAGGAGAGAATTATGGCAATAGACAAACAGACGGTCAATCGGGTGGCGTTCCTGTCACGCTTGAAGATCGACCCCGATAAAATTACGGCGACGGAAGACGAGTTTAACAAGATTCTTAACTGGGTGGAACAACTTAACGAAGTTGATACCGAGAACGTAGAGCCGTTGGCGGCAGTTAACGAAACGGCATTGGTCTGCCGCGACGATACGGTGACCGAAGGAAATCAGGCGGATAAGATTTTGGCCAACGCGCCGATGGCGGAGTATGGTTATTTTGTGGTGCCGAAGGTGGTCGAATAGGGGGAAAAATGAGCAAATTAAATACGCTGACCGTCCACGAAACATTGGACGGATTGAATAAAAAAGAGTTTTCGGCGGTCGAACTGGCCGAAGAATACATAAAAGAAGCCGAAGCGGCGCGCCGCTTGAACGCTTATGTGCTGGAAACACCCGAAGCCGCGTTGTCCAAAGCAGCGGAATCCGATCAGCGCTACGCGTCCGGAAATCCCCGTCCGTTAGAAGGTATTCCGTTGGGAATCAAAGACCTGTTTTGTACCGAAGGTATTCGGACGACCGCCTGTTCGCATATTCTGGACGGTTTTATTCCGCCCTACGAATCAACGGTAACTGCCCGTTTGTTTGAGGCCGGCGCTTCTTGTCTCGGCAAGCTCAATATGGATGAATTTGCCATGGGCGGCAGCAACGAAACCAGTTATTACGGTCCGGTTGTCAATCCGTGGAAGGCGGAGAAAAATCTGGTTCCCGGCGGTTCTTCCGGCGGTTCTGCCGCCGCCGTGGCTGCCAACATCTGCGCGGCGGCAACCGGAACCGATACCGGCGGTTCCATCCGTCAGCCGGCGGCATTTTGCGGTGTCAGCGGCATTAAGCCGACTTACGGCCGTTGCTCGCGTTACGGGATTATGGCGTTTGCTTCTTCGTTGGACCAAGCGGGGCCGATTGCCAAAGACGTACGCGACTGTGCGTTGCTGTTGAATGTGATGGCCGGCTATGACGCCAAAGATTCAACGTCGGTCAAGATGGATGTACCTGATTTTACGAAAGTTTTAGGGCAGAGTGTCAAAGGACTGAAAGTCGGCGTTCCGGCCGAATATCGTCCGGCGGGTCTCAATGCGGAAATTGCCGCTTATTGGGACAAAGGGATTGAAATGCTCAAAAATGCCGGCGCCGAGATTGTCGATATTTCGTTGCCGCATACCAAATATGCGTTGGCCGTTTATTATATTATTGCGCCGGCGGAAGCCTCTTCCAATCTGGCGCGTTATGACGGACTGCGGTATGGCCTGCGGGTTCCCGGCGAGCATTTGGACGACATGTATGTCAATACTCGCACAGCCGGTTTCGGCACCGAAGTTAAGCGCCGGGTTATGATCGGGACGTATGTTTTGTCGGCCGGTTACTATGACGCTTATTATCTTAAGGCTCAGAAGGTGCGCCGTCTGATCCGTGATGATTTTATGCGTGCGTTTGAACGCTGCGATGTCATCTTGACACCGACGGCGCCGTCGGCAGCCTTTGCGGTCGGTGACAAGTCAATGACCGATGATCCGATCAATATGTGGCTCAATGACGTCTTTACGGTTTCGGTCAATTTGGCCGGTTTGCCGGCAATGAGTTTGCCGATCGGACTTTCCGGAGACGGACTGCCGCTGGGATTGCAGGTGATCGGTCGCGCGTTTGACGAAGAAACGGTTTTCAAAACCGCGGCAGTGATCGAAAAAGAAGCCAAGTTTGAAAGGTTAAAGTAGCGATGTTAATTGAAGGAAAAGAAAACAAGTGGGAAATTGTCTGCGGTTTGGAAATTCACTGCCAGATTATTTCCAAGTCGAAAATCTTCAGCGGCGCTTCGACCGAATTCGGTGCCGACGCCAACCAAAACGTGTCGTTGGTAGATGCCGGGATGCCGGGAATGCTGCCGGTGTTGAACCGTTATTGCGTTCATCAGGCGGTTAAAACCGGTTTGGGATTGCGGGCTCAGATTAACAACTATTCCGAATTTTCGCGTAAAAACTATTTTTACGCCGATATGCCGACCGGTTACCAAATTACCCAGTTTGAATATCCGATCGTCGGTGAGGGCGTGGTGACCATTGACTTGGAAGACGGCAGCACCAAAGATATCCGGATCGAACGGATGCACATCGAACAGGATGCCGGAAAGTCGATCCATGATATTGATCCGCATAAAACTTTCATTGATCTTAACCGTGCCGGGGTCGGGCTGATGGAAATCGTCACCAAACCGGATTTCGGTTCTCCTGAAGAAGCCGGTGCTTTTTTGAAAAAACTGCGCTCGATCCTGCGCTATCTCGGCACCTGCGACGGCAATATGGACGAAGGCTCTATGCGCTGTGACGTTAACGTTTCTGTGCGTCCTGCCGGCAGCGGCGAATTGAGAACCCGTTGCGAAATGAAAAACGTCAATTCGGTTAAGTTTGTGATGCAGGCGATTGAGGTTGAGGCGCGCCGTCATGTCGAAGTTTATGAAAACGGCGGCACGGTTGAGCAGGAAACCCGGCGTTTTGATCCGGTAACCGGCCTGACCCAGAGTATGCGCAAAAAAGAGTTTGCTCATGATTACCGTTATTTTCCCGAACCCGATCTGCCGCCGTTGGTTTTGACCGACGCTTATATCCGGCAGGTGGCTGACGAATTGCCCGAACTGCCGGATGCCAAAAAGGCCCGTTTTGTCGAAGAGTTGGGACTGACAAAATATGATGCAACGGTAATCTGTGAAAACAAAGAAGTGGCGGACTTTTTTGAAAAAGCGGCGGCCGGTCATGATGCCAAAAAAGTGGCTAATTGGCTGATGGGTGATTTTTTTGCGATGCTCAAACGCAAAAATCTAACGATTGAACAAAGTCCGGTATCCGCCGAAAATCTCGGACGGTTGGTCGAATTGATCGAAACCAACGTCATTTCCGGAAAAATTGCCAAAGACGTTTTTGAAATGATGAGCGAAAGCGGCGAAGCCCCGGAAAAAATCGTCGAAGAAAAAGGTCTCAAACAAGTTACCGATACCGGCGCGATCGAAGCCATTGTCGACCAAGTGATTGCCGGCAATCCGGATAAGGTTAATGCCTATAAAGGCGGAAAAACCGGTCTGATGGGATGGTTTGTCGGTCAGGTGATTAAGGAATCCCGCGGCAAGGCAAACCCGCAGGTGGTCAATCAGCTGCTGGCGGCCAAGTTGGCCTGAGCACGGCTTGTTTTTTGCCTAAGCCCCTGTCAAACCGACAGGGGTTTTTTGTACGGTGCCGGGCAACCGTGTTTTTTGTGTTGCAATATCAAGTTGAAAAAGATAACATGTAAAGTGATAAATGATTATTATGTAAACAAAAATTTGTTTGATGGGGAAAACGGTTGTTTAAATCCCCCTTTAATATCCGATTATTAATTTAACTCCTGTAATTTATGGAAGAAAGTATCATTGTGTTTGATCCTCTGAACGATAAGGCCTATCGAATGGAGGAAGGAAAATTGATGTCGTTGGGAAAAGCGCTTGTCCTGACGAGATTGTGGAAAGATGTGGTTTACCGGATCGGCGAACGCCTGTTTGTTTGCGAGCAAGGCGTTTATCGACGAATTGCCTCCAACAGCCGGTTGATTGAATTTGATGTTTTGCCGGCGAAAGCAAAGGAAAATTCTTCGATTGAGGAGAGTTTGGCTGCAGAATGCCGGCCGGTTCCCGAGAACGGTGTCGAAAACATGTTTGTCCGTCATCCCGGTGCCGATGAAGGCGTGTTGCCGGAAAATCTGTACCGGTTATGACTGCAGGAACGTCAAAAGACGGTTGTCTTTCCCGAAGCGGAAAATGCTTTTCTGATCGATTCGGATCGGGAACTCCGCTTGTTTATGCTGGATGACAGTGATGTTCCCCGGCGCCAAAACGCACCCGTATCGGCGATCAGCGGCAACAGTTTTGTGTGGAACGGTTACGGTTATGCGCTGAGCAATCAGAAATTCCGCCTGTTCCCTTTGAAACTGATCGGTGTTCTGAGCAACTATTTGATGTTAATGCTCGGCAGTGACGTTTATTCTCTGGACAGCAGCGGTTTTCATTCACTGGGAGCTTATCCTAAGTTTTACTGGCGGGAAAATCTCGGCTAGATGCTGATGATTGCGACGGTGGAGCACGGAAAAACGTGTTACCAGCTCTGTGAACGGCAAATCAGAAATGTCTGTTTGTGCAGTAACGAAGATTTTTTAACGGTGGACAATGAGCATAACGTACATCATCGTTATAAAACCGACTGTACCTCCGGACAGCCCGCAGAACGTCATCGTGTTTTTCGTCCCGATGCATCGGGGCTGTACGTTGAAGCAAAGGAGTGATGCTTTGCGCAATTAAGAAACAGCCGCCGATATCAGCGGCTGTTTCTCATTATAAAAAATCCCCGGCGGTTGGCCGGGGAAAATACAGAATCAATTCTGAGTCAGAATCCGATAAATTTCTTCCGTTGAATCGGCATTGCGAAGTTGGTCGCAGATTTCCTCGTCTTTGATGATTTTGGAAATCTGTGCCAGTGCGCTCAAATGATCGGCACCGCTGTTTTCCGGTGAAAGCAGCATAAATACCAGATCAACCGGCTGATTGTCGTCAGCTTCGAAATCAATGCCTTTTTGCAGTTTGGCAAACAGGCCCTTCAACTGTTTCAGTTCCGGAATCCGTCCGTGAGGAACAGCGGTTCCGCCGCCAAAAGCAGTCGAACCCAGATTCTCTCTTTCCAAAATAATGTCAAACATACTTCGGTCATCAATACCGGTACCCTCGGCAATCTTTATGCTCATTTCTTTTAACAGCTGCCGTTTGGAAGCCGCATTGTTAATGACGATGACATCATTATCGGTCAGAATATCAGAAATTTTCATTTTAACACCCAACGATTAGTTGTCGGCTTTCGGTTCAACCCAGCCGATGTTTCCGTCTTTGCGGCGATATACCATGCTGATGTGGCTGTTGGCTGCGTTTCTGAACATCAGAGCGCATTCATTGGCCAAATCCATATACATAACCGCTTCGCTGACGGTGCAAACCGGAATGTTGGCGCCGGTTTCGGCGATTGTCAGCGGCGCATTGACGTCAATGTCCATTTCGTCTTCGGTTTCGATAACCGGGAAAACGGCTTCGGAAGCCAGTTCGGCCAAGCCGGTTTTGCTTTTGTGATCTTTAAGGCGGTTTTTGTGTTTGCTCAGGCGAACGGCAATGTGACCGTTGGCATTGTCAAAAGCCGTATAAGGATCACCGGCGGTTCCGGTGCCTTTTAATACGATATTTTTTGCAGGATGGACGGTAACTTCGGCGGAGAACTCTTCTCCTTCTTTCGAAAACGCAACATTGCAGCCGATCGGATCGCTGAAATATTTAGTTACCGAATTCAAAATATTTTCTTCGATATGCGAGCGCAATCTGTCTCCGATATCTACTTGCTTGCCTGTCAGTGTTATTTTCATAATTTTTCCTTGCAAAATATAATTAATAAAGTGAATTTTGAACCTTCATTTTAGCATATAAAATTAAGAATTCAACCACAGTTTTGGAATAATTAACTTAAAATAAGGTTAAGAAAACCGCCGAAAAAAATATTTAAACCGGTGGCAAAAAACGCAGCAAGGCAACAGCTTGATTATCCGTGACGAAATACTTGAATTCTCTCCGATCGGAAAAACTGATTTTGTTTATCGAGACGGCAGATGATCGATAAATTGTGCAAATGCGGTTTTCGCTACATCGAAAAGTTGTCGCCGAGATAAACCTTGCGGACTTCTTCGTTATTGACGATTTCTTCCGGCGTGCCTTCCATCAGGACAGTTCCGCCGTGCAAAATATAAGCGCGGTCGGTAATGTCAAGCGTTTCGCGCACATTGTGATCGGTGATCAGAACCCCGAGGCCGCGGTGTTTGAGCTGGGAGACCAGAGAACGGATTTCGCCCACCGCAATCGGATCGATCCCCGCCAAGGGTTCGTCCAGCAAAATGAAGTTTGGCTGGCTGGCCAGGGCGCGGGCAATTTCAAGACGCCGTCTCTCGCCTCCGGAAAGTGCCATCGCGGGAGATTTGCGTAAATGGGAAATCGAAAATTCCGACAGCAGTTCCTCCAGCATATTTTCCCGTTTGTCTTCGTCTTCCGCCACAATTTCCAAAATTGCCTTGATGTTGTCTTCAACGCTCAGTGAGCGGAAAATGGAAGCTTCTTGCGGCAAATACCCAATTCCCATCCGGGCGCGGCGGTACATCGGCATGTTGGTAATGTCCTGACCGTCGATGTGCACATCGCCGTAATCGGGCGTAATCAGTCCGGTAACGCAATAAAAACAGGTGGTTTTTCCGGCGCCGTTCGGTCCCAGCAGTCCGACCGCTTCACCGCGTTTGACGTGCAAGGAGACGTTGCGCAGCACCGGGCGGTTTTTGTATTTTTTTCCGATGTTAAAAATTTCTAAAGTGGAACTGGAATTTTTATCGTACATTTTTCCTGCTTTCAATTGCGTTACTTTTCTTCGTACCAGATGCCGGATACTCTCGATTTTCCGGACAGAACTTTGCTGATGCCGGTATTGAGGTCGGTTTCGGCACGGTCTCCCCGCAGAATGTTGCCGTTTTGGTTAATGACCACATTTTCATACAGCTTTACCAAACCCTGTTCGGGATAATAAACGCCGGTTTTGGCGGTTACTTCGCCGTCTTTGGTGACAATCCGCGCGTTTTTCGGAATTTCAACCCGTTGCAAGACCGGGTTGCCTTCTTTGTCCTTTTGAAAAAAAGCTTCCATAACGTCCGAATAGACTTTGTTTTTGCCGTTGTCGGCAATGACATTGCCTTTGGCAACAGCCTTTTCCTGTCCCGGATAATAAGTAATGTTTTCCGTTGCCGTAATGGTTGCGCGGTCGTTTTTAATCCGTGCCGGTTTTCCGGTCAAAACCATATAATCGTCTTTGACATGATATTCCATCAGGTCGCCGAAAGCATCGGCCTTCGGCAGGTGAAGGCTCACTTTTTGCCGGGCTTCCATGTCGGTAATCGAAGTTTTGCCCCGATTGCTTTTGGAAAACCAGGCCGTCAGAATTTCTCCTTTGACGGTCATTCCCGGCTTGACGGCGACTGCGTTGCCGACGGCCACCGCTTTTTGTTCGTTTTGATAGATTTCGACCTGTTTATCGGCAGTGATGGTAATGTCATAAGCAGCGGCAGAAGTTATCCGAACGGCGGCAAGCAGAGGAATCAGCCATATTTTTTTCATTGCGGCGCCTCCTCTAAATTTTCCTGATGGATGATGATTTTGGTTTTGCCGGTAAAGATAAGGACCCGGTTGCCTTTGTAATACTCAAATCCTTCCGATTTTAAATTGCCGAAATAGCCCTCGGCGGTTACCGGCGTTTTGCTGTACGCTTTGGCTTGGATGCTGTCATAGAACATGGTGCGGGTGAGGGCGGTGGTTCCGTCGCTGTAAACCATTTTGACGTCTTCGTCCAACCACAGCAGCCGGTTGACCTGATCATAATAACCGACCGGCGATTTGACACTGGTCCAGTCGGTGTCCGAAGACGGCAGCAGCCCTTCGGGATGAATCAGTTTGACCAGTTTGGACCCGGGTTCGGTTTCGTCAATTGTTTCGGCGGTAAAATTGTTAACCCGGTTTTGTTTGTCGGTAATATGGAAAACCGTATTCTCCATATGGAGTTTTTCCAGTTCGCCGTCTTTGGGTTTGGCAATGTTCATCTGAAGTTCGCCGCTGCGTTCCTGCAACCCGGGCAAAATCACCAGCAGCCCCGCAAGTGCGGCGGCAATTGCCGGCAGTCCCAGCTTAATCAGGCGGACAATATGTGTCCGCCGCGAAGCCGGAAAATTGTCGCCGCGCTGTTTTTTTTTGAGACTGTCTTCGGCAAAGAAAATGTCTAATTTCTTGAAATCAAACAATTATGCGACCTTATCCTGAGAATTAAGCGGAGCATCTTTCTTTTTTTCAATCGTAAAACCGGCACGCAGACAATCGTGCATATGAATGACGCCGATCGGTTTTTTATTTTCGATGACAAACAGCTGGGTGATGCCTTTCCCGGTATTGTTCATAATATTGACAGCCTCGGCCACCAGGGTGTCGGGAGAGGTTGTTTTGGGGTTTTTGGTCATAATGTCTTCGGCATTTTTTTCAAACAAGTCGTTGTCAAGCGAGTTGACCATTGCACGACGCAAGTCGCCGTCGGTAATCATCCCGCTCAATTCGCCGTTTTCGTTGACAATTCCGACGCAGCCCAGCATTTTTGACGACATGGTCAGAATAATCTGTCTGAGAGCGGCATGTTCGTTTAAAATCGGCATTTCGTCGCCTTGATGCATCAGGTCGGAAACTTTCTGCAAAAGGGCACCGAGTTTTCCGCCCGGATGGCGTTGTTTGTAGTTGTTTTTCGAAAATCCTTTGCGTTCCATCAGCGCAATTGCCAGAATATCGCCCAGCACCAAAGTGGCGGTGGTAGAAGAAGTCGGTGCCATGCCGAGCGGGCAGGCTTCGCCGGCATCGGGCAGACGTAAAATGATATCGCCGGCTTTTCCCAGCGTGCTGTCAGGATTTTTCGTCATTGAAATCAACGGAATTCCGTACCTTTTGCAATAAATCAGAATATCGGACAGTTCTTTGGATTCTCCGCCGTTGGAAATCGCCAACACCACGTCGTCGTCGGTCAGCATTCCGAGGTCGCCGTGACTGGCTTCGGCCGGATGTACAAAGAAGGAAGGTGTTCCGGTGGAGGCCAGAGTGGCGGCGATTTTGTTGCCGATATGACCCGATTTTCCCATTCCGGTCACGATGACGCGCCCTTTGGCTGCCTGTATCATATCCAGAGCTTCGGTCAGGCTGGCGTCAAGTTCGCTTTCCATGATACGCAGGGCGTCGACTTCCTTATCGATAGTCCGGCGTGCCGATTCGATGTCTTTGTTTGTCATTGTGTTTATAGTCCTTAAATTTGATTAAAATATAGTGGAGAATATTATTATTTAAACTTGAAAGCAAGTAAATTTATCCAACCATCAACACGGGACCGAAAACCGGTTGATTCTTGTTATTCCGTTCAGTAATATATAAGCAAAACGAAAAGAACGTTTGTAAACGTCAATCGCTGTTGAGGGAAAATTAAATTGAGGAAGGCGTTATGACAAAAAGAAGTTTTATTTTATCGGTTGTCGCGGTCGGCATGTTCTCGCTGGTTGCGCGTTCTGCGGGGGCAGCGTTGTCGGAAACGCAAAAACAAGAGATCCGAAATGTTTTTACCGATCAAACAATTAAAATTACGGAAGAAAACGAAACGGTGGCGGTCGATTTTCCCGAAGTGACGGTTCAAGAGGAAGGCGCAGGCAAAAAGAAAGTCGATGCCTATCGGCTGGATCTTAAAAAAGCCGGAAGTTTTAACGGCATGCCGCAATATAAATATGTTACCGTGTCGCCGCTCCGTTTAAAATCGTTGGTCTATTCGCGGTTGGGCTTTTGGTTTCCGTCGGTGGTTACCGAAGCAGGCTCCTTTGCCGAAGAAGCTTCAGTCGTTCCGGCGCTGGGATACGAAAGCGGCAGAAAAATGCAAATCACCGATCTGCGGTTGATTGATGAGGAAGAAGGGGTGTCGAACGAGTTTTTGAGCGCCTCCAAGATCAGCAGCTTTGTTCAAAGCAAAGAAAACGGCGGCGGCGCCGATTATTTTTCGGTTTTCAAAGGTGAGAACATCGTTATCTCTTTGGCCCTCGGCAATTTGCGCATTCCGGGTTTTGTTTCGGTAAACGATATGAAAAATGCGGTCCTGAAACCGGGACAAAAAGTGCCGATGCTGGCCGATAACATAAACGGTTCTTTAAAAACGTCGGTGATAACGCTTGAAGTGCCGATGTTGTCAACGGTTGTCAATTTTCGGATAGATTCCGAGGGGCGGTCGGTTCTAAATGAAGAAGAGAATACAATTGACGTGGTTTCGCTTTTCCGCTTGAGAGACGTGAACAGCGAAGGGATGTTATCCGATCTGCCCTTAAACTCATTTGATCTGAAGTTTTGGGTTAAAGGGATTGATCGTCAAAAATATGAAAAATTTCTGGATGAGCAGCAAAGCAATATGTCGATTTTGATTGAAGACAAGGCAGGCCCCGATGAAATGTCAGCCGATTCAGACGGCGACGAGGCGGAGCCTGTCGAAGTATCTGAGGAAAACTGGCGCAGCCTTTTGATCGGTAAAGACGTAAAATATAAATTTTCCGTTTTGTTTGATCGGGGATCAATCAACGGGAAGGGGCGTTTGGAAATCAGGAAAGACGATGTGCTGAACGTGATGAAATTTGAAGTTGTCAATTTTGACGTTTTGTCACCCGATACCGGCAAAGCCTGTCGCGAACGGCAGGCAAAAAATCCGTCGGCTCTGCCTTTGAGATGTCCGTCGGGCGGTTTTCTCGATTCTTTGCGACCTTATCTTGACGTCGGCAAGCGGGTAAAAAACAGCAAAGGCGAAACCGTAGACGAATTTATCGTACGGCAGTCGGGGGCGGAAAGCACGATAAACGGCAAACCGCTTACGACGGGTGTGCCCTCGGTTCCTTCCGCCTATATGGGATTGTGAGGCAAATAAAAGTAAAAAACCGGTTGAAAAATACCGGTTTTTTTATTGCAAAATAATTGTTGACTTGGCCGGTTTATAAATGTATACATGCATTAACTCTTTGAGAATGAAAGTATTAAAGAGGTTTTTTTGTATTAATTTAAGAATAAGGAAATTTGTGATGCCTACAATTAGTCAGTTAATTCGTAAATCACGAACACCTAAAGTGAAAAGAAACAAGGTCCCGGCCTTGAAAGCTTGTCCACAAAAACGCGGTGTTTGCACAAGGGTTTATACGACTACCCCGAAAAAACCGAACTCCGCTTTGCGTAAAGTGGCACGCGTTCGGCTTACCAACGGCTTTGAAGTAATCAGCTATATCCCTGGTGAAGGTCATAATCTTCAGGAACACTCAGTGGTGCTGATTAAGGGAGGCCGTGTAAAAGACTTGCCTGGTGTTCGTTATCATATCATTCGCGGTACTTTGGACACCCAGGGTATTGCCAAACGTCGTCAGCGTCGTTCTCTGTACGGCGCCAAGAGACCGAAATAGGAGGGTAAGTTATGTCACGTCGTCATAGTGCAGAAAAAAGAATTGTACTGCCGGATGCAAAGTACCATGATAAGGTAGTTGCTAAATTTATTAACAACGTTATGGAAGACGGTAAAAAGGCCGTTGCCGAAAAAATCGTTTATTCGGCATTCGACATTCTGTCTGCCAAAACCAAACAAGACGCTTTGGCTGTTTTCGGCGAAGCGATCGAAAACGTCAAACCTGTTTTGGAAGTCAAATCCCGTCGCGTCGGCGGTGCAACCTATCAGGTTCCGTGCGAAGTTCGTGCCGACCGTCGTCAGGCTTTGGCAATCCGCTGGATTATTGCCGCTGCCCTCAAACGCTCGGAAACAACCATGACCGAGAAATTGGCCAACGAACTGCTGGATGCTGCTGCCAACCGTGGTGCTGCCGTTAAAAAACGCGAAGATACCCACAAAATGGCCGAAGCCAACAAAGCTTTCTCTCATTACAAATTCTAATCTGAGGGAAAGAACATGGCTCGTACACACAGTTTGGATTTATATAGAAATATCGGCATCATGGCTCATATTGATGCCGGTAAAACAACGACCAGTGAACGTATTCTTTACTACACCGGTCAAACACATAAAATCGGTGAAGTGCACGAAGGTGCCGCTACCATGGACTGGATGGAACAGGAACAGGAACGCGGCATTACCATTACTTCCGCCGCCACCACCTGCTTCTGGAAGGGTTACAGAATTAACCTGATCGACACTCCCGGACACGTTGACTTTACGGTTGAAGTGGAACGCTCTCTGCGCGTTTTGGACGGTGCGATTACCGTATTCGATTCGGTTGCCGGTGTTGAACCGCAGTCGGAAACCGTATGGCGTCAGGCCGACAAATACAAAGTTCCGAGAATTTGTTTCTGCAACAAAATGGACCGTATCGGTGCCAACTTCTACCGTTGTTTGGACATGATCAAGGATCGTTTGGGCGCTCGCCCGATGGCTATTCAGCTGCCGATCGGATCGGAAGCCGAATTCCGCGGCATTATCGACCTCTTGCAAATGAAAGCGATCGTTTATACCGGTGATACTGCCGATTCTCCGATCGAAATTCAGGAAATTCCGGCTGATTTGAAAGAAAAAGCCGAAAAATACCATGCCGAAATGGTCGAAATGGCTGTTGAAGAAGACGAACAGGCAATGGAAGATTACCTGGAAGGCAAAGAAATCTCAATCGATACATTGAAAAAATGCATCCGCAAGGGAACGCTGTCTCAGAGTTTTGTTCCGGTTTGCTGCGGTACCGCCTTCAAGAATAAAGGTGTTCAGCCTTTGCTTGATGCCGTGATCGATTATCTGCCTTCTCCGTTGGATATTCCGGCGATCGAAGGTGTTAAACCCGGTACCGAAGAAGTTGTCTTGCGCAAGCCTGATGATAAAGAACCCTTGTCGGCTCTGGCTTTCAAGATCATGAACGACCCGTTCGTCGGTTCGTTGACTTTCGTTCGTATCTATTCCGGTACGATGCAGGCCGGCAGCTATATTTACAACTCGGTAAAAGACAAAAAAGAACGTGTCGGCCGTATGCTGCTGATGCATTCCAACAAGCGTGAAGACCTGAAAGAAGCAAACGCAGGCGATATTATCGCTTTGGCGGGCTTGAAAGATACCACCACCGGTGATACGCTTTGCGATCAGTCCAACCCGATTATTCTCGAAAACATGGAATTTCCGGATCCGGTTATTGAATTGGCCGTTGAACCGAAAACCAAAGTTGACGTTGAAAAAATGGGTCTGGCTTTGTCTCGTCTGGCTATGGAAGATCCTTCGTTCAAAGTTTCTTCCGATCCCGATTCCGGACAAACCATCATCCGCGGTATGGGCGAATTGCACCTTGACATTATTGTTGACCGTTTGAAACGCGAATTCAAGGTAGAATGCAATGTCGGCGAACCGCAGGTTGCTTATCGCGAAACGATTACCAAACCTTGCGACATCGAATACACCCACAAGAAACAGTCGGGCGGTGCCGGTCAGTTTGCGAAAGTTAAGATCAAATTTGAACCGATGGAAGGTTACACCGGTTTTGAATTTGTCAACAGCGTTGTCGGCGGTAACGTGCCGAAGGAATATATTCCGGGTGTTGAAAAAGGTTTGCGTACCGCGATGGATACCGGTGTGATTGCCGGATATCCGGTTACCGGTGTTAAGTGCAATCTGTATGATGGTGCTTACCACGAAGTTGACTCCAACGTTATGTGCTTTGAAATTGCTGCCCGTGCTGCCTTCCGCGAAGGTATGCGCCAGGCCAGTCCGAAGCTGCTCGAACCGATTATGAAGGTCGAAGTCGTAACGCCGGAAGAATATATGGGTGATATCATCGGCGACTTAAACTCTCGCCGTGGTTTGGTAAACGGCATGGATCAGCGTGCCAACGCCCGGGTAATTGATGCCCAGGTTCCGCTCGCCAACATGTTTGGTTACGTCAACACCCTCCGTTCGCTGTCTCAGGGACGTGCTCAGTTTACGATGGTCTTTGACCATTATTCGGAAGTACCGAATGAGATTGCCGAAAAGGTAAAAGCGAAAAACGCTTAAATAGCTTGGTTTCGGCGGGGGATTGCGAAAAGTTTTTTGTAACCCCCCTCTGAAAATTTTTTAATAAAATAATTTTTTAGGAAGACAGATAAATGGCAAAAGAGAAATTTGAAAGAAGCAAGCCGCACTGCAACATCGGTACGATCGGTCACGTAGACCACGGGAAGACGACGTTGACGGCAGCGATTACGAAAGTATTGGCGGAACAGGGCGGTGCAGAATTTGCAGCTTATGATCAGATTGACAAGGCACCTGAAGAAAGAGCGCGGGGGATTACGATTTCGACGGCTCACGTAGAATATGAAACCCCGAAACGTCACTATGCGCACGTAGACTGCCCGGGCCACGCGGACTATGTAAAGAACATGATTACGGGTGCGGCCCAGATGGACGGTGCGATTTTGGTTGTATCGGCAGCTGACGGTCCGATGCCGCAGACGCGTGAGCACATTTTGTTGGCACGTCAGGTAGGCGTACCGGCGATTGTTGTTTACATGAACAAAGTAGACCAGGTAGACGATCCGGAACTTTTGGAATTGGTAGAAATGGAAATCCGCGATCTGTTGAGTTCTTACGGTTTCCCCGGCGACGAGATTCCGATTGTCAAAGGATCTGCGTTGGCGGTATTGGAAAACAGCGACACCAAGATCGGCCACGATTCGATTATTGAATTGATGAACGCAGTAGACGATTACATTCCGCAGCCGGATCGTCCGAAAGACAAACCGTTCCTGATGCCGATTGAAGACGTATTTTCGATTTCGGGCCGCGGTACGGTCGTTACCGGTCGTGTTGAACGCGGTGTAATCCATGTCGGCGACGACATTGAAATCATCGGTATCAAACCGACCCAGAAGACGACTTGTACGGGTGTAGAAATGTTCCGCAAACTTCTGGACCAGGGTGAAGCCGGGGACAACATCGGTGTTCTGCTTCGGGG
>CAJTLY010000004.1 GCA_910577095.1 uncultured Alphaproteobacteria bacterium
CAATTTACTTTGGCTGGAAGTATAAAGAGTTCGTTTACCCGCACTGTTATAATCAGCAGAATTGTAGCTATACCGAAAATATCTTACGCCTCCATTAGGCAGGGGAACAGCGACAACATTTGTTCCGGTTCCCGCCACTTCACGCCATTGAACGGTATCATGGGTAGCAAATTTTTCAGATTTTAGTTTGATTGTATGATATTTGGTCGTCAGCCTGCCTTGGACATCTGCTTCCTGAACAATAAAGTTATGATCATTTTCCGAGCCTTCGGAATACGAAAACACGCTGTTTTCTCCCAAGGTCGGGGTTAAAGAGGCGGCAATCGCCGGCGCGCTCAGAAAAGTCGTCGCCGTTAACGCAATTGCCAAAGAAGTATGTTTAATCATTATATACAATCCCTATCTAAATGCATTTAAACGATCGTTTTTTTGCTATGGCCGAACGCCGATAATAAATTTTGCAGAAAATAGATAAAATTGTTGATTTCAAATAACTTACAATTGATTTTTAAAAAATTTCAACTTACACTTAAGGTGTATCAAAAAAACGATCCTTTTTTTGATACATTATTTACAAACCGATTTCTTTCGTTTCACTAAAAAAACGTCCTGTCTTCAGGACGTTTTTTGTACCAACCGGACAATCACTTTAAACGGAATCTATTCTTCCGTTTTCACATCGACTTCCGCTCCGCCTTCTGTCTCAGTATCGTCATAGCTCACTTCAATGCTCATCGGTCCCCCATTGCGACGCAGACGAATTGCAAAATCAATAATGTCATCCCCCATGTCAATTCCCCACGGCGAACTTATTTTGTTTCCGCCATGAAAAACCATTCCGCGCCGTCCCAGCGTATCTGTGGCAAAATCCGGCAACAGCCATACTCGGTAATCTCCCCAAATCGGATACCCTCCCGGCCATTCGCCGCGTCCAAAATAACCTTTAAACTTTTCCCATGCCGAATTATCGTCATACCGTTGCATCTGCTCTGCCGAGGCCCACCATCTTCCGGCCGGAATCCGGCTGTTTTCAATCGTCCGTTCCGCCTCAAAAATTTCAAATTGCCGATTCCAGTTATAACTCGGCATATAGGCAAAAACGGCAGCGCTCATCAACGGCAGCGCTGACAAAATCAACGATGTTTTGCAAAAACGCCGCCGCAACCATACCGAGGCTGCCGGCAATACAACCAAAAACAGCAAATAGACAATATTAAACCACAAATAAACTTTAGGATCGGCATACATCCATCCCCATTGCGGATATCCCCAGTAAACGAACTTATCCAGCACATATTCCTGATAAAAACTATCAGCCGTCATCGCCAGATAAATCAAATCCAACAAACAAAATGCAACAAAAAAAACGTTCATTGTCACTTTTTTCATCCGTCAATCTCCAAGAAAAAATAGTCATAAGTTTTGGCAAAAATAACATTCAGATAAATCACCAGCGGCGACCCGACTGCAATCGACAGCCAATTGCCGATTCCCATTTGCTGCCCTGCCCAGGTCAGCCCGGCAAACAACAATTCGAACATCGCCAGCAAAAAAGCCATTTTCCAATAATTGCCCCGGGTTTTCGCAAAGGCCGATTTCATTGAACCGCTGCGTCCGATCAGCGAACTGATCCACGCCATCATCGGACGATAAAAAACCAACGGCGCCGTCAAAGTCATAATCACAACCGTAATCCCGTCCACCACCCGGGTATCTTCCATATACCGTTTCAAATACAGAGTATACTCATTTGCCCATTCCGAACCGATTCCGAAAAAAGGCGGAATCAGCGGCAGCATCAAAAGCGCTGTCACCACCAAAAAAGTGAGCGCCAGCATTTTGGTCGAAGGAACCAGCGTATAAAACAACTTAACAGTGGTCAGATAAGGCTTGCGTTTAAAATAAAAACGAAAAAAGAAACACCAAAAAAGATAATACCCGACCAGCCAAGGCAAAAAGAACACGTCATGCCAACCGTCAATCATCTCAAAACCGGCAATCAAAAACAGCATATGCACAACCGAAAACAACACCATGTTCCGGCAATTTTCACACATATAAGAAAAACTTTCCCGAAACAGTTCTTTCAACGGGATTACCTTAATATCGGCCATAATCATTATCCTTTTGTTCAGTATACAGTATGATTAATCGGATTAAAACGCAAGCGCATAGTTTCCCATAGCTGATACTTATCACCATATTTTTGCGCCAATATGGCATAATAAGGCTCGCAAATATAAACCGCCCGTTTGGCACTGTCCGCCACCGCACGGAAGTGAGCATCATTATTGTAGCGCGACCTATCCACAATTTCAATCTGCCGCAGCGAACCGTTCGGATTGAGATAAGCCAAAATTTCAACGATCATTTCCTCAATGCCCATCGCCCCCGGATCCAGGTTCCAGCATTGACGCAGTCGGGCGGCAATCGCATCGGTCTCCGAAATCGTCAGGTCCGAGAAATATGACCCGGCCTTTCCGCCCTCAATGCCCATATTCGCCACTTTTGTCCCCTTCTTAATCGACGCGGTGGTATCGCTTTCGTCCAAATTCTTTTCCAATGCATTAACCGAATCCATCAGATTTTTCAAAGCGCTGACTTGCGGCAACTTCGGTTTATCGGCTTTCTTCGGCTCCGGCTTTTTGGGCTGTGGTTTTGTTTTCGGCTTTGCCGGTTGCGGCGGAGTCGGACGTTTCGGTTCCGGCTTTTTATCCGGCAGTTTTGGCTTCGAAGGCTGCGGCGGTACCACAAAATCCTGCTTCGGCGGCAAAGGCGCTTCTTCGGCAGGCACCGGTTCTTCTTGCGGTGTCTCGGCAAGCTTTTTCTCGGTTGCCGGCTGGGGTTTGGGTTCCGGTTTCGGCTGCGGCACCGGTGGCACGTTTTTGGCCTTCGCCGGTTTGTCTTCATCGGCAATTTTGGCTTTGGCAGGCAAATTCGTCATTTCCGAAATTTTCACCTGTTCCAAATCCACCATAATCGGCACCTGATCCAACACCATATCCCGACGCCAAAACAACGGCAAATCAACCGCAAAAAGCAGAATTACCGCGGCATGGAGTGCAAGAGATTTATACAGAGCCGATTTCATTTTCTATTTCTTCTTTACCGTCCGCTGAGGTTCGGGATCGGTTTTCAATCCCACTTTTTCAAATCCGGCGTTTTTAAGCATCGCCATCAGCCCGATCACCCGCCCGTACTGAGCATCGGTATCGCCGGAAATAACAACGTTGATTTCCGGATTTGCTTCCCGTACCGCCGTTACTTTGGCCACAATTCTGTCGGCCGGAATCTCTTCCGTACCGATATAGTAATATCCTTCATTGTCCACACTGATATTCAGCGAAGTTTCTTTTCCGGTCAAATTGCGCCCGCCCACTTTCGGCAAATTCAGCGCAATCCCCGAAGTCATCAGCGGCGCCGCCACCATAAACACCACCAGCAGCACCATCATCACATCCATCAGGTTGGTAATGTTAATCTCGGCATTGCGACGTTTGGAACGCCGGGCCCGTTTATGATCGGACGAAACAAAATATACCATTATTCACCTGCCATATCTGCCTTAATCGCCGTATCGTCAATTTCCCGCGACAAAATACTCGAAAATTCGGCCATAAAATTTTCCAACCGGTTGGCATAACGATCAATATCCGAAGAAATCTTGTTATAAGCCACCACCGCCGGAATAGCGGCAATCAGTCCGAAAGCGGTAGTAAACAACGCTTCGGCAATACCGGGGGCAATCGCCGACAACGAATTGCTCTGCGTTACCGCAATCGCGTTAAAGCTGTTGATAATTCCCCAAACCGTCCCAAACAGACCGACCAACGGCGCAACCGATCCGGTCGAGGCCAAAAATCCCATCCGGGTGTCCAACTCGTCCAGTTCCTTGTCCATCGAAACCGTCATCGCCTTTTCAATCCGCTGCTGCAACGAAACGCCGCGCAATCCGCGATCGGTTTTCGATTTCAAAATATTCGTTCTTTTCCATTCCCGCATTGCGGCAACGAACATCGCCGACATCGGATCCGACGGACGATTGCCGATACTGTCGTACAAACGGTCAAGCGAGCCGCCCGACCAAAACTTGGATTCAAAACTGCGCGAACGCTGCTTAACTTCACGCAAAGCTCTCACTTTTTCGATGATAATCGCCCACGACCAAACCGAAGCCGCAATCAGTCCGATCATAACAACCTTGGTTACGGTGTCCGAACTCCATACCATATCCCACATCGACATCGGGCTGGCTGCGTCTGCTAAATTCTGCGTATCCATTTTCTACCTCATTTCAACAATTAAATTCCGGCGCCCGGCAAAAGCGCCTACCTTTTGGCAGAAAAATAACATAAAATCATAAACAATCAATTAACCCCGTTCTTTTTTTATAAAAAAATTGACTGTCCGCGGGATCGGATTATAATGCAGCCGATTTAAAATTATTAACACTATTAAATTGACATGTATGAAAAAACTCTTGTTTTACCTGTCCACCGCCTGTTTGTCCGCCCTGTTTTTTGCCTGCGGCACAATAGACACCCCGTGCGAATTGATTGACGAAGCCCCAACCTGCAGCGTTACAACTGACAAGAACATTACTCTGATCCGTAACGATACGGCAACCGCCTATATCCTTGCGTCAACCGCAGACCTGTTTGTTCCGACAAACAGCCTGATCTGCCGTAATCTTCTCTCAGACAGCTGCCGAGTTCACATCTATCGTTGTAAAGACGGCTTGGCTGCCAGTCAAATCAACATTGACGACGCTCGTGCCATCCGAAGTTTTCTGCGTTCAAGCAGCTATTCCGCTTCCGAAATTGCCGGTCGTTGCGGATGGACGGCCCTGGCCGCTTTTATCGTCGGTTGTATGATCTACGGTTTCCGTAAGAACGATTTCAAGTGGTTTTTGGGTTTTGTACCGATTCTGATAATCGTTTTTGCCGGCCTCCCGGAACAACGCGTCAGCTTTGCCGGAGAAGGTGTTCTTACCGCTGTCAACGACAAAATCGTTCAAACCTGCAGTCAAACGGCAGTTTTATATCAAACCGATGACATTTGCACCGGCCGTCCGTTACAGCTCAACCGGCAGATTTTCATCTATCGTTACCAAAACCTTTTTTTTGCTTCCGAACGCCAATTTGCTCCCGCTACTTTGGCCTATTCGGAAACTATTCCCGAAACCTGGGGTATTCACCTGGCTTGCTGGCTGATTTCAGCCTTCCTCGGCTGCCTGTCATCATGTTTTCTGCATCGGCAATGGCGCAAAAAACACCAAAATCAAACCACGCCGCCGACAACCTCCTGAGATGCTCAGCCGAAAATATTTTTTCTTACCTGACAAAAAAGCTCTGTTCATTAAGAACAGAGCTTTTTTTGATCCGCTGACACAGTTGCCGCCGTCTTTTCAACTAAAAAATCGGTCAGCAACCGCTTATCAGGCGCGCAGTTTGGCAATCACGTCTTCGGCCGGCAGCGGGCGATGCGTCAGAATACCCACGTCGCGGAACATTCCGCCTTCGTCGCTTTCATAGTATTCGGCCAATTTGTTGTACTCTTCATCAATGATGACAAAGCCCTCCTCGCCGAAATAGGCTTTCATGTAACGCCCATGAATATAGTCCAAGAATTCACGTCTTGCCCAAAAGGACGCTTCTTCTGCCGACATCCGCCCCGGAATATGTTGTAATATACCCATCCGTAACGGAATCGAATTGTCATACAAAGCTTTGACAACAGCAGCTTTTTCCAAACCACTAATGTTAATTTTGATCATTTCTATAAAGTTTAGATTAATAATTTTCTAAAATATTTAACAACAAATTTGTTATATTATTTTTTTTCAATTTGTCAATATTCAACTCTCAATCAGCCGCATCGATTGCTGCCGGTTCCGAAAACGAACTTTTTTGCAGCATTTCGGCAGGGATCCGGGTCGGACGCATCCGCTCAAAATCAAAATAGACGGCAGTCACTTTTATCTCCGTCAACAACTCTTCGCCGCGACGGATTTCCTGACGAATTTCGGCCGAAGCGCCTTTTACCTCAACCACTTCACAACTCACTGACAAAAGGTCTCCCAAATGCGCCGACTTCAAATATTCCGCAGCCGCCCGCCGGACAATAAATCCTTTTTTTTCTTGAATCGGTTCGTCCGTTTTCCCTTCGCCCAACGCTCGCAAAAACTCGGTTCGAGCCCGCTCGGCAAAACGAAGATAGTTAGCATAATATACAATGCCGCCGGCATCGGTATCTTCATAATAAATCCGTACCGGAAAATAAAATTTATTTTCCTCAAACAAACCTTGCGGCGCTTCCACTTCTGCCATTTTCAACTTCTCCCTGCTATTCCGGTTGTGTTTCAAACAAATCGTCTTGCTCATTATACAAACGCACGTTTTTCTGCATTTTCGGCACCCCCAAATATTCGCAGCCGATATCGGTGATTACGCGGCCGCGCGGCGTCCGCTGCAAAAAACCGAGTTTAAGCAAAAACGGCTCAACCACTTCCTCAATGGTGTCTCTCTCTTCCGACAACGCCGCCGCCAACGTATCGGCACCGACCGGACCGCCGCCGTAATTACGGGCAATACAGTTCAAATAACGCTTATCAAACGCATCCAGTCCGAATTTATCCACATTCAGCCGACATAACGCACTGTCGGCAATAGCGGCGTCAATGCTTCCCGCCGCAGCCATCGCGCCGAAATCCCGTACCCGGCGCAGCAGCCTCCCCGCCACTCGGGGCGTCCCGCGCGAACGGCGGGCAATTTCATGAGCACCGGCAGCCGACATCGGCACATTCAACAGCCGGGCCCCGCGCAAAACGATTTTTTCCAAATCTTCCGGCGAATAAAATTCCAACCGCAGCGGAATCCCGAACCGTTCGCGCAACGGTGTCGACAAAAGCCCCGAACGGGTCGTCGCCCCTACCAGCGTAAACGGCTGCAAATCGATTTTGACCGACCGTGCCGAAGGCCCTTCGCCGATAATCAAATCCAGCTGAAAATCTTCCATTGCCGAATACAACACTTCTTCAATCGCCGGATTCAAACGATGAATTTCATCAATAAACAAAACGTCATTGGCTTCCAAATTAGTCAAAATCGCCGCCAAATCACCCGATTTGGAAATCATCGGTGCCGAAGTCGCCTTAAAATTAACATCAAGTTCTTTGGCAATAATCGACGCCAGAGTGGTTTTGCCCAGTCCCGGAGGACCGAACAACAGAACATGATCCAACGCTTCACGGCGCATTTTCGCCGCTTCGATAAAAATTTTGAGATTTTCGCATACCTGACGCTGGCCGACAAACTCCGACAACGCCGACGGACGAAGATTTACCGGCGCTCCTGTCATTGCCGTTTCATCCTCCGGCAGCTGATGCGGTGTGACAATTCTTTCTTCCATCAATTACACTTCCTTGTTGGCAAATTCTTTGAGTGCCAGCTTAATCAACTGACCGACATCGGCATCGGGCCGGCTGCCTGCAGCCAAATGAACCGCATGATAAGCTTCCAGCCGCTGGTAACCGAGATTAACCAACGCCGAAATGGCATCTTCCGCATTCCGGGCATTTTCCTCCGCTGCCGTCACCGGAGTTACAATGCCGTCTGCAGCGATTGTCGCAGACGGTTCCGTCACATCGGCACTTTGCGACAACCCGACAGTCTTCCCCTTCAATTCACTGACAATCCGCGCTGCCAGTTTAGGACCGACCCCGCTCGCACGGGTAAACGAAGCCTTGTCCTGAGCTGCCACTGCCTGCGCCAGTTGAGCAGGAGACAAAACCGACAAAATGCTGAGACATACCCTAGCGCCCACGCCCTGAACTTTAGTCAACGTCAAAAACCACTCTCTTTCCATCTGATCTGCAAATCCGTACAGACTGATGTTGTCTTCCCGCACCACGGTTTCGGTCCATAAACAAACTTCACCGCCTCGCACCAACTTAGAAAGGGTGCGGTTGGAGGCAAAAACCAGATACCCGACCCCATTCACGTCAATAATGACGCTGTCCTCTCCGATTGTATCCGCAATACCGCGCAATTTCGCTATCATTTGTTTTCCTCATTACCAATTATAAAGACGAGATTATAGTAATTTTACAACTCCCGCAATCCTTTTTTACATTTTAAGAACATAGGAATTTGTTTACGCCCGCAACCTTTTCACCTTTGCGAAATACACCAATTGCCAACCCTTACAACTTTGCAATTTTGCTATCATCTGTTTTCCTCATTACCAATTATGAAGATGAGGTTATAGTAATTTTACAACGCCCGCAACCTTTTCACCTTTGTGAAATACACCAATTGTCGACACTTACAACTTTGTTTACACTTTCGAAACACACGCCACTTTTTTCTGTATTTTCCTCCTTCCCTCACACCTGCTTTTCCCTTTTACTCTTCCTTCTCTCACCCAAATATTCCATGCATTTTCCTCTTTTTTTCCACTCGACTTCTCTACTCTTTTCCTCCTTCTTCCCCCGACTTCCTCATGCCTCCCCCTTTTTCACACCCGTTTCTGTTTATCACATCTGTCTTCCCTTTTTCTCCTCGCTCTCTCCCTCACCCCGGCTTCCCCGTGCTTCTTCTCATACCAACATTTTTTTCCCTTTCTCTCCTCACACTCTTACTCCGACTTTCTCTCTCCCGCCTTTTCAGCATCCACTTTTTGCTGCCGCTTTATTCCACTTCTACGCCCCTTTTTCGGCCTTTTTGCCTCTCCTCTGCACCAATTTTTTCACATTCCTTCCCATTTTCCCGCACCCGTCATTTTCATCCTTTTTTCCACGCATACTTTCTTCCATGCCTGCCATCTTCTTTACGCTTTGGGAACGGGGGAAGAAATCTAAAAATACAATTTTTTATTGCACAATTAAAACTTTTAGTTTAGATTATTTTGCGGTACACGGAATATTTTCGTTACCCGCAAGTATCTAAGTGATACCGGGCCTTCAGCAGCTCGTTTCAAACCGGTGTAAGATATAGCACCGACAATCCGCCGGATTACGGCAGAAATATATCCCCGCATAGTCGGGGAGCCTTAAGTGTATGTTCAGAAATCAGCCTATCGGGATTTTAAAGACTTAAGGGATCATGTTTGATATGGTTGTTGAACTCCCCGACCACCTTTTTATTTCAGGTGATTTTATTTTGAAATATTTTACATAAGGATATTAAATGACTGGGCAAACTAAAAATTTTCGCAGTAAAAAACATGATGGTTCGGCCAACCCGATAGATATTTACGTTGGCAGACGTATACACGACCTTCGAACTTCCAAAGGCTGGAGTCAAACCCAGCTGGCGTCTTTACTGGGAATCACTTTTCAACAAATCCAAAAATACGAAAAAGGCCTCAACCGCATCTCCGCCAGCCGGCTCTGGTATACGGCACAGCTGATGGGCGTATCGGTAGATTACTTTTTCAACGGAATCAGCGTCGAACTATGGAAAGAAAGTTTCAAACTGCTGCCGCCGTTATGGAAAAAACTCGATCTGATCGTCTGATTTTCATGTATAAATGGCTTTCTTGAATATTTTATATTCAACCTCTTTCGGTTGCTTACCTTGCCGAAAGAAATTATAGCGAAAGCTTACCACCTTAAATTGGTAAATTTTTGCTTCCTTAATTGCCGCAACGATCAACGCTGCGGCATTTTTTCTGCCTTTTCTTTTACATGAACTGCCTTCTTCAACCGTTTACTTGCAACTCAATACCCCTATTAACAAAATTTCCGTCTCAGCAATATCTACATCTTGATTCCGGCAACAGAGTCCACAGTTTCGCCGCCTGCCATGCTCCTCCATACGAACAACGCTCCGGCCGCTTCTCCTACCGTTCACCCCAATTTTAAATGCATTGTTTTCATTTTGCATCGGAAACTAAGATGCGTTCTCGCGCCGCTTTCCTTTTGATTCAGTACGTTTGCCGCTCCGACACAAACACGTCGCGATTTTCGGTCTTTCTAAAATTTCCGCTTTCACTCTCCACGCAAAACAGCCCTTCCGAAAGACCAAACGCTCTTGTTTTTTGTCCTTCTCTCAAAACCCTCGCCTTCGCTGCTTGCATTCTTGGCCTATACCATCCGATTTTTTGTTCTTATTTGTGAGTATTCATTCCCGAAATGATATTTTTCATTCCTCTGTTATTAAAATGGCAAATGGCAATGGCCAACGCATCGGATGAATCGTTATTCTTCGGACGGCAGCCCGGCAACAAGATCCTAACCATCGTCTCCACCTGATTTTTGGCGGCTTTTCCCACCCCGACCACGGCTTTCTTTATCTTGTTCGGTTCATATTCTGTCACCGTAATTCCAAACAGCGACGGCGCCAAAATCACGACTCCTCTTGCCATCCCAAGCTTAATCGTCGAAGTCGGATTATCATTCAAAAACACTTGCTCAATCGCAGCTTCGTCGGGACGATAAACTGCCAGCACTTCGTTCAGAGTATTGTGGATAACGGCCAGTCGGTCGGCAATACTCATCTTTGCGTCGGTCTTAATAAAACCGTCGGCCACATACCGCATCCGGTTGCTTTCCACTTCAATGATTCCCCAGCCGGTTGAAGAAAGGCTCGGATCCAAACCTAAAATTCGCATATTGTTTTCCGTATATTCTCTGACCGTTTTAAAATTTAAAAAACAAGAGGGGCGTTGCCGCCCCCTGTCTTATTTGACTAAGCTTCAAGCGCTTTCATCACCGTTTCCGAAAACTCGGCGTTGTGATAAACCTGCTGAACGTCGTCATCATCCTCAAGCGCTTCCAAAAAGTCCATCAGCTTTTGAGCTGTTTCAACATCGTCAATGTCTGTTTTAACAACCGGTTTCCAGTCAAGCCGCGACGCCGACGGGGTACCGAACTTAGCTTCCAACGCTTCGGTTACGGTTCCCAAATCATCCGGAATGGTTTCAATTTCATGAAACTCTTCATCCGAGGCCACATCGTTGGCTCCCGCTTCCAACGCGCTCTCAAACATCGTATCGGCATCAGCCACCGCCGCCGGATATTTAATATAACCAATTCTCTCAAAATTAAACGCTACCGACCCGGTTTCGCCCAAAACACCGCCGCGTTTGCCAAACACGGTCCGAACGTTGCCGGCAGTACGGTTACGGTTGTCCGTCAAAGCTTCGACAATGATCGCCGCCTTTCCGGGACCAAAACCTTCATAACGCATGCTTACATAATCGTCACCGCCGGCTGTCTGCGTTGCTTTGGCAATGGCGCGTTCAATATTGTCTTTCGGCATGCTTTCGGCACGGGCAGCCTGAATAGCAAGACGCAAACGCGGGTTTTTGTCCGGTTCGGGCAATCCGCTTTTGGCAGCAATGGTAATATCACGGGCAAGTTTGGCAAAAACTTTGGCTTTTTTGGCATCCTGAGCCCCTTTGCGATACATAATGTTTTTAAACTGGGAATGTCCAGACATTGTAAAATCTCCTACAATATTTTTTATTTTCGTTAATCAACTACAATCATGTATTCAATCTTGGCGTCATTAGCCTCAAATACTCTGATTTTTATGCCGCGGATATCAATTTCTCCGGGACGGTTGGGATAATTATAGTTAACAAATTCGCCCGACTGCCCGTTGGTCTGATCATATTCCATCACGGTGAAAACAATGCGGTTCAGTTTCACTCCGGCATATTTGATCTCAAACCCCCATGACATTTCGCTTTGAACGATTTTGCTTGTTGTTACCGGCTCAAAGCGGAAATTTTCTGGCGTAATCTGATACTTGGTGTCAAGCAGCTTAAGTTTGTCGCTGCGGATAATTCCGACCCGGTTCAGGGGTTTCCCGTCATTGGCAACCAGAAAAACGTCCTTGCCGTCCGGATTGGGAACCAGCGCATAGGCCACATCGTCAATTTCAACCCGGCCGATTACGTCATATTTTTTCTTGGCTTCAATCAAAATCGGACTCAGACCGGAAACAAACGACGCATCTTTCGGCGCCACAATCGATTCCTGAGTATAATAGTTTCGGGTATACGACTTGGTATCGGCGATAGAATAACCTTTATAAGCGGTCAGCATCTTATTTGGCGCAAAGTTTGAATCGGTCACGGTTTCCGTTTTAATCAACCGCGGCCCGTCCTCGTCAAGATAATCAATATCATAGCTGCTCAAACCGGCCACAAAACTGTCGCGTTCGGGCCAGAAAGAAATGTTGCCGGCATAAATACAGCCGCTCAAGCTCAATACCAATCCTAATACTTTTAGTGTTTTCATTCTGCTTTTCTCTTTAAAAAATTTTGATAATTTTTAACTTTTATATACTATAAAGTTTATTTAGTAAACAACAGATTATCATTTATAGGACATTTTTATGGAGAAACAATCGGGCTGCAGCTGGCAGATTATTTTTACCCCCCAACCGGAAGAAAACCCGTTGTTGGACAGTTTTACCGAAAACTTCTTTCAGGTTTGCGCCTGCAATTATACCGAAGACGGAAAGGTTGAATACGTCGGCTATTCACCGTCACCGATCGACGAAGCGGCTATGCAGGAAGCAGCCCGCACACAGGGACTGAAACTTCCTGCCTGGCGCTGCGAATTCATCCCGGCCGCCAACTGGCTGACCAAAAACGTCATCCGCTTTCCGCCCCTCGAAACCGAAGACTTTTACATCTACGGCACCCACGAGGATACCCCTCCGGCAACTTCAAAAAACGTCCTTCGGATCTATGCGGCGACGGCGTTCGGTTCCGGTCAACACCAGACCACCCGTTCTTGTCTGGAACTCTTGAGCCTCTTATATCACCAGGGTTTTGTTGCCGCCAGTCTCCTCGACATGGGCTGCGGTTCGGGAATTTTGGCGCTTTCAGCGCTCAAGCTGTGGCAAAACGTGGCGGCTACCGCCGCCGACATTGACGAAGAAGCGGTTATCGTTACCTTGCAAAACGCTGAAGACAACGGACTGAGCCATCGCATTACGGCAGCGACCAGCGACGGATACGCCAACGATAAAGTTTTGCAAAATGCGCCCTACGACCTCATTTTTTCAAACATCCTTGCCCGTCCGCTGATCGAAATGGCTCCTCGGCTTTCCGCGGTGCTCAAAACCGGCGGTTACGCCGTTCTGTCCGGTTTTACCGCCGATCAAACCGACTGGGTTGTCAGCGCCCATCAGGTGTGTGGCTTAACTCCGGTCACCGTAGTTTGTCGTGAAAACTGGCGCGCCGTCTTAATGAAAAAAGAAAACAACCCCTCGGGAGAAAACAAATGACGCTTGAAGACGTTCGTGAACAACTCCGGCAAAAGCAGGCCGAAGCGGCAATTATCACCCGCAACAATCAGTTTATCGGACAAGACGTCCGAAACGACGAAAACCTCATCGGCGCCTTAACCGGTTTCAACGGTTCCGACGGCTTGCTGATCGTCACCCTCGATCGTGCTTTATTGTTTGTCGACGGCCGATACGAGCTTCAGGCCGCACAACAAACCGATCCGGCCGAAGTTGAAGTCATATACCAAAAAAACACTTCCGTTTTCGTAGCCGCTTCCGGCTGGCTGAGACAACATCAACCTTCAAATACAACCATACTCTACAACTCATGGTGTCTTTCGGCCGCAAACCTTGAACGATTTCAAAGGATGATGCCGGAGGCCCGTTTTATTGCCGATACCCGTCCCATACCGACACCGACGGCTCATGTTTTTAACCTTCCTCTCAAATACAGCGGCAGCGATTTCCCCGAAAAATTGGCCGCAGTGGGCAATTTTCTCAAACAACACCAAAAAAGCGCTTGTTTCTGCGCTGCCGCCGACAGCGTCTCATGGCTGCTCAACCTGCGTTCCGACGCTCTCCCGGAAAGTCCGGTATTACGGGCCATGGCCTTGATTACCGCGGACGGACAATTCCGGCTTTTCGGTGAAAATCTGCAACTTCCCGCCGATTGCCCGTTCCGTTTTTTACCTTTTTCCGCTATCGAGTCGGAAATCGCCGCCTTCGCCTCCGAAGCCTGGTTGATGGAATTTAACAAAACGCCGGCACAAATCCTTAACATCATGTCCAAACACCATATTGTTCCCGCCGACATGAACGATCCCTGCCAACAATTAAAGTCGGTCAAAAACAAAACCGAACTCACCGGCTTTAAACAGGCCCACCTGCATGACGGCATTGCCGTTTGCCGTTTCCTGTGCTGGCTTGATCATAATCGCAAACCGATAAGCGAATGGCAAATCGTCGAAAAACTGCGAAGCTTCCGCCGACAACAGCCGTTGTTTTACGGCGACAGTTTTGCCACCATCGCCGGCAGCGGTGCCAACGCCGCCGTTATCCACTATCAGCCGACGCCGGAACATAACAGCCTTCTGACCAAAAACTCTGTCCTTCTGCTTGACAGCGGCGCTCAATATTTTAACGGCACCACCGACATCACCCGGACAATTGCAATCGGACGACCGGCTAAGGAAATCATCCGCAATTACACCATTGTCCTCAAAGCACATATCGCTCTGGCCTCGCTCACCTTTCCCGACAATGTCGCCGGCACCAAAATGGATGCCGTCTGCCGCAGCGTTATGTGGCGTTACCGAATGGACTACGCGCACGGCACCGGACACGGGGTCGGCCATTTTTTGAACGTCCACGAAAATCCGAACAATTTTTCCTGGTACGGTTCACCACAGCCTTTGCAGGCCGGCAATGTCACTTCAATCGAACCGGGTTATTACAAAGCCGGCTGTTACGGTATCCGGATTGAAAATTTAATGTACGTCACGCCGATAAAAAATTCGGATATGATGAAATTTGAATTTTTAACTTTAGTTCCTCTTGATAAGCGCCTGATTGATAAATATCTTCTAACCGGAGAAGAACGTGCCTGGATTAACAGGTACCATCAAACGGTATACCGGAAGATATCCCCTCATCTTGACAACCGGGAAAAACAATGGCTGCAAAAGGCATGTTCTCCGCTTTAACAAGGAGGAAACGTCATGAAATTTTTTTTGTTGGCTCTGGCATTGCTTGCTTCGGTTTCGGCTCAGGCCCAGCAGTTGCAATATGAAGGCACCGCCGCCCCCGCCGAACCGCTGGAACAATATTTTGCCGCCGAAGACCAAAATTACAACAAATCGATCATCTACGTCTTTTACGACAACGACGCCTGCGACGATTGTCCGCAGACAATTGATCTGATTGAACAGATATACAACCGTTATTACCAAGATCAATACAGCTTATTCGTCATTGATTACCAAAACGATGACGAATACAACTTTATCGAAACTTATAATTTGCATCTTCCGCTGAGTGTCGTGCTGGTGCGCATCAATGACGGCGCCACCTTCGGTTTTGAGAAACTGGACGACCTGCCCAACCGAATTTCCGACCCGGAATCGTTTACAACCTACTTTCGTTTCCGCGTCAATTCCTTTCTCGGCAACAACGGATAATGCCCTTCCTGCCTGTAAAAAAAAGCCCCCGTGTTCAGAGACCGGGGCTTTTTCTTTTGTCATCGTCAATACGGATCCGAGAACAAAGGCTTGCCGTTCAGCATTTTAATGTTCTGCGCTTCCATCACGGTTGCAAAATTCAGCTTGCCGCTTTTGATAATATTTCGCACCTGATCGGCTTGAGAAACGTTTGGATTGGTAAACAAAGAACTTACCCGCAGCTTTTTCGGCACTCCCACCAACACCTGATGAATGCATCCGAGCAAACTGCCGGCAACCAGTTCATACGCCATCTCTTCGCTGATACCGCCCGAACCGGCATACTTGACCAACGCATTCACGGCATCGGGCACACTGTTGGCATGAATGGTCGAAAAAATCAAGTGCCCCGACATCGCCGCCTGTAATGCCAGACAGGCCACTTCCGGCGTCCGGATTTCTCCCAGCAAAATGTAACGCGGTGCCGATCGCAGAGCCGACTTCAACCCTTCTTCCCACATACCGCCGGGCGCGGATGTCTGCTTACATAATCCAAAATCTCCGCTCGGACATTGATAAATGCCGTCCAACGGCATTTCGATCGGATTTTCGATCGTAAAGGCATAACCGCCCTCGCGAGTCAAAAATTCCTTTAACAAAGAAGCCATGGTGGTGCTTTTCCCCGAACCGGTCGCCCCCGACACCAACAGCAACCCGGTTGCCTTTCCCAGCGAACACAAGTGATTGGCCAAAATGGGCGGAAATCCCAAATCTTTAAAATCAGGCACAACCCGCGGCATTTTTCGCACACAATACTGAACGCCGTATAAAGAAACGGTCCGCTCCACCCGGTAATTAAAATTTTTATAAATGATCAGATAACTCGGTTCGCCGTCATAACCTTTTTCCACTGCCGCCAGAAACTCTTTATAATCGTCAAAAGTCACCGGCTTCAAACCGTAAGAAGTCTTTTTGCTCCAAACAAAAGCTTCCTTCTGCGGTGTAATATAAATATCAGAAAACTCTTCGTCATTAATTGCTGCCATTTTATCCATCCTGACCCAAAAACATATGTTCACTCAAAAAAACGGACACTTTCCCCATTTGAATGATTATAATCAATTTTTTTGTTGGTGGCTATTTAAATTTATGTTACAAATACATATTGACAAAGCTGTCAGATCAATTATACCCCCTATCGTTATAACAATCAGCACATATGGTGAAAAATATGCAGGATATGACCTCCGGCAACCCGCTAAAATTAATTGTGAAATTTTCCGTTCCGCTTCTGATCGGCAATATTTTTCAGCAAATGTACAGTATCTCCGACATCATCATTGTCGGCCGCCTGATCGGCATTCAGGCGCTGGCGGCCGTCGGCGTTTCGGCCCCGCTGTTTTTCATGCTGGTTTTGGTCAGCATCGGTTTCACCAACGGCCTGACCGTGATTGCCGCTCAGCGGTTCGGCGCTCGCGATTACCGGGGCCTGCGCCGTTCCGTCACCACCGCCACCGTCCTAAGTTCTGTTTTTACGCTGAGCGCCAGCGCAATCATGCTGCTTTCACTCGATTACTTGTTCCGAATTATGAACGTGCCGCAAGAAATTCTCCGCGACGCCAAAGACTTCATCAGCATCATTTCCTACGGTGTCATCATGATCGTCTTTTTTAACCTGCTGTCGGGCTTTATGCGGGCTTTGGGCGACAGCAAAACACCTTTATATTTTCTGATTTTCACCACTTTGCTCAATATCAGTTTCAACATCTTGTTCATCTACCGGTTCCGCCTCGGCGTCAAAGGGTCCGCCCTCGGCACCGTCTGCGCCATGACGGTCTCGGTCATCTGCTGTTTGTTTTACATCGGCAAAAAATTCCCGCTTCTTCATCCCAAAGCCGAAGACTGGAAACTCAACTGGCAGTTCAGCAAACAGCATCTCAAAATCGCCGTACCGATGGCCGTCCAGTTTTCCATCATTGCCGTCAGCGCCGCCGTTACGCAAAGCGTTTGCAACTCTTTCGGCCCCGATACCATTGCCGCTTTCACCTCGGCGATGCGGGTTGAACAGTTGGCAACTCAGCCGATGGTCTCTTTCGGCGTCGCAATGGCAACCTACGTGGCACAAAACTTCGGCGCCGGCATGATCGGTCGCATCCGCCGCGGCGTTTTCGAATGTTCAATGATCTCCCTTATCCTCAGCCTTTCTCTGGCTGTCATCATGTACCTTTTCGGCACCCACATTATCGGCATTTTCGTTTCCGACGAACATCATAACGTCATCGAAATCGCACAAACCTATCTCAATATCAGCATCCTGTTTTATTTCTTTCTCGGCCAGATATTTATTTTCCGCAACTCTTTGCAGGGAATGGGCAATGCCGTCATACCGATGATCTCAAGTATTGTCGAACTCGGCATGCGGGCATTTGCCGCCATTTATCTGGCCGCCCGGCTCGGATATGTCGGCATTTGCTATGCCAGTCCGATTGCCTGGATCGGCGGATCTGCGGTCGTCAGTCTCGGCTACTTCTGGGTTATCCGCCGTACCGGACAGCGTTACCTTTACCAGCGAACGGCAACCGTTAACGCCCGCGGCCGCACATAAACGCACCGGCTGCTAAAATCACCCCCATTACCAGCATCAGCAGACAAACCAGCAGCGAGCGTTCGTCAACCAGAACGTTGCTTAACAACAGCTCTATGTACTCATTATCGTCTTCATAATTGTCTTCCAGATAATGCGGTACAATCTCACCGATACCGTCTTCGGATATCTGCACGCTCAGATATCCGAACTTTTCAATTTCACCGCGCGTTTTCTGCCCCGAAGACATCAGCGTCACCACCGGAATTCCTTGCATTTCCCCTTTCCAGTACTGATGAATATGTCCGGCTAAAATCAAATCAACCCGATGCTGCCGCAAAAGCGCCGCCATGCGTTCGGTCGACCCGTCAACATAAATCTTTTTCTTCCATTGCGGTTTCGACAACGGCGGCACATGGGTATAGACGATACAATACTTGTAATGGGGACGGATTTTTTCCAACACGTCTTCCAACCAAGACAATTGCGCTTCATTGTATTTCTCTTCCGAAGAATCCAAACCGATAAACATCACATCCCCGTAAGAAAACCAGTAATAAAGCGGACCGAACAACATTTTGTACAAAGACTTGTCCTGTCGCCCAAAATGGTTGGCAATCTCATGATTACCCGGAATCATGTAAAAAGGAAACTCCAACTTTTCGTCCAATTCGGAAATAATCCAGCGAAAATGGCTGATATTGCGATAACGCACCAAATCGCCCAAATACAAAATAAATTGATTTCCTTCGTCCTGAGCCAGACGTACAATCCTCTCAATCGGTGCATTTTTCGCACCGCTGTCACTGGCAACCGCAAACGAAAACGCTTTGCTTTCCGGCGCCATCACTTTTCCTCCGGGCGCAATATAATTATTTTCGGGGGGAATGGCAAAAATTTCAATTGCCAAACTCCGCACCGTCAGAAAAACCAACGCCGCAATTATAAAAATTTTCGCCGCAGCCATACCGATACGACACCTGCTGCATTTAGTCATATTTTCAGTTCCTCCGCTTTCACATCGCTTCAATTTTGTCACATCCGCTACGATGATGCAAGCCGAAAAAACTGTCTAACCTGCAAATCGTTATATTAGAGCTAACTCTAAAACAAACATTTTATTGACATCCGGACCATTTGTGTTTAGCCTGAATTCAAGGAGAGAACAAATGGGATATTCTATCGGACAAGCGGCAAAAATGACCGGTCTTACCGCCCATACGCTGCGCTACTACGAAAAAGAAGGGCTGTTGCCGTTTCTCAAAAAAAACAGTTCCGGATTGCGGGTATTTTCCGACAACGACCTCGGCTGGCTGGCTATGATCGAATGCCTCAAAGACACAGGTATGCCGCTGAAAGGAATCAAGCAATACATCGATTGGTTTATCGAGGGTAATTCTACCCTGCCGCAACGCTTGGAAATGTTTAAAAACCAAAAAATCAAAATCGAAGAACAAATCGCCCTTTTCAATAAACACCTGCAAAAAATAGACTATAAAATCAAACTTTATGAAGAAGCGGTCAAAAAAGGCAGTCTTGAACTCGCTGCCGCCGAAAAACATTTGAGCGAAGAAAAGAAACGCCTCTACGGCCGCAAGCCATAAAACCCGGATTGCCGTTCCGCCTTTTCTTCGCACACTCTAACCCCAAAAATAAAACGGAACATTACTTTTTTCAATAAAGCGATGTTCCGTTTGTCTTTACGTCATCCAGCGTTTATTTTAAAACATATACCGAAGCCCGAGATAACCGCTCCAGCCTTCTCTTTGTCCGTCACGACGATATACCGAAGCTTCAAGCATATGCTTTTCGGTTTTTCGTTCAATTCCGATACCGTATTCCGCATAGTTTTTGGCCTCTATTTGCGGTAAATTGATATTCTCGATTTGTGTTTTTCCGCCTTTATTGTCGGCAAACACATACCGCCCTTGCACAAAACCGTTCCAACCGGACGCAAATTTTCGGCTTATTCTGATATTCGGCGCCCATTCCCAAACCTGCATCAGATCAGAATTCATTCTCCGACCCGCCGCGTTCGTATAATCTTTGGCGTCAATCCAACTCCACCCGGTATGAATGCTGGGCTGTACAACCACATCGGCCGGCAGCAGCCAGTTATACCCGATTTTTACCGCAACCGCTCCCCAATAGCTGTCAAACTTATCGGTTCCGTACATATTATCGGCATGAGCCCGCAAAATACCCCCGGTCATATTCCCGGCAACAACCCATGATTCCTTTTCGGCCGCAACGGTTGTACCGAGATATCCGCCGTGCTGATCAATTTTAATATGATCATATTTTGATTCGCCCTGCACGGTACCTCCATAAACCGTCCATTTTGCCTTCACATTGTCAAACCATACCGGTTCCGACGTTATCCCTGCCGTCAACAATGCGGTTTTAGTATCTGTTTTATCAAAATTTTTAAAATTATAACTGTCATCAAATCCGGACAATCTTATCCAGATGCCTTTGCCGCCGCGATCCTTTTCAGATGCAAAATCCACCTGAACATCCTGAACATCATTAAACAGCATCTGATTGATGGTTTTTTGAATATTGGCAATATATGAAAGAACAACGCTTTTCTCATAGACATAAGGATTAAAATCCGTCGGTACAGGCCGGGGCACCGGAACCGGTTTGGGATCCGGCTTGGGATCCGGTGTCGGCTCAGGTTCCGGATCCGGCGTCGGATTTGCGCTTCCGTTACGTACAAAATCAAAACTCCCCTGCTCAGGATCATATGTCACTCCATATTTCCATATGTCTGACATCACTTCCGCAACATTCAAACTCACTCTGTCTTTAAGAGCATCATCGGCAAACACCACCGAAACATTTTCGTTTTCAGTATCTGCCACCACATTCATTTTTTCTATAACCAACTTTCCGTCACCGGAAATTGCGCCCGTGGCCTTTATGTTATCAGTCCGCCCCGTGGCCAAATCCACATCCACTTGCATTCCGGTGGAATTAAACAGGGCCAGATTGTTAAAAGTCATGGTCCCGATCACCCCGTTGATCGAATTGATAACGCCGCCGTAGGCATTGAGATCGTTTCCGTCAATCCATCCGTCCGGATTGGCAACACCGGCATTAATTTCCGCATTCTGTCCCACCGACATCATACCGTCATACAAATTAAGAGTAACATCACTGACCTTATTGTTAAACTGAATCTCGCCTTTGCTGCCGACCGTATAACTTTTTCCGTCGCTCAGGGTATAACTGTTTCCGCCGCTGACGGCATAAGTTTCGGCAGAACCGGACGGATTGATGTTAACATAAGCATTTGCCGCTCCGCTGCCCATAATTCCGCCGTCAAAAACAATCTTTCGTCCGGCATTGGCCGCCAAATTGATATCTTTCTGATTACCGGTATTAAAATAAATGTCATTTCCGTAATAAGCCTTGTTTCCCCGGAAAAGCACATCCTTTTTGTCGGCAAAAATGTTCAAATTGCCGGTAGTGTAAATTGCACCGCCGGCACTCGCCGCCGTGTTACCGATAAAAGAAGAGTCGACAATAAACAGGTAATCGTTTTTTCCTGCTTCCGTAACGATGGCTCCTCCATATTTTCCGCTTTTATTTTCCACAAAATCAGAATTAAAAACAACCGTGTTATAACCTTTATGAATTTTCATCCACATCGCACCGCCGCCGGCCGCACCTTTATAAACGAACCCGGACTCGTTTTTTTCAAACAAAGAACCTTCAATATATTTTATTCCGCCTGACGAGGAAATGGCTCCGCCGTCTCCTTCGGCAAGATTGTTAATAAATTTCGAATTCTTGATATATTCAATGGACGCTTCCGGTTGACCGTCAAACAAAGATATCGCACCGGCATCATATTCGTTTTTGGCCTGATTATTCTGAAAAACAGTGTTGTCAATCATAATTGTCGCCCCGCCGGTCGCCACAATGGCGCCCCCGAACGAATTGTCGGAAAAGTTTCCGTCAAATAAAGAGTCTTTAAGATTGAGCCGAGCATAGTTGGTTACAAATATAGCTCCGCCCGATCCGGCAGAATTTTCGATAAAACGAACATTGTTAAGCTGATAAGTGCCGCCGTCGGCAACCAACGCCCCGCCGCGGTTATAAGAAGAATCCATACTGGTTTGATTATGACTGAAAAGCGTATTTGAAATATCTATAACGGCATCTTCGTTACGGGCAGTGACAATCGTCAGCCCGCTGCCGCCGCTTTTAGAATAGTTATTGGAAAACTCCACCTCATCCAACACAATTTTCTGTGCGTTTGCAATATAAGCTCCCCCGGCTTTCGAAGTGGCGGTGTTGTCCAAAAACTTCGTATTGGCAATGTTAACTTCCTGTTTGTCGTTAACATATAACGCGGCACCGTTTGTACCGCTTTTGTTTTGATAAGTTTCGCCGTCAATCGTCAAAACTTCAGCCGCTGCAGAAAGAGCCGTCGTCGTTACTAAAAACGAACTAAAACCTAATAATATCTTACGATAAAAAAACATAAAATCTCTCCTGATTGAAATTTAAAGGCCCATTTAAATGGTCCTTTTTTTGATGCTTACAATCCTTCTTTGGTAATATATGTGGATAATAATTAAGTTGTTGATCATTTGTTGTTTTGTTTGCTTTTCAATTCTTCTTCAAATATTATTTTGCTGTATCAAAAAAAGGACCGTTTAAACGCATCTGCCTGAAACTCAGCTGTCATATTTTCCATTACAACAGTAATCCGCTGTTTTAACACATCTTTATTTTCAATCAAATACGAAAAACCTTTTCATAAGCTTGCAAAAACGCTGTCAGCAATCCTGCGCATATTTTTACCTAAAAAAAAAGACCTTGATACTCATGTATCAGGCCTTAACAACTGTATGGTGCCGACAGAGAGACTCGAACTCCCGACCCACTGATTACAAATCAGTAGCTCTACCAACTGAGCTATGTCGGCATTATTTTTTTGCCTTATATAACGCCGACAAACGTTTGTCAATAAAAATATGGCAGCGGCAACATTTTCTACCAGCTCCCGATCCACGCGATCCCCTGCAAAATTCCGTAAGCCAACACCGCATAACGAAACAACTTGCCGCAAAACATCGAAACATTGACCGTCAGCAAATTCGCCCGCATCATCCCCAACACAAAAGCCAGCAAATCTCCCACCGCCGGCAAAAAGCAAAAAAAGGCCGATATCGCTCCCTTACCGGCCACAAAATGCCGTACCTTAACAATTCTTTCCCGTTTAATTTTCAAATATTTTTCCAGCCATTCGGTTTTTCCCAAATATCCGAAGTAATAGTTTGTCATTCCGCCCAACCAGTTGCCGACAGATGCCGTCGCAACGCAAATCCACGGATTAAAACCGCTGCCGATCATTGCGACAAAAACCGCTTCGGAACTCACCGGCAGAATCGTAGCCGCACCAAAACTGATTGCGAACAAGCCGGCATAACCATATGTCATTATATTTTCCAACATTCACCTTCCCGGATCTCATTATGCATATTTCCGGCCGAAAGTAAAATTCTTTATAAACCTTGCTGACGACTGCAATCTGCCGATAACACATACCTAAGCATATAAACTTTTGTTATTTATCTCTGCATATCCGTAAATATAATTTGCATAGATATAACAATAAAATACACCTTATTTTGCTGCACTTTGACATTATCTAACAAATAAAGGTGCAACAACAACAAATTTAACTGCTCTATTTATAAGGATTTATAATGATATACGGATATATTCGGGTCAGCACCGATAAACAAACCACCGAAAACCAACGATTTGAAATCGAAAACTTTGCCCAGAAAAACGGCATTGCCATCAATCGTTGGTTCGAAGAAACAATTTCCGGCGCTACCGATTTCCGACAGCGCAAACTCGGAAAATTGCTCAAAAAGCTGACAAAAAACGATATTTTAATTGCCTCGGAAATCTCGCGTCTGGGACGTAACATGCTGCAGGTGATGACAATTCTGCACTATTGCCTGAGCGCCGAAGCCCAGGTCTGGACCATTAAAGACAACTACCGTCTCGGCAGTGACATTCAGTCGAAAGTACTCGCTTTTGCCTTCGGCCTTTCGGCCGAAATCGAACGCAACCTCATTTCCCAACGTACCAAAGAAGCGCTCAGCCGAATAAAATCCGAGGGTAAAAAACTCGGCCGCCCGTCCGGCCGCGGCAACAAAAAACTAAAACTCACCGACGTCGAAGAACGCATCAACCGTATGTTGGAAAAGAAAATTCCCAAGGCCCAAATTGCCCGCCAACTCAAGGTCGACCGCATGACGCTTTTACGTTTTCTGAAACGGCGGCAAAAACGCATTTTCTCCGAGGCAACAGCCGCCTGATATATAAATAAAAGCAACGAATCGTTTTTTATTTGTTGAAATCTGTAAATTATCTGATACAGTACTTTTTGTGATACATTTATTCACAAAAGTTTTAATAACCAAGGAGACTTTACATGAACTACAGAACTATTCTTTTGGCAACTGCAACTGTTATGTTTGCCGGTGCTGCCAACGCCGAAGACATTACGGCGCCGATGTACCTTCCAGGTACCGGCAAAGTATTGTCCGACACTTCGGTACAATATGATCGCACCAAATTAAAACATAATGGCGGCGCTGCCGAAGATTTTCGCGCTGCCGAAGAAATCACCTACGGTGTTACCGATGATTTTGCCGTTGTGGCGGAACTCGGCAACCAGTTTGATTTCAAGGGCCTGACCAATCAGGAATATAATAACGACCACAACTTCGATTATAAAATCGGCGCCAAATACAATATGCAAAACGGCAATTGGCTGGCTCAGGTCGGCGGCTCTTATTATACCTTCAATCCCAAAAGCTGGTATGGCCATCGCAACACGGATTCCAGATGGTACAAAGAAGTTGAAGCCAACGCCAAGTTAGGCTATTCTATGCAGGATGGCTGGACTCCGTACACTTCGTTCACTGCCGCCAGCCCGATCGACCAGGCTGACCGTACCATGGACTACTCCTGGTTCAACGGCGTACACAAAACCGGCAACAAATATTCGGTTGACGCCGGCATCCGTTACGATTTCGTTCTTGACGGCACCAACACCAACACCTGGTGGGCACAGGCCGAAGCCAACTATTTTGTAAAAGATAATGTTACCGTCGGCGTTTTCGGCGATTATTATCTGGGCGGAAATTACAGCGACCTGGTTGATTACAGCTACACGCTCGGTGTCAACGCCAAAGTATTGTTCTAATCAATACTTTCTGAAAAAAAGCACTGCTCCCGCAGTGCTTTTTTTTTCACCGGCGCCACATTTTTTCTTTTGTCATAAAGATACTCAGAAGGGCGTCGACCAAAGTTCATATTTCAAATCCCCCGAAAACGCCCTATCTAAATTTATTATTCTTTAATCTTTCCGTACGATAATGTTTCCGTTCCGCATAAGGAGAATTGCCATGAAATCAAACAGCCTCAAAATTACCCTGGTCGCCGTTGTTGCCGTCGCCCTGTACATCATCTGGCCTTCGCTTCTGCCGGTCGGAAATGAAAATGCCGCCGTTGCGGATATTGCCGTCCCCCGCAACGATCTTGCCGACGCCGAAACTGAAATCCCCTTTGCCGCCGAAACGATCGCTCTCCCCCAAGAAACGGTCCGTTATCTGCAAAATTCGTTATTATACGGCAACTATTATAACGAAAATCAAAAATTTGTCGTTTATTTCACCGATATTCCCTACCCCTCATCTTTCTTACCGGCTTTGAACAATCTTTCGCAAAACAAACCCTACAGCGAAGAATACGCTTTTATTCCCCGCGGCAAAAACACAACCGGACTTGCAGCGGCGGAAACTTCTGCCGACCAAACCTTTGTTGGCTTATGCCGCCAATTTTGCGTTATCAACCCGCAACGCAACGAAATCTTCTACATCGACGGCATCGGCACCGAAGACGCACGCGAAATCGGCAATATCTTTGACGGCTTGGAAGACTGGTAGAAACAGAACAGTCTTCCTGTCCATAAACAAAAAGAGAACAGCCTGCAAGCCGTTCTCTTTTTTCAGCATAAACCGCGATTAAAATCCGAGAAATTGTTTAAACGCGTCGTTAAACCACTCGACCGGAACAATCTGGTTGTCTTCGCCTTTTACAAATTCAAAATAAGGCGTCACATCCCATCTTTTCCAGGCCTTTCCTTCAAACAAATACTTCTTCATACATTCAATAAAGGTCTCCGAACCTTCAATCATAAACATATGAACATGGCGACCGTCGGGATTACCGGCAAAAAGCCTGTCATTAACCGGCTCGGTTATCATCTTGTAACTGTTGCCGTGAGCGTACATCCTGTAATTATGCGCATATTCGGAAGAAAAAAAACCGCTCAGCATATTCATGATCGGATAGTACAAATCGGTGTCGGTTACGGTAATACCGACCACATAATAAATTCTTTTTTTCATAATATAGCGTTTTTATAATAATCTTTGTCTGTTTCTACCATATAACAAAACCCCCGTAATGTAAAGGCCGATTTTTCCCGTCATGCTGTTCTCACAACATGCTCAACTTTAACCGGTTGACGAACCGCCGTTTACGCATTATATTAAAGTCGTCAATAAATTTAACAGGAGAAAACAAATGGGAAAATGCAACAACCCAAATTGCCAATGTGAAGATTGCCGGTGCGGTGACAACTGCCAGTGCGGCAAAGACTGCAGCGAAGGAACCGGCAACTGCGGCAACAACGGCAAATAAACGCCCGAACGAAATTCCGGCCGGGATTACCCGGCTTTTTTATTTGCGTTTTCCGCTTTTTCAACAGCCATAAGTCCAACACCGTTTTCAACCGACGAGACCGCCTTGCCCAACCTCCTGATCATCAACCCGCCCGACACGCCGTATAACCCCAAAAGTTTTTTGATCGAACCGGCCGATATTGTCACTCTTGTCTCCTGTGTCAGACAACGGGGCTTTCAGGCAGATTTTCTCGACATGGATGCCGAACGGCTCACGGTTGCGGATCTTCATGCCTGCGCTTACGATTTTGTATTGATTGTTTGCGACTACCACATTCCGTTGCATAAAAACGCAACTCTCAAAACCCTTTTTTCCATCGCCGGTTTCTACCGTCAAAAAAAAGCTTTTGTATGCATTTGCGGCAAACAGGCAACTTTCAAGCCCGAAACATTTATTTTCTCGGATTCTCCTTTTGCCTGTGCCCTTTTATATGAGGCCGAAGATACAATCTGTCAGCTGATGGAAGGCCGACAAAATGTTCCCGGTACCGCATTCCTTGACACGAACCGTTGCATAAAAACTCTTCCCCTGCAACAACGCCCGGACCTCACTCGCTTTCCGCTTCCCGATTACCGACGGATCAAGCTCGAAAATTATATCGACGTTCGTCCGCTCTTAAGCAGCCGCGGCTGTCCCAACGGCTGCAGCTTTTGTCACGTCCCTGCATTTTGGGGAAACTGGCGTGCCAAAACCGCTCGGCAAGTCGTCGACGAAATCGAGCGTTTAGTTGTTAACACCCACGCACAAAAAATCATCTTTCTTGATGACAATGCACTGGCCTCCCCGAGCCGTATGGAAGAAATCTGCCGTTTGATCCTGAACAAAAAAATCAATGTCACGCTGGGCTGCCTTGGCCGTGTCGGCAACTTCAGCCGCAATTTGGCACAACTCATGTATAAGGCCGGTTTCCGCTGGATACACTTCGGTGCAGAGTCCGGCAGTGACCGGCTGCTGCATCAGATCGGCAAAAAACAAACGGCCGGACAAGTCGCCGCTGCTGTTTCCGATGCCCGTTATGCCGGATTTCGTGTGCGAACCAGCTGGATTATCGATCTTCCCGATGCAGCCGAAGAAGATTTGCAACAAACGTTCTCACTGATCAAACAAACCATGCCCGACGAAATCCGACTTCATTACCTGTCTGTCCGGCTGGGCACAGCGATCAGTTGTCAGCAAAAAGAAGCAGCAGCCTCCCAATATATCCATAACAACCGTCCGGTCAACCACTTCACCCGGATGAACGATACCGAAATCACGGACAGCGTTCAGGCTTTTCTGAAAGAGCTTCAAAATATCGGTTATCTGGTGCTAAACGGCATTGAAGATTATCAAAAATACCGGCATATTGACTGGAATGACAAAAACTTAAAAATCGTATCGCTTTGTCCGCTGCGATACGGAATCGGATGGACAAAATGAAAAAGTTGGGAATTACCGGAAAAATGGCATCGGGCAAAACAACGTTCGCCCACAGCCTTATTCAATGGCTGACGGCAAACGGCCGCACCTGCCTGTATCTTTCCGTTGACGAAATACGCCGTCGTCTGATCGGCGAAAATGACGACCTGAAACAACTTTTGCGGCAACGTTTCCAAACCGTCGACCCGGCCCGCTTGTCCCGTCTGGTCTTTTCCGCTCCGGAACAGACGGCACATTACAACAGCCTGATCAATCCGTATATCCTGAAATATGTCCGCGAAGCCGTTGCGACTGCTTCCGCCGCCGATTTTCTTCTGCTCGAATGGGCGCGGCTGGTTGAAGACGGCTATCTGCCTCTGGTCGATTACAACCTCGCCGTTACCTGCTGCCCGGACAAAGAACTAATCCGGCGCTTAAACGGCGGCGATTTGTCGGAAACCGAAATCAACGGCCGCCTGCAAAACCAAACCGATTGGCTGTACAATCGAAAAACACTCGAAAACATTTGCTTTTCTGCCGGCGGTAAACTATTCTTTGTCAATACGGAACAACCGCTAACAAAATCGGAAACGGAAAAATACTTTGAGCAACCAACCGGAATTTAACCAGAAAATCGGCACCTATTGCCTGTTCCGCATCCCTGCGCGCGGCGCACGGGTCATTTGGGAAATTACCAACCGTTGCAATTATCGCTGCCCTTATTGCATTTTCAATGCCGCGGCCGATAGCAACGCCGGCGAACTGGATACCGAACGTGCCTTGCAACTGATCTCCGAATTGAAAGAAAACGGTTTTACCCACCTTAAAATCACCGGCGGCGAACCGTTTTGCCGTCCCGACCTGCTGACGCTGCTCCGTCATGCGGTCGATATCGGACTGAAAACCGACGTTTCCACCAACGCATCGCTGATTTCGCCGGACATTGCCCGCCAACTGGCGGAAATCAAACTCGAAATGGTTCACGTCAGTCTCGACGGCCACGACCGCCAAACTCAGGAAAACGCCCGCGGCAAAGGGACTTATACCCCGACCGTACAAGGCATCAAAAATCTGGTCAAAGCCGGGATCGGTTATCTTCGCATCGGCAGCCTGATTTACAAAGGCAACGAAAACAGCCTCGAACAAACGGCACGTTTTTGCCGCGAACTCGGCGCCGACGAAGTGATTTTCTCCCTCATGGAACCGGTCGGACGCGGCAAAAACCTGCAAAACTTGAAAACATCTCAAACACCACGGCATTTCAAAGATCTCCTGTCTTCGTTCAAACTTGACGGTATCAAAATAAATTTCAGTTTTTCCGAAGCCGCGCCCCGTTGTCAAAATTGCCGTTGTCCGGGCGGCAGCAAGTTCCTTTTCATTAACAGCGGCGGTACCGTCGCGCCCTGCACCTGGATTGCCGAAAAACTTCCCGAATACACCTATGCCAAAAATTTGCGGCAACATCGTCTGAGCGAAGTTTTGACCGACGACAGATTTACCGCTGCCGCCCGTATCCTTGAACAAACCGGCCTAAATTGCTGCCCCGCCCAACAACCGGAAACCGTACACGAAGTCAGCCGCCTCAATGACTTGCTTGTCACGCCACCTTCAACCCGGCACCGTTTTTCCGTCAACAGCCCGGCCTACCTGTTTTCCACCGAGAACATCACCGGCATTCTCAACACTTTGGATGTCTCCGGCAAAACCGTTCTGACTGTCGGCGCTTCCGGCGATCACCTCTTCAATTTCACCTTACGCGGCGCCCGACAAACCGACTGTTTCGATGTCAACCTGTATGCCAAATATGTGATTGAACTCAAACGCAAGGCAATCGAACAATTCAGCTGCCAACAGTTTGTTGAATTCTGCCTTCAAGGCATTTCGGAACCGTCCTTTTACCAAAGACTGCGCGAGAAGCTCAGCCTTCCCTGCCGTTTTTTATTTGATCGCCGCGAACAATGTTCCTTTCTCAAACCGCTTCGCCTCAGCCGACAACAGTTGATTGCCAACAATCCCTATCTGCAATCGGAACAGGCTTATCGGCAGCTTCGCCGTCTCCTCACGCCCGAAACTTTTATCCTCAGCGAGGTACAACAGCTTTCCCGTCACTTAACCCGCACCTATGATTTGGTTTTCCTTTCCAACATCATCGACTATTCCCATCTGATGTTCGACGGCGACTATTTATATCAATACCGCGAAAAAGTTATCCGACCGCTGCTGAACCGCCTCAAACCTCAAGGACAACTGGCGGTTGGGTATATCTACGATCTCAAAGACAAACACGCCTCCTCACACCGCAATTGTGCCAACCTTCGCGAAGAACGCCTGCGCTGCTTTTCTCTTCCCGGATACAGTTACCGGGAATACGATTTTCCTTCGGCGGTCGAAAATGATAACCGCGATGCCATCCTGATCTTGCAAAAGGAAACTTAAAATGAAAAATCTGCTGGAAAAATCGGACATCTACTACAAACATTCCGATATTTACGAAACATTTGCCCAAGCCGAAGACAAACCGGGCCTGATTACCGACGCCGTCATCCCGCTGATCAAAGGCAAAGACATCGCCGACGTCGGTTGCGGTACCGGCAAATATGCCGCCTTGTTTGCGCCGCATGCCAAATCGGTTTTTGCCTTTGACGCCGCCGCCGCCCAGCTGCAAACCGCCCGCAATAAAACCCGCGGTTTTTCCAACGTTACCACGGCAACGGGCGACGCGGCGGAAATTGCATTTCCGCACCGCTTTGACGTCATATTCTCATCCTGGATGCTTTCCACCGTTACCGACGCCGGAAAAAGGGAAAAAATTCTCTCCCGTCTCTGCCGGCAACTTACGCCCGGCGGCCGCATCATTCTGGTCGAAAATGCACCGGACAGCGAGTTTGAAGAACTGCGCGGCCGGATTAACGACCCCCTCCGTCGTACCGAAACCTACAACCAATGGCTGCTGGACAACGGCTTCCGCGAAGACCGAACGCTGGATACTTTTTTTGAGTTCGAAAACCTGGATGCGGCCCGTTTTATTTTCGACCGGATTTGGGGTGCGCAAGCTGCCCAACAGTTGAAACATCAGGTCGTACGCCATGCCGTTACCCTCTTTATCCTTGACTTTTAGCAGTTTTTTGTTACGATATACTCAATTTTAATATCGGGAATAAACAAATGTCAGAAAGCCCTTCTTATTTCTACGGCGGCGAAAGCCCGGATTACCGTCCTTCCCGCAATTACGGCGGGGGAGAAAGTCCGAATTACTCTCCTTCATACGGTTCCGGCGAAAGCCCGGGATATCAGGCGGCAGACAACGGCAAAAAAATCAAAAAAATCGAAGAAAACAAAAACAAATACCGTCAGCAGCAATTAAAAGCCAAACTGACACGGTTAGCCGCCAACAGAGGACAGCGCAACGGTGGAAGACTCGGATAAGCTGGAAAATCTGCATACCAACCAACGAATATTAGCGGAAGCTCTGATTAAAAAAGGAGCTTCTGTTTTTATTGAAGATCTCGAAAAAGAAATCATCCGCGTACGTTTCCGCAACCGCGAAACCTATTTTCTGGACCGTTTCAATCAGAACGTGCCTTACAATTGGGTCGTATTAACCGCCAGCAAAATATTTGTTAAAAACCTGCTGCTGCAAAACAACATTGCGGTTCCGCTTGGAGACGTCTTCACCCGCGACCAAAAAACGATTGCCTTTCCTTATGCAAGGGCACTCGGTTTTCCGTTGGTTTTCAAGCCCGACTGGGGTTCTCACGGCGACAATGTCTTCGTCGATATCCGCAGCGAAACCGAGCTCCGTCCCATCGTCAGCCGTTTTCTGAAAAACAATCCCCCTCATGCCAAATTTATCCTCGAAGAATATTTCGAAGGCACCGAACACCGCATTTTCATCACCCAAAAAGGCCAATACGCCGTTTTGCGTCGTGAACCGGCTCACATCATCGGCGACGGTATCCGAACCATTCAACAAATCATCGCCGGCGAAAATCAAATCCGCCAAAATCTAAAAGAGACCGTCAACACGTCCCTCTGTCCGCTGACCGTCGACTCAACCGTCCTCACCTGTCTGCAACGTCGGAACCTTTCCCTGCAGAGCGTTATCCCGGCCGGGCAAAAAATCTACTTGCGCCTCACTTCCAACATTGCCAAAGGCGGCACTTCCCGTAACGTCACCGCTCTGGTTCACCCGTCAGTGATTAAAATCGCCCGCAAAGTCATGCGGCTGGTCCCGCTGCCGTTTATGGGCATCGACTTTATTTGCAAAGATATAACGCAAAAGCAAACTCCGGATTCTTACCGCATTGTCGAAATAAACTCGTCACCGGGTTTTGCGATGCATATGCTGCCGACCGAAGGCGAAGCGGTCAACGTCGGCGAATACGCCGCCAACGTTCTTCTTAACCAACGCCCAAACGCTCCCGTCGCCTCCGCCGGTCCCTATTCCTACAACCCCGACCGCTCTCTTAACCCGATCCGTCACAATGTTTTTGCGGTTCTAAATCCCGACATCAACGGCAATCAAGTCATCAAACTTCTGCTGCCGGACGCCCCCGACCTTACACGACAACGCTTTGCCCGCGAAATTCGCAATACCTTGGAATTGCACCAACGCCATCCCGGATTGATCCCCATTCTTGATTACGATCATTCCGCGCAACCATGTTGGTACACCATGCCTCGGGCAACCGGCATCCGCCGTTTGACGGAACAGCAACTTTCCTTGCCCGCCAAAATCAGCGGCCTCTGCCAAATCGCCGAAACCCTGTCTGCCCTGCATCGCGAAGGGATAGCCCACCGCGACATCAAACCGGATAACATTCTGTTCTGCAACGGGCAATACAAACTTGCCGATCTCGAATTGCTCTACCGGCCGCATCAGACCGAATTATTGAAACCTGGGCGCCCGGTCGGTCCATCTTCAACCATCGCACCGGAAATGTCATCTGCGCCGCAAACAGCGGATTATTGCAAGGCCGACGTTTATTCGTTTGGCAAAACACTGTGGATTTTTCTCACCGGCAACTTCAACGGTTTCCATGATATCGAAGCGGCAATTGCCGCAATAAAAACAATATATGACGGTTTCAATACCTCCCTCATACAGCAGTTGATCCGCCAAACCACCGAAAAAGATCCCGCGGCACGTCCGGACATGGCGCAGATCGTTTCCGTACTGCAACAATGGCTGCAAGAACAAGTTTGACTTTGCCGCCGATCGACGACCGTCTTGTCAATTACAAGTCCGGCTTTGTTTCCGATAACATGTTGTTCGGCCAAACGCTGCGCCTGTTTTCCTTATACTTTCCAACTTTCGTCATAAATTTTTTTATGTTGTCCACCCGCCTGTTTTCCGTTTCTCCAACCGCTTTTCCCTTTTTCCCCTTTTCTTTTGTTTTTTTGCCTAAAGTTTTTTCGCTTTTTTCATAAAAAAGAAGCAGCGATCCTAAACCGCTGCTTCTCACTTTTGTAAAGTCAATCAAACTTTTTTGGCCAACTCAAAAATTTCTTCGGCCGAGCGAATTTCAATAATCCCTTCCCGGTCGATTTTTTCCCAAATCGGCCGTTGATGCGGATTGGCAAACCACAACGGGTAAGTGACAATACCGCGTCCGGCAGCCGCGTTTTTCGGATGATCATCGCAAAAAAAGCTGACATGATAACCTTTTGCCGCTTCTTCCAACGCAGCAGCCTTGGAACTTCCGCGACCGGTATAAATGATCCGATCGAAGACGTCGCCGAAAACATGGCTGAGATTGCTTTCACGCTTACGGGTAATGTCTTCCCGGTCAGTCACGCTGGTAATGATCATCAAATCAAAATCCAGCAGCTTCAGCTTTCGGACCAGTTCCGGCATACCGTGAACGGCCGAGAGCGATGCCATGGCGTCCGAATTGTCAAAATATTCGCCGAACTGCCGATAGGGAACCGGATCACGAAGATAATCGGCAATAACGTCATCCCATTGGCTTTGGCTCAGCTTTTGCGAGGTAAATTCTTCGTATACGCCTTTCATGGTTGCCCACAAATCCAACAATACGCCGTCCACATCGAAAATAAACAGTTTTGCTGACATAAATAATAAGATTTAAAAAGTTAAACACAAAAATCACAATACGACACATTTTTACCTCAACACGGATTTTTTGTCAAGAACCACCGATGCCCGCCCATCGCTGTTTTCCTCCATCCCGACCGCTTTTCCCTCTGTGCCTCAGCTATCTTCCCTTTTCTGCCCTGTCTTCCTCTCCCTTCCCAACATCCTTTTCTCCTCCCCCTATTTCCTCTCTCCTTCTTCCCCGCCTTTCTCTGCCATCATCTCTCACATCTCCAACCTCCCCCTCCTGACCGCCCAACCGTTTTTTTCCCTTCCGATCCGACTCTTTTCCCTCTTCTCCATTCTTTATCCCACCTTTTCTCCTCCGATACTTCTCTCTCCTTTCCCCCTGCATCGACCTTTTCTCCCCCCGATCCGGCCTTGAAGAAGATATCTGCTATAATTACGACGACGATAAAGAAGAACGGGCGGAGACCCGAAATATCCCCGCAAATGCAGTGAATGCGGAACTGACGAAACATGTTACATCGACTATGATTTTGATTAAACAGGAACCTTTCTCAACCTTTGCGCCTATTATCCCATACCCTCCGAACATCCCGGGGTTTTCTTGCTATAAAAAATGCTCAATTACAATAAGAAAAACTTATAATAAAAGGGTATCCTGTAAATCCGGCTTGCAAGACCTCGCTATCAAATTAGAAGGCAAAACCCGGAAAGGACGAATATCAAGTCTGCCGGTTTTTTTATTTGTTTCGCTTTTTTCTAAGCCCGCTTCAAATACTATCCCCGGTCATCCTAACAAAAACAACGTAATCAAACTACCGCAGATTGTCATCTTTGTCCCTACATTCTTCCCACATAAGCATCGTTTCACCGGCCAATTCCCGGTATTTCTGAGCCATACGACGCTCTTCCGGCGTCATACCGGCCAACCGATTTCTGTAATTGATATCCCGAATGAGCGTAATAATCCATCCTAACATCTTCGACAACAGCTTTACGGTTATTTTGACGAGCCGAAAGATCGCTTTTTTCATTAACGACGGCATTGATCTTTCTCCTTTTTTCCGAAAAAAAACATACCAGAAACAGCAGCAGCTGTCAAATCCGTTCTCCTGCTTTTATCACTTTCGGAACATGTCAATGGATTGTCCTCAACCTTAGCATACGGTTCCGTTGCGTTCACTCGCCGCTCGGTTCACCGCCGTTCCGCGCCCGCCTTTTGCTTATAGCCAAACCACTTTCCCGCAATTCAAGTCCAAAGCACATTAATCAAACAATAAAAAACCACCCCAAAGGGTGGTTTTTTATTGTTTGGCTGCCCCACATGGATTCGAACCACGATTAACGCAGTCAGAGTGCGCTGTCCTGCCGTTAGACGATGGGGCAATTGTCTAAAACAGAAATTGTTCTATGTCATTTGAAAACAAATGTCAATAATAATTTTAAACTTTGAAAAAATTTATTCGCTTTCTCCAACCAGTTGCCTTCCTTTGCCGGGCTTGTCTCTCACTTATGGCCTTAGGCTTCTTAAGAGATCAGCCTTCCCGTGTATCAACCAAAATCCCAAACGGCCCAATCTTTTAACCGGCAAAATAACAAAAAGTATACAATAAAACGTTGGTTATTTATCTACAGCTTAGAAAAAAAGTATTATGATGTCAACAGATTATTATAACAAGAAAAATTAGAACCAACTCTGCATTTTGCAGTGCGGTAAAAAAAGGAACGTTTAAATGCAGCACTTTCATGAAACCTTTGTTTTCCGCATACTACACTTCCAAAAGCCTGAAAATTACCTTCCTAAGTATAAAAATATCATTTTCTTTCCGACATATTCCTTGGATCAAATGCCTTATTAAACCGGATGTGTCGATCATTGTCCCGGTTTACAACGTCGAAAACTATCTGAGACAATGCATGGACAGCATCATCAACCAAACGCATACCAACATCGAAATCATTTGCATCAATGACGGCTCTACCGATCAATGCGGCACTGTTTTAGATCAATATGCTTATCAAGACCGCCGCGTCACAATCATTACCCAACCCAACCGCGGCTTATCGGCGGCACGCAACGCCGGTCTTAAACGGGCAAACGGCAAATACATTTTATTTGTCGACAGTGATGACTGGCTTCATCCCCAAACCGTTGCCGAACTTTACCGACAAATCGTCAGATTCAAAGCGGATATTTGCGTTTATGGCTTTCATTACAGCTGTGAAAACAAATCCGACCTTCCGCTTAATTATTACGGATTGTCGCCGGACAGCAGCTTTACCTATGAACAAATTTCGGAAAAAATTTTCGGCCGGGTCAGCGTATGGTCAAAGATGTATCGCCGCCGGTTTATCTGCCGCCATAACCTGACGTTTCCCGAAGGACTTATCTTCGAAGACGTTATTTTTCATGTCCGTTCTTTTGTTTATGCCTCAAAAATTTGCCAGCTTAACCGGTCTCTTTATTACTACCGAACCGACAACCAAACATCAATAACAAACAGTTCTGCCGCCAACAGCAAGCTTCTCGACATTATCAAAGCAATTGACATGGTGTATTCTTTTTTGGAAAACGAAAATAAAATTACAACAATGAAAACACAATTCTGTTTATTTATGAAGTGGCATCTCAGTTCGCATTTACAGCGAGCCGCAGAGCCGATAAAAAACCGGCTTGTCACAGAAACGCTTGCATGGCTGAGCCGCCACGACGATATACGCCAAACAATGATCGTCGATCCGATTTTACAAAATTTTTACACTCGCCTGCAATTAAAAGACTGATGGAAAACTTTGCTTCTCTTCCTCAAATAATCAGAATATCGCTTTTCTCTTCCCCGCCATCCGGCTTTGCTTCTTATTCCTCTTTTTTTCCATAATCCGGATCTGTTATCGTATAGGCAGAACTTTCCCCGTTCCTTCTTTCTTTTCTTACCATAAACGTCCCTTCCCGATAAGGATACCTTTCTTCTATCCTATACTCCACAACGTCCCGTCTCTTATAATCATAATACGGATTTTGACAATCAAACTTGTTCTCCAACAAATGACAATCCCGCCACTCGTATACATTCGCCAACCTGATTATCTTCCGTTATTTTATCCGACTTCAGTACCGTTCGCCACGAAACTTTTGAATATGGCTCCAAAACTTTATAAAACCGCTTATCTGCAAACTGTACGGCTTCTGCTTTTGTTTCCTCTGCGGCCCGAACGTTTCCCGTCCAAACCAGCATCATACACAAACCTGCTGCCCACACGCCCTTTATTGTTTCCTCTTTCAAATAAACAATTTGTGTCTCAAAACAAAAGGCGGCTGATGCCGCCCCTTGTTCTCAATTACTTTTTATCTTCGATATCGGTCTTGATATGCAGTTCCTTCATTTGCTGTTCGGTTACAAAGTTCGGCGCCTGCATCATCAGATCCTGCGCTTTGCCGTTGAGCGGAAACAAAATCACGTCGCGGATAATCGGCTCGTCCAACAGCAGCATCACCAAACGGTCAATTCCGTAAGCCGAACCGGCGTGCGGCGGCGCCCCGAATTTGAAAGCGCTGATCATGCCGCCGAACTTGTTGTCCACCACACTGTTGTCATAACCGGCAATTTCAAACGCCTTGTACATGATCTCCGGTTCATGGTTTCGTACCGCACCCGACAACAATTCAACGCCGTTGCAGACAAAGTCATATTGATAAGCGAGAATATCCAGCGGATTTTTGTTGAGCAGCGCTTCCATTCCGCCCTGCGGCATCGAAAACGGATTGTGCGAAAATTCAACCGCGCCGGTTTCTTCGTTTTCTTCATAAAACGGAAAATCGACAATCCAGCACATCCTGAATGCGTTTTCATCCACCAGCCCCAGTTCTTCCGCCACTTTATTGCGCAGCCGGCCGCTGAATTTGTCAAACTTAACGCCCGAACCGACCGTAAACAATACGGCGTCGCCGTCTTTAACGCCAAACTGCATTTTCAGTTCGTTCATCTTTTCTTCGCTCAACAAGCGGGCAATGCCTTTGGCGCCGGCAGCCGCCAAAGCGACATAGGCAATTCCGCCGAACCCTTCTTCTTTGGCCCAAGCATCCAACTTGTCAAAGAAAGAACGCGGCTTGTCGGCAATCCCGGCGACCGTCATTGCCTTAACTGTTTTGCCTTCTTTGACCAGATTGTCATAAACGCCGAACCCGCTGTCGCCGAAGAAAGCCGTTGCATTTTGCAACACCAGCGGATTGCGCAGATCCGGCTTGTCGGAACCGTATTTCATCATCGCCTCACGGAACGGTATCCGTACATAAGGCGCCTGATCCACCTTTTTGCCGTTGGCAAATTCGTTAAAAATCGTCCCCAGCGTATGCTCAATCACCGCAAACACGTCGTCCTGAGTGGCAAAGCTCATCTCCATATCCATTTGATAAAACTCGCCGGGAGAACGATCGGCACGGGGATCCTCGTCACGAAAACACGGCGCAATCTGAAAATATTTGTCAAAGCCCGAGACCATCAGCAGCTGCTTAAACTGCTGCGGCGCCTGCGGCAAGGCATAAAACTTGCCCGGATTAAGGCGCGACGGCACCAAAAAGTCGCGGGCACCTTCCGGCGACGATGCGGTTAAAATCGGCGTCTGATATTCGGTAAATCCCTGTTCGCGCATCAACTCGCGAGAACGCTGAATTACAACCGAACGCAGCAAAATGTTTTTGTGAATACGTTCTTTGCGCAAATCCAAAAAGCGATATTTCAGGCGGATTTCTTCCGGCGCATCATCCTCAACCGCAACCTGAAACGGCAACACTTCGGCCTGCGAATATACCACAAGTCCGTCAACCTTAATTTCAATTTCGCCGGTCGGAATGTTTTTATTAATGTTTTCACGGATCACTGCCTCGCCGTCAACACCGATCACCGATTCCGCTCTGATGTTTTGAATTTGTTCAAACAGCGGCGACGCGCTGTCAAACACGCATTGGGTAATGCCGTAATGATCGCGCAGATCGACAAAGCACAAATTGCCGAGATTGCGTTTGCGGTGTATCCACCCTGCCAGTTTAACCCGTTTGCCGGCATCCGATGCTCTCAGCTGCCCGCAGGTAAAATTACGATATTCGTTCATTTGAAAACCCCAAATTTGATTAACATGCGGCTTATATTAGGGCAAAAAGAAACAAAAGCAATAAAAAACTCACATATCCGCCATTAAAACAATCTTAAACATATGCTGCTAAATTAACCGCAAAATCAATAATGGAATTAGATATGCAAATAATTGACAATACCGCAAATCTTGAGCAGTTATGCAATCGCCTGGCCGCTCATTCTTTTATCACCGTCGACCTGGAATTTATCCGCGAAAAAACATACTTCCCGCTTTTATGCCTGATTCAGGTTGCAAGCGAAACCGAGGCCGCCATCATCGATCCGCTGGCCGAAGGGATCGACCTCGGCAGTTTTTTCGGCCTGATGAAAAATCCCGATGTTGTCAAAGTTTTCCACTCCTGCCGTCAGGACGTGGAAATTATTTTTGAACTGTCGGGCATTATTCCGCAACCTTTGTTTGACACGCAGGTGGCCGCCATGGTATGCGGCTTCGGCGAAAGCATCAGCTACGAACGCCTGGTCAAAGCGATTCTCGACATTGAACTCGACAAGACCGACCGCCTGTCCAACTGGCAGCTGCGTCCGCTCGACGAACACCAACTCGAATACGCTGCCGGCGATGTTACGCATCTGATCAAAATCTATCGGCATCTCACCGAACAAATGACCCGCCTAAAGCGTACCGGCTGGATTGACGAAGAAATGCAAATTCTCGGTCAGGGCACCACCTATATCATTCCGCCCGAAGAAGCCTGGCTCAAGATCCGCCACCGTTCCCACAATGCCAAAGTGTTGTCGGCTCTGAGGGATCTCGCCGCCTGGCGCGAGATGCGGGCCCGCGACAAAAACGTTCCCCGTCAAAGCATCGTCAAAGACGATTTTCTGATTATGATCGCCACCGCCTGTCCCAAAAACAAAGAAGAGCTGATGAATATCCGCGGTATGCGCAAAGACGTTGCAACCGGTCGCCTGGCCGACGAAATTCTTGACGTGCTCGAACATATGAAGGTTGATCCCAAACTGGTCAAACAAACCCGCCATGACAACATCAACGGTATTCCCGCGTTGGCAGAACTTTTGAAAATGCTCTTAAAAATCGTTGCTCAGCGCGAAGGCGTGGTTCCTCGTCTTATTGCCGGAGAGACCGAACTGCAAAAACTCGCCGCCTTCAAGGACAAAGACAACCCTGCGCTCAGAGGCTGGCGGCACAAAATATTCGGTGCCCGCGCTCTCAAACTGCGCAACGGCGAATTAAACATCCGTTACGACCCCGAAAAAAAAGATATCGAATTTATTGAGATCAGTCGTGAGACGCCCGGCGAATCCGATCATTAATCGCCAGCCCGATTCCGTATTCGGGGATCGGTGCCATTGCCAACGTTCGTTCGCCCGCCGTTGCATCCGCCTGCCGCAAAAAAGCAAACAGATTGGCGGCCGCCTCACGCAAATCGCCGCTCGGACTGAGATTCAAATCGCCGTCTCTTGTGCCGAAACCGATATAAAATTCATTTTCCTGCGGCTTTTCGGCATTAATCCGCAAACGATGCCCCGGCGCATAATGGCGTAAAAGCTGTCCCGGCGCGCTGGGACGATCGGGTTCGCCGTGAGAAAGCAATACCTTTTCTCCCAAAAAGTCTTCGATATCCTCCCGCGTGGTTCCGCCTGCGCGCAAGATCACGGCCGTCATCCCGGTCACATCCAAAATTGTCGATTCGACACCGACCGGACATGAGCCGCCGTCCAGAATCATGTCCACCTGGTCCCCCAATCCGTCGTACACATGCTGTGCCGTGGTCGGACTGACCGACTTGAACAAATTCGCCGACGGCGCCACAATCGGCACCCCGCTTTGACGGATCAAGGCCGCTGCCACCGGATGATCGGGCATGCGGACAGTTGCCGTCGGCAGCCCCGAACAAGCCAAATCGACTCCGGCGTGCGAACCGCGCCGTTTCAATACCATCGTCAAAGGTCCCGGCCAAAAACGACGCGCCAACGCCCACACCCGCTGATCGGCTTCCACATATTCCGGCAGCGCGTCAAAATCGGCAATATGCGAAATCAGCGGATCGAAAGTCGGACGTCGCTTCACTTCAAAAATCCGCGCCACCGCCTGCGCGTCATAAACGTTTGCCCCCAAACCATACACGGTTTCGGTCGGCATGGCAACCAACCCGCCGTCTTTAATCACTTGCGCCGCTTTGGCAATATTATCTTCTTTTGCCTCATATATGCTTTTCATCTTCGTTCTTCTTTAACAGGATTTTAGTTGCGACCGCCTTTGCCGCCTTTAATATACTTACCGGTTGCTTTTTTGTTTTTGCCCGGCGTTTTCTTGGGTTGTCTTGCCAGCTGGTCATTGAGTCTGATCGACATCTCGGCAATTTTATTTACATAAATCAAATTACTGTTCGACGGACACATTGGCGGAATGTTTCGTTCCGGATGATCAAAATCATGAAGGATACAAGTTTCAAAGTCAAAAACACAGGCCGCATGTTCGGGCACCATAATTTTTTCAAAATACAAAGCATCGTCAATGATTTTTGCTCGTTCCAGCCGGTGCAGCCAACGATGGAATCTTTTTTCGATCAGGCACAGTTTGCTAAAATCGTTAACTTCGCTCAGACTTGAAACGTCATTGGGAGAATAAACCGGAATGGTATGGTGACGGTCAAATTCCGGTCCCTCGATGCGGTCGCCGTTTTCGTCCAAAACCACCACATCCCAGGCCTCCCCTTTTTCGCGCATTTTTTCAACCAAGGCGTCGGTATATCTTTCGTCCACCCCCCCCCTGGCCAACATATCCCGAAACTCGCTTTCTCGGGCATTTATAAAGGCTTTAACAAACGAATTTTTCTCACGAAAATCCACAAATTCTTCCGCGCAGTTGTTACGGACAAAATCACGGAAATCATTGATCCGCATCGCCTGTACCAAATTCGGCGGCAGTTGCATCTTCTCCATCCGGAGGAGGATAATCTCTTCAACCGAATGGTAGGTCGGAAAGCTGTTCATATCAGCCCACGCCTTGTTTCTCTTTAACGCTTTCGCATAGTCCTCGGGCGCATAGCTTTGCACGCCGGCATTTTTAAGAGCATAACGGTAATGAAAGGAAAGGTAGCTTTTGTCCACGGCATAGATGTCGCCGTTGCAATCGTCCCGGATCAACAGTTTATATTCGGGCTCAATCGGTCGTTCCGGCGTGATGGCGCAGGAATAGTTGTTGTTATAAAGGTAATGGCGCACCCCTTCGCGTAACTTATGCTTAGCCTCGCCTTCCGGCAAACGCTTCAAAATTTCCATCGCCGTATTCAGCGTTTCGAGAACAAAAACCCGATATCTGAGATGTTCCACAAATTCCCGGCGTCTTTTACTGGCCACGTCAGTTGCTCCTTGTCAATTTTGTCACATTATATCCTGATTTTTTTTAAAAGTCTAATCAATATTAGGAGTTTTTTATCTTTTTGCCACTATATTAATTCCAACTCAACCTTTCGGCGACCGTACAACCACACCGTTCCCGCCGCCGCATTTTGTTTCAAGGAGAAACCTTATGACCGAATTCGCATTTTCCGCCGGTTCAAAATCTTCTGCCGGCACCAAAGTCATTCTTACTTCCGGCAGCAATTTCAATTCGGCAAAGTTTTTGAGCGCCGAAGAGCTGTCTTCCCTCAAATCGGCCGCCCGCAGTCAACAATTTGAAGGCAAAGCCGGTTCCTTTGTCGAAGTTTACAACGGCAAAACCCGCATTGTTGCCGCCGGTACCGGCAGCAAACCGACCGCACTCGAGCTGCAAATTCTCGGCGGCAAACTGTATAAGAAAATTAACGCCGAAGCTAATGTTGCCGTTTATGTCCCCGCTGATAAAAAAGCGTCTCTTTCCGTTGCCGAAACCGCTTACAACCTGGCGCTCGGCATTGAACTCGGCGGTTATCGTTTTGACAAATACTTCACCAAAAAACCCGAAAACAGCTATCCGAAATTGGAAAAAGTCGAGTTCTTCGGCGAAACGCCGATTGATGCCCAGGGTTTCAACGCTTATCAGGCGGTTGCCGCTTCGGTACGCTATGCCCGCGACCTCTGCAACGAACCCGCCAACCACCTGACGCCCGAGATTTACGCCGCCGACATCAAACGTCTCGAATACCTCGGCATTGACATCACGATCCTTGACGAAGGCAAATTGCACGATCTCGGCATGGATATGCTGCTCTCGGTTTCCAAGGGTTCCGTCAATTCTCCCCGGGTTGCGGTTTTGCAGTGGAAAGGTGCCAAAGACCGCAAAGAATTCGATCTCGGACTGGTCGGCAAAGGCGTTACTTTCGATTCCGGCGGCATATCCCTCAAACCGTCTGCCAACATGGGAGACATGAAAGGTGACATGACAGGTTCCGCCGTTGTCGTTGCCGCCGTAAAAGCTGCCGCTTTGCAAAAACTGCCGGTTAACATTGCCGGTGTGGTCGGCCTGGTCGAGAATATGCCTTCCGGTTCGGCCAGCCGTCCCGGTGACGTCGTCGCTTCCATGTCCGGACAAACGGTCGAAATTGTTAATACCGATGCCGAAGGACGTTTGGTATTGGGCGACTGCCTGTGGTATATTCAGGAAAAATTCGGCGTTACCAAAATCATCGACGTTGCAACCCTCACCGGTTCAACCATGATGACATTCGGATTTGAATATGCCGGTTTATTTTCCAACGACGACAAACTGTCGGCACAATTGGAAAAATGCGGCGAACTTTCCGGCGAAAAATTATGGCGCCTGCCGGTAACCGCCGATTATGACAAACTGATCGATTCGGACATCGCCGATATGAAAAACACCGGCCCGCGGCTGGCCGGCGGTATCACCGCCGCCTGCTTCCTGCAACGTTTTATCAAACCGGGCGTCAAATGGGCGCATTTGGACATTGCCGGCGTCGACAAAGACGAAAAAGGCCATCCGCTCACCCCTAAAGGCGCCACCGGTTTCGGCGTCCGCGTTCTCAACCGGCTGTTGCAGGAAACAAAATAATACGACTGCCGGTCCTTTTTTCACCCGCCGCCAAATGTTTTTGCGGCGGGTTTTTATTCTCCTGTTACAACGTATCGGCGGCAAAAACACAAAAGTGCGGAAGATTTGTTCTTCCTGACGCAAACGATAAAAAGGAATGGTCTCCAAACCGGCAGAAGATACCGTCTGACGGCAAAAAAACTATTGATCGCAAATCCTAACCGTAAATAACGTTCCTTTGCCGGGCACGCTTTCCACATCAATACCGCCGCCGTGCCGGCGTGCAATATCCAAGGCAATCGGCAATCCCAGGCCGGTGCCGGGAATTTTGCGACTGCGTGCTTTGTCGGCTCGGTAAAAACGCTCAAAAATGTTTTTCAGATCTTTTTTATCAATTCCGATTCCCTGATCCTGCACTTTTATCACCGTCTGACGTTCCTCACGGACCGCCGTCACCGTTATTTCGGTATTTTCAGGGCTGTATTTGATCGCATTGTCCAACAAAATAAAAAGCAGACGACGGATCATTTCCTTATCCGCCCTAAGCTCTGCAGGTCCCGAGGTCAGGTTAAACAACCGAATTTTTTTGCGCCCCGCCAGCCCGTCAATAATATTGTCTATCAGCGGCCTGAGTTCAAAAAATTCCGGATAGATATCCAACTGTCGGTTATCGGCACGCGCCAGTTCAAGCAGATCCCGAATCAAATCCGACATCCCCAGCACTTCTTCCTTCATCCCCGATACCAACGCAGGTTCCAAGTGCTTCATTTCCAGAAGTTCCAACGAAGACAACATCACCGCCAGCGGCGTCCGCAATTCGTGAGAGGCATCGGCAACAAACCTTTTTTGTTCTTCCAGCACCGCAATAAACGGCGCCAATATCCGGTCTGCCACAATGTTGCCGCCGATCCACGCAATCAGCAGCATAAAGAGCAATGTCGCGATCAAAACATAAATATACTGCAACGACAACAGCTTAAACGGCGTCGTATTGATTAAGATAATCACTCTTCCGTTGGCCGTCTTTCCCGAAAGAACATAAAACTGCCAGCGGCGTCCCTGCTCGTCATGAAGAGAAAAATGTTTCAATTTCCCGTCCACGGCATATTTTAACATTTTGCGCCGCGAGGTCATATCCACCTTTTTATCGCTCGGATGTTCGGCAAACACCAGCCGGTCGCCGACAAACCAATAAGCATAATTGTACATTGAACCGATATCGGATTTTACGGCGGTCTCCCGCAACGGCGACGCGGCCGTCAACCCGGACTTTTCAGCCTCGCGAATTTCCGTATTCAGGGAATCGTACATGGCGTCGGTAATCACTTTCTGCACCGCATAACGACACATCAGAAAACCGCCGATGGCAAAGCACAACAGCATCACCGCAATAATGGCGGTATATTTATAGACCAGGCGCAGCCGGATTTTTTGCGTCACTTTTCAATCTCCAACACATAACCGATCCCTTTAACCAGCTTGATTTTAATTTTATCCGAAATTTCCCTGATCTTTCGTCGCAAAATATAAATATAAGCGTCCAGACTGGCCGGGCTGATTTCCGGATTGTCCGCCCACACCTTATCCATGATTGTCTCGCGCAAAATCGTGCGGCCGCTGTTGACAAACAAAAGCCGAAACAATTCAAATTCGCGGCGGCTCAGCTTCAGTTCGCGTCCGGCGGCGGTCACCGTTCCGCTTTTGTTATTCATCTCAATGCCGGCTTTGGTAAACACGTCGTCCATAAACGGACGTCCTTTGCGACGTCCCAACGCGTTCACCCGTGCAATCAGTTCTTTGTTTTGAAAAGGTTTTACCAGATAATCGTCGGCACCGCTTTCCAAACCGGTGACACAATCGTCAATTCCGCCGCGGGCGGTCAGAAAAATAATGCCTCCCTGATAATTATACTTGCGGGGATTGCGCAACAACCGGCAGATTTCAATTCCGCTGATTTCCGGCAGCATCCAGTCCAAAATAATCACGTCATAGCTGCTGGCTGCCGCTTCTTCAATCAAGTTCATGGCTTCTTTGCCGTCTTGAGCCCATTCGACCTCAAAACCCGAAAGCTCAAGCAGGCTTTTGACCAACCCGCCCAGTTTAATGTCATCTTCCGCCAACAACAGTTTCATTCGCGTCTCCCACTGTCTTCAGAGTGTAAAAAGCACAGAGCGGTTTTGCAAGCAAAATCTGAACATTATACGTAGATAAATAATTTTTTATGTTTTCTTTCAGATTATTTTCAGATTGAAGCACTATAAGAACTTTCAGAAATAAGAAAATACCCTGAACCGTTAACTTTTAAAACCTTTTTTACGGTAAAATTTTATTTTACAATGCAATCAAAGGTTTTAACGGCGGATCGGGATGTTGTTGTTTCGTTTCATAATCTTTCCGGTTTACGCCGATTGATTATAGTGGTTTACGAAAAGATGCCCGAGCAGAACAAAATTCTGCAGCGGTTGTGCGGACAAAAATAACCCGAATCAATTTTTATGTGATGTCTCTTTTGGTTATGCACTTCTAAGTGCGCCTGTTCGAACGGTTTCCCAACCGCAACCGTTCGAACAGTTTTTTAAACACCGTCCGTCATCTTTTCAATAATCCAACGCCTGCAAATATTGCTTGTCTTTTCGGCTTCAAACTTCTAACATGGATTGAACTTCACTTCCGGCATCGGCAGGAAGCATTTAACAGACTGCTTTTTCCACTTTCACCTTTCAAGGACGCCCGGACAGATGAAAAAAATCTCCTTTTCCGTTAATTTTCCGCTCTTCAATCTCCTGTTCACCCTCATTTCTTTCTTCTGCTTCAACATCATCTTCTTGCGAGAACTTTTATCCGTCACCGGTTTCGGACTTTCCTTCATTATTGTGATTCTTGTTATCCTCATGTTGCTTTTTATCGCCGCCGATCTTTTGTTATGGCCGCACACCGCCGAACCGTTGACCGTTCTGGTTCTGTTTATCAACGCTTTCTGTTTGTATTTTATGAACACTTACCATGTTTCAATTGATAAAATTATGCTGCTGAACGCATTCCAGACCGACTGGGCCGAAACGTCAGATCTTCTCAGTTTCAGGCTTTTTCTCTGTCTGCTGGCCGGCGGTCTTCTTCCCGCCCTGCTGATCAGCCGCATTCACATCCGCTTTCTGCCTTGGCAACAGGAACTGCGCCGTCGCCTGATCAGAACATTCTTTTCCATAATCGTCATTGGCGCGGTTATTTTTCCCAACTACAAATATACGGCTCAATTTTTACGCAACCATCGCCGTCTCAAATACGATCTGCTGCCGGTTAATTATTTCGGCGCCGTCATTTCCGCTGTCCAAATCATTTACAAGAAACATCATCCGCTGGTTCGTATCGGCACCGATGCCGTTTTTTCCCCTTACTGGAACAATCACAAACCGTTATTGCTGGTAATTGTCATCGGTGAGACCGCCCGCGCCCGAAACTTTTCACTGGGCGGTTACTCGCGCGACACCAACCGGGACCTAGAACCTTGGCGCAACGAATTGCTGTACTTTGCCGACACTTCGGCTTGCGGCACTTCCACGGCTGTTTCCCTTCCCTGCATTTTTTCCGCCAAAAGACGTCGAACTTTCAAGCCCGGCAGCGAGGCCTATACCGAAAATCTGCTTGATATTTTTCAACGCGTGGGTTACCGCGTTTTGTGGCGCGAAAACAATTCCGGCTGCAAAAACAATTGCGATCGTATCAAAACCGAAACCTTTTGCAGCAATTACGCCTGTAAAGACGAAATTCTGCTGAAAGACTTTATCCCCACGGTTAAAAGCCTCCCCGGAAATATCGTTATTGTCCTTCACCAACAAGGCAGTCACGGCCCGGCTTATTATCAGCGTTACCCCAAGCGTTTTGAACGTTATACGCCGGTTTGCGGCAGCGCTGACCTCAGCCGCTGTTCGCAGAACGATATCATAAACGCCTATGACAATTCAATTGCCTACACTTCATATGTGTTGGCACAAACCATCAGCCTCCTCAATCAGCTTTCCGCCGATTACAACACACTGATGCTGTTTGTTTCCGACCACGGCGAGTCTTTGGGTGAAAAAGGACTTTATCTGCACGCCGCCCCTTACATCATTGCGCCCCGCGAACAAACAAAGGTACCGATGTTGATTTGGCTTTCTCCCGCCAACGCCGAAGCTCTTAAAATTGACCTCTCCTGCGCCCGCCCCAAAACCGCCGGCCGTCACTCCCACGATAATGTTTTTCATACTTTGCTCGGCCTGGGCGGCATCAGCACCGCCGAGTATCGGGAAAATCTCGATATTCTGGCCTCATGCCGCAAAAAATAAAACCGGGCTCTTTTCTTTGTGCAAAGAGAAGTTATATCTAAGAGACAAAAAAGGAGAAAGATAATGAGCCTGAATCATGTTTATACCCGGCAATCCAAAATGGTACGGGCTTTGTGGAATTTTCTGACCAGTCCCACCGGCGCTTTTCTGATCGCCGTTTCGGCCATCCTGATCGGTTATTATCAGTTTTACATCAGCCGCCCAATCTTAAAATACACCACCCAAACCACCGAAATATCCTCTTCGGACGAAAACGACGACTTCAAAATTCACATCAACGGCAAAGATTATCCCCAAATTTACAAAACCACCGTTACCTTAAAAAACAGCGGCGAAGACGCATTGTCCGGGAGTGATGTTTCGGCAATCGGCCATGACCCGATCCGAATTCCGTTGCCGCCGCGGGTAAAAATCCTCTACTGCGGCATCAACAACAGCGAAACGTCTTCTGACGTTTCTGCCAAACTGATCAGAAAAAACAATGCCATTATTATCGAATTCAACTATCTCAATCCCGACAACCAAATCGCCGTCAATCTGTTCAGTACCGACAAGTATCAAAACTTTCAAATTGTCGGTTCGGCGGTTAACGTCAATAAAATCACTCAGGCCTGGAGCCCGGCACAAACCCGCAAGTTCATCATCAGGCTGATTGCCGGTCTGATCCTGTTTTATGCATTGTTTATTTACCTCTACGTTCGCCGGCACAAACCGCTGCCCCGGATCTGAGCCGCATTCGCACTTTTCTCTTTTTGCCGAAACGACGCCCGACGCTTATTCAAAAGCATCGGGCGTAAATTTCACATCACTGTTTTGTATTGTTCTACAAATCCGCAATAACGGTCATCGAAACGATCTCATCCGGCATTGACACCAATCCGTTGGCACCGGCGCCCCGTTTGATCATGTCGACATATTCCATGCCCGAAGTCACCTCGCCCCACACCGTATATTGCCCGTTGAGCCACGGCGCTTCGGCAAAACAGATAAAAAACTGGCTGTCTGCCGAATCCGGGTCCATCGCCCGCGCCATTGACACCGTGCCGCGAAGATGAGGACGACGGTTAAACTCCGCTTTCAGCTTTTTGCCGCTGCCGCCGGTACCGGTCCCGAAAGGACAACCGGTTTGCGCCATAAAGCCGTCAATAACCCGATGAAACTTCAAACCGTTGTAAAAACCTTCACGAACCAACGCCTTAATTCTTTCCACATGGTTCGGCGCCTCGTCGGGAAACATCTCGATAACGACATCGCCGTTTTTCAAACGCAGCAACAATGCGTTCTCCGCATCTTTAACCTGATATTTGGCCTTTTCCTTTTTGGCCCGGGTCGGACTTTTGGTCAATTGCGGCGTCTGTGCCGACTTCAACCCTTTGGTATCGGCTTTTTTCAACTGCGCGGTTTCGGCATTTTTCAACAATTTTGCCATCATATACCTCTCATCAAATTATCATCTGTCATTTATATAGGGATCAGGCTGCCAAATAGCAAGCAGCTATTTTAAAACATAATCCAAACGCTGTTCAAAATCGAGACCGCGCGGATAATGATTGCGGATATTCTTCAGGATATCCCGCAATCCGCGACCATTGGCAATCTGAATCGCCAACCCCGGACGCGCATTCAGTTCCAGCATCATCGGTCCGCGGTATTTGTCCAGCACGATATCCGCGCCCAGATATCCGAGACCGGTCATCTCATAACCTTTGGCGGCAATCTCGAGATGCTGACGCCAAAACGGCACCTGCAATTCCATCAGATCGGCGCCGGTATCGGGATGATAACGGATCGGCCGGTCATGCGAAACCGCCGCCACCGCGTGCCCGGTCTTGATATCAATGCCAACCCCGACGGCTCCCTGATGCAGATTGGCCCGTCCGCCCGATTCCCGGGTCGCCAGCCGCATCATCGACAAAGCGGGAAAACCGTTATATACAATCACCCGCACGTCCGGAATTCCCTGATAACTGAATTTTTCAAACTGAGTCGAAAAATGCACCATCTCTTCCAACACCGCCACATCGTATTTGCCGCCGAGAGAATACAACCCGCTTAAAATATTAGAAATGTGCTGATACACTTCATTATAAGTCAAAACCTTTTCCGAAGCGGTTACAAAGTGACTTTCATCATAGCTTTTTATCACCAGTACCCCTTTGCCGCCGCTTCCGTGCGCCGGTTTGACCACAAATTCTTTATAATTGCGCACCAGCGACAAAAACTGATCGACTTCATTTTGCACTTCTATGACACCGATCAGATGCGGCGTGTTAATTCCGACCGTCGCCGCCAACTTTTTTGTCTGCACTTTGTCATCCACCAACGGATATAAACGACGGCGGTTGCTCTTGGCAATAATCTCATAATTACGCCGGTTCATCCCCAGCACCCCGGCGGCACGCAGCTGGGCGGGAGTTGCAAAATTCCTGAACCAGTTAAACATGGCGAGCGCCTTTTTTGGCAAGCGGCGCAAACCGGGTCAGTTCGGTCAGGCGATAGCCGGTATAAGTTCCAAGCAGCATCACAATAAACAAAATCACCAGATTATATTCGTTAAAAGCAAACATGATATGACGGATATATTCGTTAACAATCACAAAATAAGTGATCACCGCCACCAACACGCTGTAAACGATTTCTTTGGTTGCGTTAACGGCTCCGTCTTCTTCCCAGGTGATTGACGCGCGTTCAATGATCCATGCCATAATGATAATCGGGAAAAACAGTGCCGAAGAAGCAATTTCCCACTTCCATTGATAGCCGACGATTGCCAGGGCCTGCATAATCAGAATCACAAAAATGACCACAGCCGAAATGCGCGGCACCAACAGCAGATTAAGACGCGACAGCGCTGCCCGAATCAACAGCCCGATACCGATAATCACCGAAAAACAAATCAACCCCGGCCAAAATCCGGTTTTGACCAACGACATTGAAATCAGCATCGGCGTAAAGGTCCCCATCGTCTGAATTCCCACCACGTTGCGCATCAAAACCACCGTCAAAATTGCCAGCGGAAAAATCATCAGCCACTTGAGGGCATTTTGTTCGTTAAGCGGCAGATTATAAATCGAATAGTCAAACCAGCTGCGGCTGTGAGACAATTCGGCACGATGCCCGGCCATCCGGAACGACGAACGGATTGACTTCATGACCGAGAATTTGGCAACCGAATCGGTTCCCCCTTCCAAATCGACCAACGACTGGTTACCGCGCTGAAAGATAATAAAATCACCCGGCAGTCCTTTTTTTCCGGTTTCCAGATTATAAACCTTCCACATCCCTTTGTTATAAACTTCCAGCATAATGTCCGGCACCAGCGTCTTTTTGGCTTCGGCAAGCTTAATCCCGCGCACCATCCGCCCCGACACGCCTTTCAAAGCCAACAAATCCAAAACCGCCTGCGCGGTTGCTTTCGGCGTCCGTGGCGCCGCAACAAACGATTGTACCGTTTCATCAGGCGGCGTTTGGTTAAACAAAGCGATAATTTGCTGAACTTCGTCTCCTTCCCGCTCCGCTGCCGTCTCCAACAATTGGGCGGCAAGCGCCGACGTCTGTTCGTCCATCACCGGTTTCTGAGGTTTTGCCGGCGCAGCGGCCTCCGTTTTGCCGCGACTGTCAACGTTATCATAAAGCAAAATGCGATAATAAATATCCTGCGGTTTTTTCCGAGGCGCCGACGAAACAATCACCCGGTCGCTTTTTTTCTCAATTGTATACTTGGGTGCCACGATATCTTCATCAAGTATCTTAAAGCCGTCAATTTTCCCCGGCCGCGCCAATGACACTCGGATTTTTCGGCCGTCCGGCACAAAACTGATATGTTCCTCAATCGTCCATACATCGGTGGTTTTGCTGGGCGTAAAGTTAAACCCCCAATACGTCACCTTATAATAGGTGCTGAAACCGGCATAAAGCAGCGACAACAACAGCCCGATCGTTAAAAACGTCCTTACAGATTTCAATTTTTTTAACATACGCAGTCCTCAACCACAAATAATGCCGACTTAGCGCAAGGTGTTGGCAAGCGAAGTGTCGACAATTGCCCGACCGGTCAGAATATTGCGTCCGATCAGCCCCTGATAATTAAAGCGGTCACGTTCCGCCAGCGAAAATTGTTCTTTAATGATTTCATCACCCATTTTGATATCCATCACCACCACGATCCGTTCTTCGCGGCCGTTGATGCGTTTGACTTTCGGCTGACGCTTGATTTTCTTCTCAAAATGGTGTCTTTCGCCGCTCTCCCGGTTTACCAAATCAAAGGCGACCCATTTTTCACCGTCGCGTTCAAACAAACGGTGATTGTCGGTATCAATCGAAGACGTTTCGGCACCGGTGTCAATACGCGACAAAAACGGAGATTTCATCGGCAAAAAATAAACCGGTTCCACCGCGCCGATAACTTTCAACTGACGCTTTACCGGCTGCGGTTGCGGTTTGCTGACCTTGCTTTCCGGCATTCTCACCTCCACGCCCGGCACAATCGCCGGCCTGATTTCCTGCCGGGTTTGGCAGCCGCCTGCAATCAACAGCGCCGCGGCAAGGGTTGTCTTAAACAAAATATTAGCCATATCATCTCTTTGATGTATTGTTTTTAATGTACCTTTATTTATCTTCAAATATACCCAAATGTAAAGCAAAAAAAATTTTATTGTGATCACTTTTTTAATGACTTTTTTTCTAAAAACCGCTATATTTGTACAAAATTGAGAATCATAATCAGAATGAAAAAAGAAATGCCGTCCGACAAAACAAAATCCGCTAAAATTTTGAAAATAAAAGTCCGCAAAAATCTCTATCGCCTGCGTAAGTTTCTCGCCGGGCTGACGATGGCGGGAACGGTAGCATCCTCCCCGCTCAACGCCCAGGCTCAACACAATACGGAAAAATCCCTCCGTACCCCGGCAGATACCGGTATGCTTGTCGCTGACAATCATGCCCCTGCAAACGCTTTCGTCGGATCGGAAGAAATGCTCGCTTACGGCAGACTGATCGAAGTCGACATCCAAAATGAAATCAACCAACGGGCCGACTGGTTAGTCGACGAGTACTTGAAAGCCACCTCCAAGCATCTCAAAGCCATCAAAAAAGCAACGGCAAACGGACAAAAAACCGCATATGTCAAAAACAATTTTTTCAATATCGTTTATCCCAACGGCGGCCTGTCCGGCAAAAACAACTATTGTATTACCGCCATTAACCGCGCTCTGATTGATGCCAACCGTTGCGGCGATCTCAACAAAGTGTTGCCGCAGTATACCACCGAAGGTGCACAGGCAGTCGAATGCAATCGTTTCATCGCTTATCTGACCCGGAAAGGTTTTGGGGACTGCATCCGGCAAGGTACAATCAATACCGCCGATCTCGAACCGGGAGACATCGTCATGACTCCCCGCGGCGGCGGTTATTTTCATGCCACCACCTACATCGGCAACGGCAAAGTTCGCAGTTTTAACCGTGACGGAGAATGGGCATTGAAAAAACAAAGCGGTATCGTGATCAAACTTCGCCATATCGTCCAAAAGGCAATTTTACTCGAACTGCAAAACAGCCGTCTGATTGATATTGAAAAAGGCAACCTGCAGGTCATCTCGATACAGGAAGCTCAAAAAATGATGGAGTTTTTCTACAAAGGCCGTAAAATCGATAACGACAGCCGGCAAGCGATGGCGGCCCTTCAGATCAAGTCTCCGCATTACCTTACGGCATCAGCAGCCGCCCGCTTCTCTGGAGCACGCCGAAACAGACGGGAAATATAAATCGACCGGTTTAAATTCAAAGCCCCTGCGCTGCCGGGGCTCTCTTTTTACACCTCGCACTTTCCCGTTTCAGAAAAAGAAACTGGCACGTAAACTGACCACGGTATCATAATCCGCTTTTCGGTTAAGAGCCGGATCAATATAAAATTGAATATCGGGCGTCAATGTCATCCATTTCGATATTCCCCAGGCCCAATAGGCTTCCACCACTTTTTCGCTGCTGTGATAAATCTTATCACCCACGGCTGCTTCGTCAATTTTGTTATAGGCAAAAGCCAATCCGATCTGATCCAACGGATTGCGGTCAATCGGATTATTGTAAACCATGCCCAACACCCACGACTGGTTAATTGTGGCCACCGACCCCGAAACGCCGTTAACCCGTCCGAACACCGCCAGCTTTTTGCCGATATTCTGATTAACATTGAGCGACCAGCCGTTCGTGGTCTGTTGCTGCTCTTTTACCCACGGCTGATTGTATAACAAAACCGAAATTTGAGTTTCGCCGACGCCTTTAATCGTCGGAGTGTAGGAAACATAACCAAAGGTAGTATAATGTTTTTCATCAAGATGATTGACTCTGACACTGATGGCATCGACGTTCGTCGCATCCTGAGCCCCGGCGGCAAACGTCCATTCCGAGTTCGGAGTCGCTTGCATATAGGCGCCGACACCGGCGGTCGAATACGTTGAGCTGGCATTCTGTGACAAAGCAAAATTGATAAAGTTCACTTGCTGGTTGGAATCATATTGGGTGCCGTCAAAGTTATACAGCGGAAACTGTCCCGCCGCTACGGTAAGCCATTTCCACGAACCGCCCAGCTGATAACTGTAATAAAGTTCATCAAACTCGTTTGACTTGGTACTGTAGTCGTTAATGTCACTCACCACACCGATGTTACTGCCGATCCGGGCAGCCGAGGAACCGCCGTAACGGACAATATTGTAAGCAAAATTCAGAGTTCCGGTTCCATACTCATTGTCAAAAGTCGTCCAGGTAAAACTCGGATAAATCATTGTCTGATAAGCGGTTTTGCGACCGTTCGGCGCACCGCGCTGCGGCATATAAGAAACGTCGACCGAATAATCAAAACCATATTCCTTGTTCAAATAATCCTTAAAATCCGCATAATCTTTGCCAAAATCGCTGAACGAAAAATGCCGGCGCGGCTGCGACACGTTGTCCGGCTGACGGGCACCGCGCGGCAGGCTGGCTGCGGGGATCGCCGAAGCGGCAGCGCTATGGGCAAACAACGTTCCGATCAAACTGCCGATTAACAAATACTGTTTTTTTGTCATTATCTTTCCCTCTTGTCCGAAATTAAAATCTTTTTCAATTTAAATGCAAAAATCAAAATATAAAGGACAGGCCTGCACTTTTACATCTTTAGTATAATCGCGGCTTGAAAAAAACAGGGCGCTAATTACCTCATAGCCTGTAAAAACACAAAACAATTTTTTTATAAAGGAGAAACACTATGACAGAAGGCGTTCGTTACCCGACTCTGGCATTTCAAACCGGCGGCGTCGGACAGGCCGATGAAGGAATTCCGCCGCAACCTTTCGAAACTTTCTGCTATGACTCGGCCCTCCTGCAGGCCAAAATCGAAAACTTCAATGTCATTCCCTACACCTCGGTTTTGCCGAAGGAATTGTTCGGCAACATCGTACCGGTCGACAAAGTCGTCAACCAGTTTAAACACGGCGCCGTTCTGGAAGTCATTATGGCCGGCAACGGTGCCAGCCGCGATGACCACAAAGCGATTGCAACCGGTATCGGCGTTTGCTGGGGCAAAGACGACAAAGGCGAACTGATCGGCGGCTGGGCTGCCGAATATGTCGAATATTTCGATACATACATTGATGATGACATCGCCAAAACCCATTGTGAAATGTGGCTGAACCGCTCGCTGAATCACGAACTCGAAATCCGCGGCGTTCAGAAACACAGCGAATTTCAACTGTACCACAACTACCTGAACATCACCCAGCAGTTTGGTTACAGTCTGACTTGCCTTGGCTTCCTGAATTTTGAACATGCAGATCCGGCCAAGGTTTAATCGGCTTTGATGAAGACAATTGAGTTTGTCAGATCTCAGTTGTTTTGAGAAGCTGATCCCGAACGTGAGGCGGAACAATCTTTAACCGGTTGCTTCGCCTCCTTTCGTTAGAATCAATTTTACAAAAAAGGATGTAAAAATGACTGATAAAAATAATATTTCCTACCCCGATGCAGCGTGCGGCAGTTCAGGAATCCGTACCACCGCCGCCGGAAAAAACGACTTTTCCCGAAGCGAAACACTGTATGACGGCTCTCACGCCGATAATGTTGCCGCCCGCAACCATGTTTCCCATCCCGACACGCCGCAAAACTCATCCGGCGGTCTCGGCGTTTTTGCTTTGGCGGCCATTGTCGTCAGCTCTATGATCGGCGGCGGCATTTATTCGTTGCCGCAAAATATGGCGGCCGGCGCTTCGGCCGGTGCAGTACTGCTGTCATGGATCATTACCGGATTCGGCGTTTACTTCATCGCCAACACCTTTCGCACTTTGTCAGTAGCCAAACCGAACCTCACCGCCGGCATTTATATGTACAGCCGCGCCGGATTCGGCCCTTATGTCGGGTTTACCATCGGCTGGTCATACTGGCTGTGCCAGATCTGCGGCAACGTCGGCTATGCCGTCATCACCATGGATGCCCTCAATTACTTTTTTCCGCCCTATTTTGCCGGCGGCAACAATCTGGCATCCATCATCGGCGGTTCGATTCTGATCTGGGGCTTCAATTTCCTGGTTTTGCGCGGCATCAAACAGGCCACGCTGATCAATGCAATCGGCACTGTGGCCAAAATCGTCCCGTTGCTGCTGTTCATTCTGATTACGCTGCTGGTTTTCCATCACGATCGCTTTGATTTTAACTTCTGGGGTGAAAACACCCGCACTCTCGGCGGCCTCAGCACTCAGATTAAAAGCACCATGTTGGTTACTTTATGGGCTTTCATCGGCATTGAAGGCGCCGTCGTGATGTCCAAACACGCCAAAAGCCCGCAAACCGTCGGCAGAGCGACCGTTCTTGGCTTTATCGGCTGTCTCGTCATTTATGTCCTGCTTTCGCTGTTACCGTTCGGCTATATGAGTCAGGCCGAATTAGCCACGATTCCCAACCCGTCAACCGCCGGTGTCTTGGAAAAAATCGTCGGTCCCTGGGGCGCGTGGCTGATGAACATTGGACTGCTGATTTCGGTACTGACCAGCTGGCTGGCTTGGACGATGATTACGGCGCAAATCCCGCAGGCAGCAGGCGCAAACGGAACTTTTCCCCGCGAATTCGCCCGCGAAAACAAATATCAGTCGCCTTCGGTTTCGCTCTGGGTCACCAGTATTTTAATGCAAGCCATCATTTTGCTGGTCTACTTCTCCAATAATGCATGGAACACGATGCTCAGCATTACCAGCGTTATGGTGCTGCCGGCCTATTTCTCAAGCTGTGCCTATTTGTGGAAAATATGCGAAGACGGCGAATATCCGGCCAACGCCTACATCCGGCGTTCCACCGCTCTGATCTCGTCGGTAATCGGTTCGATTTACGCTCTGTGGCTGATTTATGCCGCCGGCCTCAACTACCTGTTAATGGCCGTTGTCTTCATGGCGATCGGTATTCCGGTCTTTGTCTGGGCGCGCAAACAATCGGCCCCGGATCAAAAAGCCTTTACCATCGGCGAAGCGGCCCTGGCCTGCCTGTTGGTTGTGATTGCGCTTTGGGCACTCTATGCCTTTTCGCGCGGAATTGTCAATCTCAACTGATACCGGCTCAAATCATATGCCGATTTAAAAACGCAACAAGGAGAACGGTCAACCCGTTCTCCTTGTTCGCCATACTCGAAAATTACAATTCTTTCACGATCTGCTTAAACTCCCAGGCCTTGCCCCAGCCTTTTTTCATGAAATGCGCCGTCGCAACCGAAAAAAGGTCTTGGAACGTCACCGACATGTCAGCATCGTTAAAATGACGCCGAACAATACGATAATACCGACAATGGCGCAGCAGGTTCCAGAATCCGCGCTTTGAGAGTTTGTCTACTCGTTGCTGACAGCGCTGAAGAAAAGCCATGTTCTTCTGCATCAGATTTTGCATCCCGTAGTTGGGGTCGAAAACGATCATTTCCTTCAGCAGCGTCCAGTCCTTCTGAAAGTCACTGAAAGGTACAACCGACGCGAGAGAACAGGATGTTCCGCTGGGATCGATGTTCTGCCAGAAACCGGTATTGACACTGTAGTCCATGGCAGCCTTCATTCGCAAAAGCTCCTTGACATACTGCACAAAGCGCTGCACAAAAAGGTGCTTGTTCTCTTCCTTAAAGATTAAGCCCAACTCACCGAGTTCGCTCAATTGAAATACGCATGGTAACATAATATATAAGATTAAAAATTGTTCATAGTGAATATGATACGTCAATTAGACAAAAAGTCAACCTTTATTATTTCTGTCCGCTGATTTAGTGTGTTTGCCATTGATCTGCGGTTCCTCTCACACCGTAATAATCGCTGTGTCCGCCGTTGTTGTCCGGCATTTTCAAATCTTCCGGTATCATCAGAATAATCCGGCCCGACCCGGCAAGCCCCGACGGCATTTTAGCAAATTGCCGCAGCATCAAATAAACTCTCATCCCGCCATATTGAAACGGCTCCCGATATCCCTGCGGGGACACGCCGTCAATAAACGAATACCCCGCGGCTTTAATCGCCGCCGTATCTTCTTTACCAACCTTTCTGATTTTACCTTCCCTTATCAATTGTTCCAACCCGGCTTTCTCCGGCAGAATATCCAACGACAAAAATTCGCCGTCGACAATTTGCGGACTGTACTCATAGGCAGACAATTCGACTTCTTCACCGACCGCCGGCTGAGACAAAACCTGTACGTTCTTAAGGCCGATGTTCAATTCCTCCGCTGCCGCGGCAATTTCGTCACTCCCGTAATAATAATTCAGGCAACGGTCATTGCTGTCGTTCATATAATTGCCGTGGCGGTTTTTGGTCTGCACTTCGGCTTTCATTCCGCGGATCATCTGTTCATAATGGCCGCCGGCCAACACTGCCCGCAAATCGGTTTGCGGCGCGGTATAAATGTTCCAAATTATCGGATGATAAGCAGACAAAAGCAAAATGACGCATTTTCCCGGCCGGTTGACTTTAACATCGACGGAATAAGTCAAACTCTGATCGCTGATAAACAGGTTATCCGCTTTGCCGTTGCCTTTGTACGAACTGTAGGCATAAACTTCGCAATCATCGCCGATGTTCTTCAACTGGCAGCGAACCGGTTCCTTCTCCTTAAATTTCTCCGAATATTGCTTTTTATCAAACCACTGTACCGCCTTGTCATAAACGTCAAGCAGACAGCTGCGATTCTCGCACCCCTGCAAACGATAGGCGGCATAAGCGGTATAAGTGTCGACAACTCGGCGTTCGTCTTCCCCTTTCACTTGCGCAGCCGCTTTTTTGAACACCTGATTTTTCTGCCGTAGTTCATCATCGGCACAAATCACTTTTTCGGTCATATTCGCCGGAAAGTTACAATCGACAAATTGCGGCGCTTTTTTTAGCGGCAGCATCATATAAGCATGCGAAAACATATCCGGTTTTCTCTTCATATCTTTAAATGTCTGTTCCAACTTAAGATTTGAAGGCGGAGTGATGCCGGGTGCCAAAAAGATGTTTTCATGCTCGACCCCTGCCGGCAAACGATCAATGTTTTCGGTTATCACATAACCGCTCAGTCCCTGCCCGGCATGCTGCCACAAAAATTTATAATCAGACGATTTAAAATAAAAATTCTCATTATCCAGATTAACCACACCGTCACTTTTCATCTGCTCGATATCCGCCGCTGACAGTTTGCGGGCTTTACCGGCCTCAATCAGTTGTTTCCAGCCTTCTTCGCGCGGACGCAGTCCTTCCGTTTGCCGTCCTCCGGCCGCAAGGTCCGAAACCTCATACCGGTCAAGCGGCGCATTATCGCCGATTTTGCCGTCATAAATCACATTTGTCCGCCCGGCATCAATTTGGTGACGGTCCAAAAATTCTTTTGCCTGTTCCAACGTCATATAACGGTTAAAACACATTTCGGCGTTTTTCGCCAAATCGGTTTTCAACCCAATCTTAACCGTCGTTTTTGCCGGATATCCGCGTACCGTCTGATAATCGTCGGCACCGACAAAAACCTGACGCAAATCCGTATCCTTTGTCACCAGCAGATTCCATACCCGCGCATATTGCGAGGACAAAAACAGATAAACGCATTTTCCCGGGCGATTAACCTTCAGCCGACTCTCAAAAGTATAATAATTGTCCGAAATCGATTCGCTGCGGCTGCGGTTGCCGGTATCTTTTTCACTTAAAACATAAATCTCGCATTCGGGAGGAATTTGCAGCGTCTCACATCGTTCAACGTTCCCGAGAGACTGAAAAACATTTTTAATCGCATCATATTTTTCAACCAGACACTCTTCACGGCGGCATCCGGCTGCCTGACGATATTCATTCCCGATACGTTCTTTTACCCGTTCATGAAAATCCAAATCATCTTCAGACATCGCCGTTTCAGTCCACTGATCCTCGCTTCGGCGCAACGTGCCGTTCAGCGCTCTCAGTTTCGGCGACAAACAAACATATCTTTCTGCCGTCGCTGACAACTCAGGCTGATTACAGTCCACTGCCGCCGCGACCGTTCCTGCCGACAGCACCCCTATGACTGCCAATTTCAACACTTTTTTCATCTGCCGCCCTTTCATCAATAATTTTCATAAAAACATTTTACCTTCGTGAATAAAAAAAGCAAAAAAATTATTTTTGCTGCCCATTGCAATAAGACTTGCAGCAAATGGGTTTATTGATTAAAATCGTTCGCCGTGAGGAAAGAAAATGCAAGAAACGTTACCGGAATTTACCGTCAGTGAAATCTCTTTTGCGATCAAACGCACGATGGAAGACGCTTTTGCCCGCGTTCGGGTCAAAGGCGAAATTTTCGGCTGCAAACGCGCCGATTCCGGTCATTACTACCTGTCTTTGAAAGACGAAAACGCCAACCTCTCCGCCGTCTGCTGGAAAGGAATTGCCGCCTCGCTGCCGGTCAGACCGGAAGACGGACTGGAAGTCGTCGCCACCGGCCGCATTACCACTTTTGCCGGCAAAAGCAGTTACCAACTGGTAATTGAACAAATGGAAGTGGCCGGCACCGGCGCCTTGCTCAAACTTTTGGAAGAACGCAAACAGAAATTTGCCGCCGAAGGCCTGTTCGATGCCGCTCATAAGAAAAAAATTCCGTATCTGCCGCGCACAATCGGCGTTGTCACCAGTCCGACCGGCGCGGTCATCCGCGACATTATCCATCGCATCACCGACCGCTTTCCGTCCCGTGTCATCGTTTGGCCGACTTTGGTCCAAGGCGAAGGCGCGGCAACACAAATTGCCGCTGCCGTCAACGGCTTTAATGCTCTGCCGGCCAACGGCCCGATCCCGCGGCCCGATCTGCTGATCGTTGCTCGCGGCGGCGGTTCTCTGGAAGACCTGTGGTGCTTTAACGAAGAAATTGTCATCCGGGCGGTCTACAACTCCGCAATCCCGTTAATTTCCGCCGTCGGACACGAAACCGACACCATGCTGATCGATTATGTATCGGACCTGCGCGCACCCACACCGACCGGCGCCGCCGAATTTGCGGTACCGGTCAAAAGCGAACTGGATGCCGCGGTTCTCACATTGCAAAGCCGTCTTCTCAGCGCCGGCAACCGATATCTGCAAGAACGACGAAGCCTTCTCGACGGACTGAAACGCGGCATCCCCAACCTGGAACAGATTTTAACCGAAAACATCCAAAAACTCGACGATCGCGTCGACCGTTTGCATCTGAGCTTCAAAAATTATCTTGAAAATCGCAAAAACCAACTCAGTTTAAATGAAATTAAACCTTTTTACATTACCACTATACTCGACAAGAAAAACGAAAACCTGCAAAACTTAAGTCTGCGGCTGGAGTCGGTCTCGGTAGAGTCTGTTTTGAAACGAGGTTTTGCCTGGATTAAAAATCAACGGCAAAAAACCGTCTATAATGCGGCCGATGCCCGCAAAAGCGGCAGTCTTGAAATTGTATTTGCCGACGGCACGGTCAAAACCCGGCCGATAGTGAGGAAAAATGAATTACAAGGCGATCTGTTTGACAATTAGCCTGCTGGCAGCAGCTGCCCCGACAACCGCATTGGAACTGTGCGGAGATTTCAATCAGGGTGAGATCATCATCGGCAAAACCGAAGACGAAGCGTCCGTCGTAACTTTCAATCAAAAACAATATCCGATTACCGAAGACGGCTACTTCATTCTCGCATTCGGCCGCGACCAACATGCCGAAGCCGAATTGCAGCTTTCATACCCTCACGACGCTTCCGTATTCTACAAACTCCCGGTTAAAACCTATCAATGGAACATTCAGCGCATTAACGGTGTTTCTCAGCAAAAAGTAACCCCCGATTCTTCGCATGACGCCGAAATCGCCCGCGAACAAAAAGACGTACGCCGCTCGCTCACCAACCTCGAACCCGGCGACTATTGGCGTCAGGGGTTCATCCTGCCGGTTAAAGGACGCATCAGCGGAGAATTCGGCAATCAGCGTATTTTCAACGGTATTCCCAAAAGCCCGCACAGCGGTACCGACATTGCCGCTCCCGAAGGAACGCCGGTTAAGGCTTCCGGTGCCGGCAAGGTAATTTTGAGCGGCAAGAACTATTTCTACACCGGCAACATGGTGATTATCGACCACGGTCAGGGGCTGCAAACCATCTACGCCCATTTGAAAGAAGCGAAAGTCAAAACCGGACAAACCGTCAAACAGGGGCAAATCATCGGCCTGGTCGGCCATACCGGCCGCGCCACCGGACCGCACCTGCATTGGGGCGCATCACTCAACAACGTACGTTTTCGCCCTCATTCTCTCTTAAACCTCAATCAAAAAGCATGCCGGAAAGTCTCCGGTCAGAATATGGCTGAATAAACATGACAAACTTACAAATCATCATTCTTTCTGCATTGCAGGGCTTCACCGAATTTTTGCCCGTCAGCTCTTCGGGGCACCTGATTTTGCTTTCAAAACTAACCTCCTTTCCCGATCAGGGGCTGGAAATAGACATTGCCGTCCATGTCGGCTCCATTCTGGCAGTGATGATCTATTTTGCCCGTGACATTTATGACATGGCCTGCGGCCTGACTGCCGACTTGTTTAAACGTTTCCCAAAATTGCAAAACCTCTTTATCAGAATTTCCACGCCCCGGCTGAAAGATTTTATTTTAAAACAACTCCCCGCCTACAACCCCAAATTGTTTTGGATGTTGGTTGTCGGCACCGTTCCGGCGATTGTTTTCGGACTTGCCTTGCATCATTTCGGCATGGACTGGCTGCGAAGCACTAAAATCATCGGCTGGAATATTTTGTTGTTCGGCATTTTATTGTGGATTGCCGACCATTATTCGCCGGCGGTACGCAAAATTGACGATATGACTTTCAAAGACGCCTTTTTAATCGGATTGGCGCAGTGTCTGGCGATGATTCCCGGCACCAGTCGTTCGGGCATCACCATCACAACCGGCCGCTTTCTGAAGCTGGAGCGCCGCGAAGCCGCCAAATTCTGCATGCTGCTGTCGGTTCCCGCCATTGCCGGCGCCGGCTTGCTGGTCGGTTGGGAAATCTACCAAAGCGGTGACTACTCAAACCTGCATTATGTCTTAAGCGGGATCGGCTATTCGTTTGTCGCTTCGGTCGCTGCAATCTTTATTATGATGAAATGGCTCAAAAATTACACTTTCCTGCCATTCGTTCTTTATCGCATTGCGTTGGGCGTTTTACTGCTTTTGCATGCCTACGGACATATTTAAACCCGGCGTCAGCTTAATCGGTCGCTTCCGAAGCCTTGAAATTATAGAGGGGGATAATCCGGTCGGTAATTTCCACCGTTTCGCCGACGGCATCAATAATCACCTGCATATCCTTATAGGCCATCGGCGATTCGTCCGGTGTATCGGCCCCAACGCAGGAACTCCAGACATTTTGCATTTTTTGCCTAAATTCATCCACATCCAAAGTCTTGCGTGCCCGGAGGCGTGACAAAATCCGCCCGGCCCCGTGCGGCGCCGAACAGTTCCATTCCGGATTGCCTTTGCCGACCCCGATCAACGAACCGTCCCGCATATTCAGCGGAATAATAACCCGTTCCCCTTTTTGCGCCGAAATGGCGCCCTTACGGATAATCATTTCCCGCTTACCGGTAAATTCAATATAATTATGATGGGTAAAAATCGATTCTTCAACTCTCCAGCCCATATGCGAACAAATCTCATCGACAATCACTTCATGATTGCGGCGGGCAAACACTTCGGCAACTTTCATATGTTCAACATACAGATCAAGGTCCTCGCCTTCCAAACAACACAACTCCTCAGGCGGCGCGCACTTTTCCTTATACGCCTTCAGTCACTTTGCCTTTTGGTGCGACGGCACTTCGCTCAAACCTTTTTCGCGCCCTTCGGTCACTTTTTGCTTATAAGTTTCTATTGCTTTCGCCTGATGAAACTCGCAAATCTGCTTGCCGAAATTGCACGAACCGCAATGAACCGACAACCATAAAAAACCGTTCTTACCGCGATTTATTTCCCAAAAGTGGTTCCCGTCCCCAAGCTGCCGATCGAGCACAAATGCCGTTCCAGACGCTCAAGATCGCCGATCTTCCGGCACACCCGTGCAACGTCAGCTAAGCGTTTCATCCGCCAGCGCCGAAATATTTTCTCCTTACTTCTGTTTCCATCTCGTTTCTTCCTCTAGTTCGTCCGGCAACACCTTATTTTTAAACCACCCCGACTTTTTTCTTTTTCACACATCCGTCGCCAAGAATCAAGTCTCCTGCCGTCGATTACTGATGCACTTAGCTTTTTGTCCAAAACATATTATCCTTAAAGTAATTTTAATTAAATTAGCAATTATTTTGTGCCGATGTTTCAACAGTTAAACCCGGTTTTCAGATTTATGCAAAATAATGGCTTTTAAACCGAGTATTAATTAAAAAACACAATATTATGAAAAAGATTATCTGGATTATCCTGTTTTCGCTGAGCGCCGTACTTATTATCACCGGTATGTTTACCGTTGTTCCGGCCGGAAGTTGCAACATGCCGAAAATTCCCAGCAACACTTTCCAAACGAAAAGTGTTAATGAAATGGTCAACGAACTCCGTTCCGGCGGCATAACCGCATTGAACGCCGAGCCGGTACAATGTTTCAACCGCGAAGCCTATCCTTTCAATATCTGCTACGGTATCCAAAACCGACAGGAAATTTCGGAAAGGATTGATCTCGAGTTAAGACTTCTGATTCGTCAGGCTGTTGCCGAGTTTTCCGGAAACCGGCTTGATGAACAAAAGCTCGGAGAAAACGTAACCAGAGCGTTCAACCAAAAATTCAATACCGACGTCACAATCCTGACATTGGTAATGAAGTAAGGCTCAGAACGTTTTCGTTTTAATTGTAAGGCAGCCCCAAAGGCTGCCTTATCGTTTTCTGAACGCTTTTTGACTTTTTGCTTGCCTTTCCCGCCTGAAAACGCCGCCATGCCGACATAAAATAATCCGATCGCCGTTTTCTGCCACCATATGGGCGGCATCCGCCATCCCGAACGCGACTTTCAAAAACCCGGCAGTCCTTTACCTTTGAAGAAGAAGCTTTTTCCTTCCACCCGCAAAAAAAAATATAAAAGTTATTGACTAATTAAAAAAATCCGGTTATTAAAATATCCGTTGCCCTGATGGCGGAATTGGTAGACGCGCAAGTTTCAGGTACTTGTGACCGGTTTGGTCGTGGAAGTTCGAGTCTTCTTCAGGGCACCAATCTTGACAACCTCCTAAATTTGATAGGAGGTTGAAGTTTTTTCTCATTGAAATAACTGGATTTTTCCCTTCCATAAAAAAGTTCGCAAAAACAATATTTAAAATTCGTCTTTTTTCTTCAATTTGCGAACTTTTGAAAATCTCATAAGAATTTTGACTAAAATTCAATACCTTATCAATAGCTCTCTCCACAGAAGTATCAGGAGCTTGCAATGATTGAATTTTATTTTGTAAGTCAATCTTTTGCATTTCATATTCAGCATTTTTACTACGATATACTTCAGCAGATATAGTTTCTGCAATTAACAAGTCTAAAAGTTTCTTCTGTTTTTGTTCAACATCAGACAATTCATTTTTGCTTTTTTCTAATTGATAACTTGTTCTTCCGTGAGTTATCTCATATTGTTTTTTCAAACGAGTTGCTAAGCTAGCCTTTAAATCATCATCAAAACTAATGGATAAAAGAGATTTATGAACTTCGTTCAAGATAATTTGCTCACTAACATTGGTGCAATGCTCACAATCTTTCAGTTCTGTATGTCTTAAATAAACATACTTACCTTTTTTAGTGTATGGAGAAAGTAAGCAACCACAATATTTGCAACGGACTAATCCTCTAAAAATATAGGGTTCTTTAGTATGTTTTGAAGTTCTTTTGAATTTTCCTGTTCTTATTTCTGTGCATTTGTCAAAAAGCTCTTTAGAAATAAGCTTCTCATAGATATGAGGAAAAAAAGTTTTATTGTAAAACATCACACCATAATAGAATGGATTTTGCAAAACACTTGCAAATTGTGATTTTGTCATTGGGTTTCCACTCTTACGATTTTTTAATCCCCATTGCTTAGATTTTTTAACCAATTCATCCATTGAGAATAGCCCAGTTGAGTATTCCTCAAACAATTTTTTATTATAGGTCCTCTTTCAGGGTCAATAATAATTGTTTTCTTTCCCTTTTCATCTCTCACATTTAAATAACCAATAGGTGCAGGACCGGGAAGTAAACCTTCTTTAAGCATTCTTTCCTCAGACCTTCTTACATTATCTCTGGTTGAATTAACAAACATATTTGCAGATAAAATTTGCATTTGCCACATTGCCAAATCAGAACTCTTAAAGTTCTTATCAATCACAAGTCCTTCCTTAAAGAAATGAAGAGCAAGTTTTCCTTTCTTCACAAGTTCTAAAAGCATTGGGAATTCATTAAAAGTTCTTTGTAATCTGTCAACAGTATCAACTACAAGAGCAGTTAATTTAGTCTGATGCTTGATGTAATTCACTGCTTCATAAAATTTAGTCCTTTTTCCGTGGAAAGAACTTTCCACAAAAGTAAATTCTTTTGCTATTTCCAGACCTTTTATTGAGCAATAGTTGCGTAACCTATCTAGTTGAGCATCTAAAGAGAATCCATCCTCTTGCATTTCGGTGGATACACGAGCTAGAACAACAGCTTTCATATCCATTCTCCTAATTTACCTGTTTATGCATTTCAATTTCTAATAATATCAACAATAGTTGGAAAACATCATCCCCAACTTCAGTTATTTTTTTTGAGTTTTTATTTTGATAATTAAGGCAATCCATAGCACACCTTCAAATGAAAGTTGAAACTATAATTGCTATTTTATGGATATGTAATTTAAGGGTTAGAGGATAAAACCACCTCATTGAATGACGAGATAATATATTAAAAGTTTTTAAAAGTCAAATTTCTGTAAAATTTTTTTATTAAGCAAAAACAGTATGTTATTCTGATTTGAAAAAATAAAAATTTTTCTGGCATTTTTAATAAATAAATTTAGCAGAATAATTTTGCATATAGAAAATCAAATATGATACTATAAGAATAAATGACATACCAATCACAGATTTCATAATCTGTGCCACAAAAACGGGGAAACAGGCTTTTTTATGAGCACCCTCAAGCAGGGAACAAACTGAAAACCTATGAAGACTTGCCCATTGGTGTAAGCACCGCAAAGTAACTCCTCCAAAGACGGTCGGCGGAATATAAATAGGACACGGCTGATGATGTCAGTTAGAAAAATGAGGCTCTGTCTGTGCTCCTTGACAACCTCGGCATTGTAGAATTTAGTTCTTGTTTGGATTTTACAATGTGCCAACCGAAAAAGCAGGTGGAAGGCTCATATTGGCGGTGTATGAGTTGTAAAGAAATTTACTATAACCAAAACAAGAAAGCAAACTCAACGAAAATGCTATATTTTTTTACCCTCGTAAGTTGGGTAAAAAGAGCAAATCTAACGAAAATACTGAAATACATTAATTAATCTAAAAAAATAAATTAAAAAAAATAAAACAAGCAATCTGTGATTGCGAAGTTTCTAGCTAAAACGAAACGTAGTGAGTTTTGGCTTAAGAATATGATAAATACATTTATCACAAATAAGGAAATAAATGAATAAATCAACAATGAATAACCAACTTAATTTAGTCATAGATGTAGCAAATAATTTAATCAAAGAAGGAAAAATAAATAGTTTTCGTGAATTTAGCTGCAAATATTTAAATAAATGCAGTAATTACCTTGGAACATTAGTTTACCAAAACAAATATCCAAGTATAGCATCTATTTTAACCTTATATCTTAAATTAAATCAGGAAAAACAGATGTCAAATTGGCAAAATAAACTGCTAGGTATATTAAAAAATTCTATTATTAAGGAGTAAAAATGAATGAGGGTAAAGATTATACAAGAAGAATTATAGATAATGCAGTAAGGGAAGATAGAAAAGATATCGGATATTTAGAAGATGAATTAGAATTAATTGATATAGATGATTTATCATATTTTTATGAAGATAGGAAAAATAACATATTCAATATTTTTTTGACAAGTAAGTCATATCATTTACTTCTTCAAATGTTAGATAGAGCCCTAATAAATCAAAATTTGAAAAATGGATATTCCTTAGCATCTGCGGTTGTTTGTAATTCAAATCTTCAACAATTTCAAAAAATCATTGTATTAAGGAAAATGCTAAATTTAGGTTTTAATATAAATTGGAGAGATAAAAATAAAGAAACAATTTTATATCAAAGTATTAGACGAAACCTAAAAGAAATTTCTATTTTTCTTTTAGAAAATCAAGCAAACCCCAATATTGGTAATGAGTTTAATGTTACACCTTTAATGATTGCTGGGTATAATGATATGATATACCTATCCTCATTACTAATTTATTATGGTGCTGATATAAATGCTAAAACAAAAATCAATAATTTGAGTATTAAAGATATCATAAGAGAATCAATAGGATTCAATGTAGAAAATTTAATGACTGAATTTAATGATTAGAGAATTTGTTTAATTGATAAACTTAAAGCCTCAAGATTAGATAACCTTGAGGCTTTTATGTTACTGTAAATTTGCAGATACTTCAAATTTTACACTACCTATCTGAATTCTAATAGAATTTGGATAGAAATCTAGTAAGTAGCTATCACAATTCTTAAATTTTTTAATTAATTTATGTAGTAATGCATAATCCGAAATAGTGTATATTGCCCTTAATTTATGTTCTTCACTTATATGATTTAAGACACTTATTGGCATTTCAATGTTTCTATACACGAAAATAATGTTATCTTCATATATCTCAATATAAAGAGTAGATTTTCTACCACCTCTTAAATTTTTAGTTATATGAGACAACTGTTTGCGTAAATCTTCTCCCAATACTTCAAATAGCATAATAGTTCCTTTTTACTTAAAAACCTTATCTAAATCTTTTTCCAGAGTTCCTTTTTGAACAGAAGGTAAAGTGTCAAATAATCTTAAATTATGTTTATCAATACTCATTTTCTCATCAAAACCTAAAATATAAGCAGTTGCAATACGATAGATAATTTCTGTTGGAGCTAAACCATAAACTTGATTTGCAAAAATATGTTCTAATCTTTCTTGTTCATTTGGATATTTTTGTTTCAAATTACTGCTATTAAATAGTCTTTTTACAATTTCTGTAATGTAGAGACCTGATTTCATATATAAATCAATAAAAGTTCTATCTGAATTTTCAAAACATTCAGGACATTCTTTTTCTAAATTATCAACCATTTCTTTTACAACTTTTTTAGGAGTATAGATTTGGTTTGTTTTTTGCGGTGGAATATAATCAAATATATCTTCTATCTGTTCTTCATCAAAATAATTACTTAATTTAGTTCTTAAATTTAGAAATTCTTTTACAGAATCATTAAAGACTACTGGGTCAAATAAATTTCCAGCATAATGTTTTGTTTCACCTGTTTTATCATCTACATAATCCCCACCATCTCTTAAAAATCTAAATTCATCAAGAGTTATGCTGGTAACTTCCTTAAATACTTCATTTGGAATAATTGTATCAAAATTCTCTAATGTTGTATTTTCGTCTCCATAAGCCATTAAAAATGAGGGGATTGTTCTTGAAAAACCTCTTAAATGGTCTCGAACACCTTCTTCAATACTTTTCTTTTCTCTTTGTTTAATGTCTGTTTCTGTTATTTCTACAATTGTCTTACCAGCTTCGTGAACGACTTGATTAATTGAATTCTTTAATGTTTCAGCTAGATTATTTTCAACAATAGATTTGGTTGCATCAAATTTTTGGTTAATAGCAGCTATTTCTTTTTCATTTTTTGCTTGCTTGATTTCTACATTTCTGTCTCGTTCAAGTCTTTCAATATCAATTTTATAAGAACCAAATTGTTTTTCAAAAGTTCTTTCGGCATCAGCATTTAATGTTTGAATCAGTTTCTTTTGAGCAGATTTGCTTAAATCTTTTCCATATTCTTTTTTCGCAATTTCAATCATTGCCGAAGTTCCTATATGAAATTTTTCTTTCAAATCTTCTTTGATTTCATCAACTTCTTTTTTACTTTGAATTTCATCTTTTATTGTTTCAACTGTTTTAACTAGTTCATCTTCAATATTATTATATAATTTTTCTCCAAATATATCTGTAGCTTTACCAATAACCATTTCCGATGGCAATTCAATTTCTCCCTCAGTATTAATATTGAGTTTATCTTTTGTTTCGGATGTAACTCCGATAGGCTCTTTTTGCGGGGTGAAATTTTGTATTATATCAATAACTTCTTTTGGAGCATTAAAGATATTACTGATATTTTGGAATAAAAAATTGCACATAAAGCCCTTACGAACAACTTCTTTTGCATAAATTTTACGAGGGATGGCAAGAACTTTTTCTGCATCAAGAGTTATCATTTCTCCTTCGTCATCTTCACCATACACGGGGAAGAAGTTAATTAACTCTCTGATGTTTTGCTTACGGTCGTCTATACTTCCTTTACCAGCAGAAGTTGTAGTGTTTAAATCATTAGCAAATTGTTCAAAAACAACTAATGTTCGAGCAGGGTCAAAATCAAATACATAAGCATTTTCTTTACGAAATTGCTGTTGTCCATATTTAAATAAACAAGGATTCTGAGCTCTAAAAGCAGCTTGCATATATAGAGCAGGACTTTTTACATTGCTTAGCATTAATACAGCAGTCCATTCCGGCACAGTAACTCCTGTTGTTAATTGTCCAACAGAAATTGTAATTGTCTTGTCATTTTCTTTGATTGCCTTTACAACTTTATCAAAGGACTTTTGATTTTCTGTATCCTCATCTAAATTACCATCACCAGCAACTAGGACTATTTCATATTCCCTAAATATTGGATGTTCTTTCAATTTCTTTGCTAATGCTTTGGCACTATCAACACGATTTAACAGCCAAAAAGTATGTCGTAATTCATTTCTAAGTTCTTCTGTTGAAAATGGAAATTTTGTTTGAGTGGTTAATGCTTCTAAAAATTTATCTACATCAGCATCATATTTGAATGAGCCATTTGAATTAGTGATGAAGAACTCATTTAAATCAAATGCATAGCTTTCTGTTTCTCCATCATCATCAAAATCAGCACCTTTTTGTAGCTTATCTCTAATGATTTCAGACATTTGATAAGTATAAAGATTTAATTGAGGTAGAGTAGAATAAGGATTTTCTTCTTCTTTTGTTTCGTCCCATTCTTTTTTTGCCTTTTGTTCATCAGCATATGTCCAGTTGTATACAGCTTTTTCTTCAAATTTTGAATTAGCCAAAGCTCTAAAAGGAGTTCCTGATAAATGAAGAGTATATTTCCTTTTTATATTATCAAAAGCAACATCAGCCCTATATGTATCAATACCTTCGTGAGACTCATCAATAATCAACAAATCCCATTTTAATTGGGCAATATGCTTTAATTTGTCATATTTTCCACCAAAATCTATTGCACCTTTAAGGTCTTGTAATGATATAAATTCTATATATTTTCTTGCTGAGGGTGGTAAATTTTCTCTTTTTACAACACAAGGTTTGTTTTTTAGTGTATCAACCTGACTAACAAAAAAGTAACCAGATTGAGTTCCAAAAAATTTTTCATAATCACTATACCACGAGGTTGCAATAGCTGGACGATGTGTAACTATTAGAACTGTTTTAGCATCTAATTGTTTACATAAATCATATGCTGAAAGAGTTTTACCAAATCGAGGTTTTGCATTCCATAAAAACTCAGGCTCATCATCTGCATATTGTTGAAAATATGATTTTGCTTGCTGCACAGCTTTTTGCTGTTCTGTTCTTAATTTATATTCTATTACGACATCTGTTTGAGCAATTCCTCTATTTGCCCTAAATTCATCGAATCGTTGCTTGGATGTTTGAGGTAGGATATGAAACCATTCTGTTCCTATTTTTCTCTCAATTCCAATTTTTTTCAAATAACAATGAAAATCAGTATCGTGAAAAATATCTCCTGAACCATCATCATATATAGCATTGGCTTTCCACTCTATTTTATACTCTATATCAGCAGTTTGGGTTTGTTGCCTAACACGAGTTTCAACATCTTGTTCTGTAAAGCCTATCTTAGTCCAACCATTATGAGTAGCAATTTGAGGAGTAGTGTAGGCATAACACATAGGTATTACTTTTTTGCTTGTCTTGATGTTGATTTTAGCCATAGTTCTTACTCCATAGGTTTAATCATAGTTTCAATGAAATCTATTTCTTCTTGGGTCAAACCATATTTCTTGTAAAGTTTCTCGTCAGTCCAAGATTCGTTAAAGTTTAGCCAAGGAACAAATTGGAAATTATTTATCGAAATATTCATCCCTGATAATGTTTGTAAAATCAAAAATCTAACAAATTTTGTCCTCAAATAATGATATATATTTTCTGTTTGTTCTTTATTTGTTGTTGGGCATATAATTAAATAGGATTGGTTACAAATTTGATTAGGTTTTAATATTTCCATTCGACTTAAAACACGATACATTCCATTTTTATCAGGATTTCCAGCGTGCTCACAAGATAATTTTGAAATCATAGTTTTATATAGGTCAATATTGTTTTTACCTTTTTCTACTTTGTTCCTTTCAACAAAGCCCCAACCTTTACTACTTACTATTTCACAGTCATCACCATTGGTTTTTTGGTCTGTTCCCTTAAAAGTTGATAAAAAACCAAAAGGAGTTTGGGGGCTACATCCTCCATCGTTTGATAGAAAGTTATTAGTAGAATTGGTAACTTTATTAATTATAGAAATAGCCTCATTTCTTCGGATAAAGATTTTATGTTCATTTAATTTTCTTGAATATAATTTTCTTCCATTTTTATTTACACTAGTAAATTTGCATAATCCTTTATAAGCCTTATTCCAAAGGAAATAACAAATTCCTCCATTGATATCTACATTAGGAAAGCAATAATTCGAATCTATAAAATCTACAATTGTTTGAATTCTATCATCATTTAACATTTTTTCTCTAAAATCATCTAAGCCAACACCTCCTGAAAACCATCTGGCCGGAATAATCATTGTTAATGCTGAAGGATTAGATTTTAAAGCTTCATCTACAAATTTTTGATAAAGGGGAATTGCTCCTAGACCTTTTCCAGCTTCATTAACTTGCATTTGATATGGAGGATTTCCTACAATATAATCAAATTTCATTTTTTATTTCCTTTCAAAAGGTAAAATTCAACAGCACCACTTTTATCTCGCCAATTTTTTATTTTGCAAAACATTGGAGGGTTGCTTTTCGGTAAATTGTTAAAAAGCTCTAATTGTCTGTCATCTTCATTGGAATCGCTAAAAGGAGCTGTATCTGTAAGCCCATCCATCTGCCAAATGTTCCACGCAATTACATTGGCTATTTGTTTGATTTGTGTTAGTGTTGGTTGTCTTTTGTGTTTGAATTTAAAGTTATCAATAAATGTCCAAAGAAGATTTTCTCTTGCTAAAAGCAAGTTATCTCCTTGGTATTCATAGCCATAAGTGGCTTCATATGCTCGTTTTGCCCAATTAAACCAATCTGTTTCATTTGTTGTATTTTCATTAACTATGCGAAGTTTTCTATCTAAAAGACCAATTCTTTTCTCTATTGGCAAAAACTCTCCGGTAGTTGTGTCATATCTGGAAACAAGATAAGGTGCTTCACCACAGGTTATTTCTAATCTTTTTGAATCAACATATTTCATCCAACCTTCTTTTTTGCTTTTCTTATCTTCTGCAAATTGTATAGGTTCTGTTGTTGGTATCCAATCGTGACCATTTGGGGTATTAAATACATTGGAATAACCAAACCATTCTTCATCACAATGGTTGTTCATTTCATTACAAATCCAAGAAGGAGTAAAAACCTCAGCCGATTTACGAGTTCTGTTTATTTGTTCATCTTTGGTTTTTGATATTCTTGGTTGGATTATTCTAGTGTTATCTTTGGTAATAAGTTCCGGAAGTATTTCTTTTTCAGCAGTATAGGCTTCTCCATATTTGGCATATTCATCACAAGCAAAACGAATGTATTTTCCGGTTGTCTTATCTTGAAGCAAGATTTTTAATAAAAAAGGACTAAGTTCTTCAATATCTTGCTCTAATATATCAATGTCTTCATCTTTTGATGCTGTAACATCATCTTTATAATCTTCTAAATTGTAAATTTGAGCATATGAATCCCATCCCCTTACTTGTTTGCTTAAGGGTGTTTCTTTTTCTAATAGTGATATATTATTACTGACACATTCTAACACTGGGCTAATTCACCAATTAACCCACCCTATTTTAGGGAATACTCATTTAAAATATTAATTTTGTGGGAATATGCTTATTTTCAAAGCATAAGATAAGATTCTAATTGATTATTTTAGATTAATTTGTATGATATCAGAAGCGAGATAATTAATTGGTGAATTAATTATCTCGCTTATTTTTTTATGTATTTTTGTTCAATCTGATAAATATTTAAAAAGGATTGAATATGATATATGGATATATAAGGGTTAGCACACAAACTCAGGTCTTAGAGAACCAAAGATTAGCAATTTCAACATATTGTGAAGCAAATAATATAGAAATTAATAAGTGGGTAGAAGAAAAAATATCTTCAAGAAAACCTCTAAAAGAAAGAAAACTAGGCAAATTACTCAAAAAGCTCAAAAAAGGAGATATCTTAATTGCATCAGAACTAAGTAGGCTTGGGCGTAATTTGTTAGAAGTTATGGGTATTTTGAAGGAATGTTTAGAAAGAGAGTGCCAAATATGGACATTAAAAGAGAACTATCGTCTTGGTTCTGATATCCAAAGCAAAGTTCTTGCTTTTGCTTTTAGTTTGGCTGCAGAAATAGAAAGACAACTTATTTCTGAAAGGACAAAAGAAGCTCTAAAAAGAGTTAAGGCAGAAGGAAAGCACCTAGGTCGTCCTTTCGGTCGTAAAAGTGCTTTCAATGATTTAAAGAAAAATAAAGAGCGAATTCTACAATTGGCAGAACAAAATATTCCTAAAACACAAATAGCCAGAATGTTTAAGGTTGATAGAAGCACTATTAGAAGGTTTATAAACCAACATAAAGATTAGAGAAATAGTGCATTAACTATCTTTTTTTCAAATAACTGTAAACTGTAGGTCTAGTGATTTTAAATTGTTTTGCAATCCGAGAAATAGGCATTCCTTGACTATGCATATTATTTAATTCAGTAATTTGCTCACTACTTAGTTTGTTTTTTCCACCTTTGTATTTCCCTTTAGCTTTTGCTATTGCAATACCCTCTCTTTGTCTTTCTAATAGAATAGCCCTTTCAAGCTCTGCAACAGCTCCTAACATAACCATCATCATTTTTTGATAGGGGTCTTGTTTTTCATTTTCCTTAAAAGTCAGGTTTTCTTTATGAAAAATAATAGTAGCTCCTTTTGAGGTTATTTTTTCTACAAGATTCAATAAATCACGAGTGTTACGAGCCAAGCGACTCATCTCGTGTATGTTAATGATATCGTTTGCCCTAATATTTGCCAACATTGCTTGTAACTGAGGACGATTGGTATCTTTACCACTAATTTTTTCTTCATACACTCTGTCACAAGCAACATCTTTTAGTTGTCGTTCTGTGTTTTGCTCAATTGAAGAGACTCGTATATAATTAAATATCATTGCCATACCTCTTAATGTAAAATCTATATTTAAGAATATATTTTACAATTGTAAAATCGTCAAGTAAAATAATTTAGATTTTACACTTTTGTAAATGTAAAAACAGGGTATGCTTGGGTTTGTCAATTTAAATGAAGAGTTATAAGGGAATAAATTAATTCTATAGACTCTTTGGTATATTATAATATAATTGTTCCATCAAAATATTGTATGAGGTATTTTATGGTTGCAATTAAATCAATTAAAGAAATTAAAAATTTTGCATCTTTTGAAAATTTCGATGCCTCCATATCTCCATATAAAAATTTTCAAAAGTATAATATATTTTATGGATTAAATGGCAGTGGAAAAACAACTTTATCAAGATTATTATCATTTTTAAATGTAGGGAAAATACCTGATGATGAAGAAAGCAAAGAACAGTATCAAGATTTTAATCAATTGAAATTTAAAATAGAACTTGATAATGATGATATTGTTACGGTCTTCGATAATAACCAACTAATAAATAAAATAAGAGTTTTTAATTCTGATTTTGTTAGTAGAAATGTAAAATTAGAAAAAGCAACAACTAAATCACTAATCTATAATATTAGCGAAAAATCAGATAAATTAAAAACAAAAAGAAAATATTATGAAAAAAATATATCTTATTGGCATAACAAAGATAACCAGTTAATTATAGATAAAAATATAGAAGAAAAAGATAAGATTCTTCAAAATAAATACCAAGATTTAGCAAGGGAAATAAAATACCTATTAAATTTATCAAATAGTTTTAACAAAAATTCTGTTAAAGACTTATTTAATCAACTTACTCAATGCAAAGAATTATCTGATGAAGAATTTCAAAAATTTGTTGCTATTTCTAAACAAGATGAAAAATATCTACTCGATATTAATTTTGATAATTTAAGTGTTAATAGTCTGAAAAAAGATGAATTTGATGAATTGAAGAAAATTTTATTAACAAAAAAGACCAGAAATACAGGAGAAAAAGAAACTGTAATTAATTGGATATCAGATGGGTTGAAAATACATCAAAATGACCACACCAAATGCAAGTTCTGTTCTCAAGAGATACATCACGATTTTTGGAAAACTAGATTAAGTGAGATAGAACAGATTTTAAAAAAAGATATTGAATTTGAAACATTTGAACAAAATATAAGACAAATTATAAATAGACTAGACAATAAAATAAGATTTATAGATACATTTGATGTTAATATTACTAGCAATCAATTTTTGATACAATATCAAAAACAAGCTGAGTTGATTCTCTGCAAAATTAAAGAATTGAAATCCCAAAGCAGACAATCACTTGAAATTATAAAATCATTATTTGAGAAAAAGTTATTTCAATTAGATGAGGCTATCGTTTTAGAAGATAGTGTTTTTGATTTGTCATATTTTTCAGAATGTAAAAAATTAAATCTTCTTATTCAGAGTAATAATATAGAATGTAATGAATTGAGTAAAATTAAAGAAGATGCTAAAAATAAAATTATTTCTTCTATATTATTTCCTCATATGGGAGAAGTGGCTAGAATAAAAAGCTATTTGGCAAAAGCTAATACAACAAAAGTTATGATTGCAGATAGAATTAGTAATTATCAAATAAAATTAGCTACTATTATAAAAGAATTAAATAATCAAAAAGTTGCTATAAATGAGATTGAAAACATTTGCGAACAAATTTTTGGATATAAGAAATTTTCTTTTACTTTTGATGAGAATCTTAAATCGTATAAAATTACTAGAACTGGTAAAACATCTGCAAGAAACATCAGTGAAGGAGAACAAACAGTAATAGCATTTGCATATTTTATAGCTTGCTTAAAAGAAGGTAATTTTAACAGAGAAGAAGGGATTGTTGTTATAGATGACCCAGTATCAAGTTTAGACCAACAATATCTTTTTAATATTTACGTGGTGTTAATGAGAGAAGTTTTAAAGGAGAATTTGTGTTCTCAGGCATTTATTCTTACTCATAATTTTTATTTTTTTAGAAAAGTACGAAATTGTTTAAAAAATATTTCTAAACTTAAGGATGAAACGAAAAAACAAACTTATGAAAATACATATGTTTCTGTTTATTCTATTGAGAAAACGAATGGAAAAAGTGTTATTAAAGATGCATCAAAATATTTATTAAATTATGAAACAGAATATTTACATTTAATAAGAAAATTAAATAAAGACCTTGTAGAAGCAGATAATGAATTTTCAGATGTGGGAGTTGGCAATGCTATTAGACAAGTGTTAGAAATATTTTTATCATTTAAATGTCCTGATAAAAATAATCTTTTTACTAGATTTCAGAATGTAACTCCCAAACCAGATAAAAAATTTAAATATTTATATGATTTGGTAAATTCAATGAGCCATACAGATGAAATAGATACAGAAGTTGTAAACGGTGCTTATAAAAGGATTGCAGGAAAAAGTGACATCCAAGAGCTATTTGATTTTATCAAAGAAATTGATGCAGAGCATTATGAAAAAATCAAAAAAATTGTTTAGGTTTTAGTTTTTTACAAAATCTCTCATAGCTTCAATTAATTCATCAAAATTGGTAGAGGGTCTTATTCTCCAATCTCCTAATTTGGAATTGTTTGTTCTTAATTTTTTAGCCCTTGAGATAGCTTTATCTTCATTATCATTAACCAGCATTAAATCTATATCAAACCTTTTGTTGGTTTTTGCATTATATCTAGGAAGATATATTTTTAATTCTTTTTCCAACTCATTTTTGGTGGTTGGTGTTTTATCTGAAAAATGCATCAAAGCCCACAATTCAACAGACCTATTAGAACAAATGACTTTAATATTATTGTCTTTTGCTTCCTCAAAAGCCTTGTCAAAATTCTCTTTATCTTTCCCTCCTATGCTTCTATCATCTTCATCAAACACAGCATAAAAAGTATCTAAATAATTTTTTGCTGGTTTCTTTGCTTCAATTAAATTTTCAACAATTTTTAAAGGTTCCGATTCATATTTTGAAGCCACAATTTCAAATTTAGTCATAGCTTTAATATGATTTACACCATTTTTAGCAGCAAAATTTCTAATCCAATCAGTTAAATATTGTGGTTCAGTTACATCACCTTCGGTAAAAATAACCATTTTGGAAGCACTTCTTTCTTTTCTATTGTGCCTATTTTTTCTATCTAAACTAACCATTAGCTATTCCTTTGCTTCCAAAATATTAGCTAATTCATTAATATCTCCCAAATATGGAATTGCTCCGAATCTGCCCTCTAAATAGCCTTTTTCATAATTAAAGCCTTCTCTGATAGCCTTAAATTCAGTTAAAGGATAAACCTCAGAACATCCTTCTTCATTCTTTTCAACAAACCAAATTTCATCTCTCTTGAGAATATTTGATTTAAGGATGGAAGTATTATGAGTGGTAAAAATAAGCTGTGCCCCACCAATATTAATATTGGGGTTATTAAACATCTCAACAATTTTAGCCAGCATCATCGGATGTAACTTTTCTTCAAGCTCATCAATAATATAAATTCCACCACCAACTAAAATTGGAACAAACATAACCAAGTATTTTGCAAACTGCCCAGTCCCCCAGCTTTCTGAAGAAATAGGTAATTCATACTTTTTATTGTTTACCCCAATATGTTCAAAGTTAATTTTATAATGTTTTCCGGTTGGAGAGGTAGTAAAAGGTAGTGCAGATGAATCTTTTTCTTCTTCAACTTTAATATCTGTAATTCCCAAATCTGCATATTTAATTAACTCAACAACTTTCTTATGCAAGGATTTGTCCTGATAAATCTTTTCTGCCAAGCTATCCATATTAAACATTGTTTCTAAGATATTTATAAAAGTAACCTTACAAATATCTTTTAAGGCCTCAAAAATATTATGAATATAAGAAATTCCTCTTGTATCCAAAATATCAAGAACAAGCAAATCCTGTCTTTTGCCTAAAGAATCTTCTATATATTTAATATCAAATTTTGATATAATTTCTTTGTATGGTTTGTAAATATTGCTTTCAACTCTATCATAAATGACTTTTTTATTTTTATTCTGATATTCTGTTAAGTTTTCTGTCAGTATTCCTGTTTTATCAAAGCTAAATGATAAAATATATCTAATATCATCAAGACAGAAGTCTATTTCTATAGATGATGGTCTTGATGCAGATTCGTCATCTAATAAAAATGGCTTATAAAATTCAAATGATGGTTTACTATCTGTTTTTCCTAACAAAGGCAAGACAATATCATTAAACACTTTAACAATATTGCTCTTTCCGGAAGCATTGGCTCCATAAAATGCAGTAACAGGAGTAATCAAATCATCTCCAATAGCATTAACTCTTCTAATATAAGATGTCGGGGTATTGCTATATTTAGATTCCGCTGTAAAAAATATTTCCTGTTCATCTTTAAACGACAAGATATTTGCAAATTTAACTCTTAATAAATTTACTTTAGCCATTTTTTTGCTCCGGCAGTTGTTGTTTGTAATCAAAATATAGAAATAAAAAGCAAAAAAATCAACACTTTTATTTAAAATTCGTAAAAAAATTACAAATTTTTATAAAAAACATCATTTTTTTTGATTTTATTTTTGCAAATACTCTTAAAATAATGTAATATACCAAACATAAAATAACACTATTTATTAGGAGAAAAAATATGTCTGAAATTAAAACTCAAGAAGAATTTGAAGCAAAAATAAATGATTTGGTTGATAAAATTAATAATGCTCCAACCAATTTAATAAGAGGTGACTTATTGGAGTTATGGGATGATTGCAGAGAAGCAGTATACTTTTGTCCTGAAAATGGCTATGGTCCTATCTATACAGAGCTCAGAGCTATTCCAGAAAATAATAAATTTTCTGAAATATTAGTATATATAAAATCAGAATATTATCTGTTTTTGGAATTGAGAGACAATCTTGTCTATAAACCGATGTCATTTCTTGAAACACTAAGCTATGTTTGTGATGAGTATATATATCATTTAAGGAATTCCTTTGAAGCAGCAGAAAGAGAACGAGAAAGAGAAAAAGCTTAGTTATGTATTCTGTTTTTTTGATATAATTATAAGCGATAATCGACGCAAAATTTGCGGAGAATATGATGATTATTATCCGCAAGTCACTATATTTTAATTATTGCCACTCATTTATTACATTGGTCTCATCAACTATAGAGTTCAACAATTCGTCAACTTTGGTGCACCATAACTCAAAACCCTCCCTTGCGGAGGGTTTTGAGTTATAATAAACCTCACTATTCCCTCTTCGTTCAATATAAGATACTTTTTTCACAGCAAAAAGCCTCCCTTGGTCGGGGAGGCTTTTTTTAAAGAAGACATTGACTGTCTTATGATCATGTTCACGAAGCGGCGGAAGCAGTTTTCCGGTACAGGCATTTTCCGTTAAGATCCATACCGATCACTTTGGTTCCGATCCCGCGCAGGAAGTGGAGGGTAATCTCGTCTCCGGCTTCGGGTTTTCCATACTTCTTCTCCAGTCCGAAATGCATGATTCCGCCGGTAGGGTCTTCAGCGGTGATGCTCCACTTGTTTTCGGACATACTCTTCACTTTTTGAACAGTTATTTCCATATTGTTGGTAATTAAAATAATAAAACTCTGCCTAAAATGTACAAAAAAAGTTTTTTTATGTCAAGCAATTATCTTCGTCGATTGACATTTTTCAGCCTGCCGCCGCCTCTCAATGCCAAACGTGCTTCTGGATCGGCGAACGGTATTTATATGGACATCGGCAATTTTTTTGCTTATATTATAATTATGACAGAATATCGTTTAGCCGCATCACTCCTCAATTGGTACCGACATCACGGACGCAGCCTGCCCTGGCGTGTCAAAGGCGGCGCTCATCCCGATCCTTACGTTGTTTTGGTTTCCGAATTTATGCTGCAGCAAACCACGGTCAAAACCGTACTCGATTATTTTGCCCCCTTTATGCGGCGTTTTCCAACCGTCGAAAGCTTGGCCGCGGCCGATTTGGAAGAAGTTTACCGCTATTGGCAAGGGCTGGGTTACTATACGCGGGCGCGCTCTTTACATATCACGGCGCAGACGATTGTCAAAGATTTCGGCGGTCGCTTTCCGCAAACCCGCGAAAATGTGCTCAAGCTCAAAGGGATCGGCGCCTATACCGCATCCAGCTTTCTTGCCCTCGCCTTCAACCTGCCCGAGACCGTTATTGACGGCAACGTTATCCGCATTATCTGCCGTCTGTACCATTTGACAGCTCCGGTTGCAGAAATCGAAAACCTCATTCGTGAAAAAGCACAAACTCTCACCGATGCGCAACATCCGGCCGACTATGCTTCGGCAATTATGGATCTGGGTGCCGTTATCTGTACCCCCAAAAAACCGCAATGTCTGCTTTGTCCCTGGCAAAACGCCTGTTTATCCCGCGGCCTGCCGGAACTGGAACGAATTCCCGACCGTGCCAAACCGGCTAAAAAAGAAAAAAACGGCAGCGTTTACCTGATTTTTAACACCGCGGGCCAAATCCTGATTCGGAAACGTTCGGAAAAAGGGCTTCTTTCCGGTCTCTACGAGTTCCCCTGGACCGACGAAGGCATGCTTGAGTTTAACGGGGCCGCAGACAGCGGAGAAACGGTTTCCCATATTTTTACCCATATACGCCTCAACCTCAAAATATATATCGTCCATACGGACGCTTCGCCCGTTGCTGACGGACAGTTCGTAAATATCGGAGAACTGTCCGGCTACCCATTCTCAACCTTAATGAAAAAAGTTTACGCCAAATCGTTACCGGCGGGGTCCGCAGCTTCCGACGTTTCCCCATCATCTTAAAACAGTGCCCAAAAAAAGCGTCTTTCTCCGTCACCGGAGAAAGACGCTTTTTTTACTTTGAGAATGTTACTTCGCTGCCAAAGCCCAGCTTAACAGCTGCGGATTGGCCGCAATCAGAGCTTGTGCCTCATCGTTCAGAGCTTCTTTCGGCTCATACTTGAAGATGCGCGAACACATTCCGTGATCGGCTTTGCTCAGGAAATACACGATCACTTCGGCGGAGAGATGACAGCCGCCATTATGATGATATGCATCATATTGCCAGACGTTCATCATCTTCTGCGCTTCCGGATACAGCACATTTCCTTTGACGAGATAGCATCTCCATTCTTCACCGCCGTCATTTTTAGCCGCCGTATTTCTGACCATCTGACGCTGCGAAAACTTTGACAGGGCTTCTTGCATCAAACCGGCCATATTCCGGCGGAATGTCTTCTCACACTCGTTTTCTTCGCATGAGTAGACTTCGTTTTTCATCGCAAATACCTTAGCGATCAGACGAGTTGACAGGCCGTGACGCTCAACGCAATCCAGAAACAGGTCTCCCAGTCGGTAACGGAGCAAAATCTCCATCATTTCTTCCGAAGGAGTATATTTGTTGCAATACACCTCCAGAACATCGGTCAGCGAATGGCTTGCCAGAAACTCAAACTGTTTTCCGTCAAGTTTTACACCTGCAACCACCATCAAGATGCGAACAGCGTGGCCGTGAGCCTTCTCATGGTCACTGTTCCACAAAAGCTGTTTGGCATCGAAGCTCATGGCTTTGATCGCCTCAATCTGCTCTTCTTTACCGCTGACGGTAAAAAAATATTTCACCTGCTGTTTGGCAGAATAATTACTTATTCCGCGTACAGCCATGAAATGTTTTTTCCAATACATCGGCAGAACAGCCACAAACGGCGCGTAAAGATACTGCATAAGGTCCATATACACCGGGAGATCCCAGTCATACAGACTTTCTGCAGCCTTGCGCGGTGCCAGCAGGCTGTACGGGACGAAGAAGAGCGGGTTGAAGAAGATGAAGGTTATTACCGCCAAGGCAATAATGATCACGATCCCCTTTCCGGTTTCTTCCAGTACGCGACCGGCCCACTTAAGCACGTTCCATGCTTTGTTTGCTACTTTGTTTACACTCTCTTTTTTGTCGTTTGAAGTTGCCATAAGATATAAATTTAATGGCGCCCAAGTCTCCGATTGGGTTAAAATTATTAAGCTGTCCGAGAGACAACGGCCAAAACCGTCCGTACAACTGCCTATCTTCAAAGTTACTTCAAATTCGGCCATAATTTCATCAATCGTCCGTTTGAGCAAAACCCAAAAACAACAATTAAAAATCAACCTAATAATGAACATACTCTTAAATAAACAGGTTTATGGTATCACTTTACGAAATTTTTGTCAAATATATAAATCTAAGAAAAACGCCTGTCGGTTTGCCCTGACAGGCGTCTTAAAAATTCGAGCGCTTTAATCCAACCCGACTAAACGACGCGCATAATCGGCGGCACAAAAGCGATCCAGGTCCTCAATTCCCTCGCCGACCCCGATATAATAAATCGGCGTCGGATTTTCGCCGGCAATTGCAGCCACCATTCCGCCGCGCGCGGTGCCGTCCAGCTTGGTCACAACCAACCCCGACACCGGAACACATTGTTTAAACACTTCCACCTGCGACAAAGCATTTTGTCCGGTCGTCGCATCGACGGTCAGCAAAGTTTGATGCGGTGCATCGGGAATAACCTTTTGCATCACTTTGACCACCTTTTTCAATTCGTCCATCAGCCCGTTTTTATTCTGCAGCCGACCGGCGGTATCAATAAACACCACGTCGTCACCGACTTTCAACGCTTCTCTCAAACCGTCAAAACACAACCCGGCACTGTCGCAACCGTCCGCTCCGGCAAAAACGCGCACGCCGGAACGTTCGCCCCATACCCGAAGCTGCTCAACCGCAGCCGCCCGAAACGTATCACCGGCAATCAGCGACACTTTTAACCCTTCTGCCTTAAATTTGGTTGCCAGCTTGCCGATGGTGGTCGTTTTTCCGGCACCGTTAACACCAACCATTAAAATCACAAACGGCTTTTTGCGGCGGTCAAGTTCCAACTTTTGTTCGCACGGTTGCAAGATTTTCTGTATTTCGGCTGCAAGGTTTTCTCGGATTTCCTGATCGGAAATTTCCTTATCCTGACGGATTTTAGCGAAACCTTTGACCACTTCCGCAGCCGTTTTTACACCCATGTCGGCAGTGATCAACAGTTCTTCCAACTCATCCAGCGTTTCCGCGTCCAAATGTTTTTTGGTAAAGATTCCGCTAATGCCGCCGCTGATTTTCTGTGACGACTTTTTCAGCCCCAATCCCAGCTTTTCCAACCATTTAACCATTAACCGTTTCTCCTTTCTCGCGCAGTTTTTTCGCCCGCTCGCGGCGCGTTTCCACCGGCACTTGCGGCATCAGCGCCGCCGGCGTGCCCGGCCGTTCCGAATACGGAAACACATGAAGCCGTTCAATTCCCGCCTCGTCCACCAGCTTAAGCGTGTTGGCAAACGCCTCATCGCTTTCGGTCGGAAAACCGCAGATAAAATCGGCGCCGAACGTTGCTTCCGGTCGCACGGCGCGAATTTTCGAACACAAACTTATAACATCTTCGCGGCAATGACGACGGCGCATCCTTTTCAACACCAAATTGTCACCCGACTGCACCGACAAATGAAAATGCGGATAAATGTTTTTATATCTGCCGACTAACGCAATAAACGCCTCGTCCACTGCCGCCGGATCCAGCGACCCGAACTGCAACGACGGCAATGCCGGAAAAGTTTCGACAATCTTATTGACCAGCCCGCTGAACGACGGCCGGTAAGAACACGCGTCAACGCCGGTGAGACAAATTTCTTCAAATCCCTGTTCCAGCAAAACGCCGATCTGTCGCAAAACGTCAGCCTCGGGAACCGAACGGTTGTTGCCGCGCGCAAACGGCACAATACAATAAGTGCAGCGGTGGTCGCATCCCTGCTGAATTTGCACAAATGCCCGCTGCCGTCCTTCAAAACCGGTAATCAGAAAATCGTCATATTTATCATAATCAAAAATATCGCCGACGACCGTCTTTTCGGAAATCTCGCCGACAATATATTTCTCAAGTGCGGCTTTTTCACGGTTTCCCAACACCAAATCCACTTCCGGCATTCTGGCAAAAGACTTCGGATTGATCTGAGCGGCACAGCCGGTTACCACAATTTTCGCCTCAGGGTTCTGTTTGCGCAGTTTACGCACCGTTTGCCGACACTGCCGTTCCGCCTCACGGGTAACCGCACAGGTGTTGACAATCACCAGATGTTCCATCCCGGCAAACTTCTCTTTTAAAATTTCAGATTCATAGCTGTTAATCCGACAGCCTAAAGTTACCACTTCAACCATTGTCTTTTTTCCTCATAACTTGCCTGAATATAGGTAATAATTCCCAACTTGGCAAGCATAAACGGCTTCGAGGTTAAATAAGCATCCGGGCAAACTTTCCGAACACATCGTTCAATATCGTTTTTTACGGCATAACCCGGCTTTCGATATCCTTGAAATACTGCACGTTTTCCGACTTCAGTTCACTGGTGGCGGCTTCGTCGCAAACCACAATGCCGTAACGATGCATCTGCAAAATACTGACCGGCCACATATGGTTGATTCCGCATTCCACCGCATGATGAAGCGCCCGTGCCTTTTTGGGGCCGGTAACCAATATCATAACTTCTTCGGCATCCATAATAGTGCCGACGCCGACCGTCAGCGCCATTGTCGGCACTTGGCTTTCGTCACCGTCAAAAAAGCGCGAATTTGCTTTAATCGTATCTTTGGTCAGGGTTTTGACCCGGGTGCGCGAAGATAACGAAGAAGCGGGTTCGTTAAACGCAATATGACCATCCTCGCCGACCCCGCCGACAAACAGATTAATCTTCCCGTAGCGGCGGATTTTTTCTTCATATTCGGCACACTCTTTTCCGAAATCGCGGGTCATCCCGTTCAAAATATTAATGTTTTCGGGACGAATATCGATATGTTTGAAAAAGTTTTCTTCCATAAAATAGTGATAGCTCTGCGGATGCGCCGGCGGCAGTCCGATATATTCGTCCATATTAAAAGTCACCACATTTTCAAAAGAAAGTTTTCCCTCTTTCACCATCTCGATCAGGCGCCGATACATCCCGAGCGGCGTCGAACCGGTCGGCAGCCCCAAAACAAACGGCCGTTCTTTGGTCGGACGAAAGGCCTTAATCTTAAAGGCCACATAATTGGCCGCCCACAAAGAACATTCGTCATAGTCGTTTTTGATAATCACTCTCATAATTTTTTCTCCCGTATAAATTTACCGCCGGCCATTGTATCAACCAGGTTAAAGTTCTTGTCCATAATAATCAGATCGGCGTCATATCCGGGAACAATCATCCCCTTGCCCGCCTGTTTCATAATTTGCGCCGGGTTGACCGACGCCATCCGGATCGCGTCTTCCGGACTGACTCCGTATTCGATCAGATTGCGAAAACCGTCGTACAGCGTAATCCCCGAACCGATAATCACCTCATCGGCCTTGCGTTTGAAACATTTGTCAAAATAAAAATCGGCATCCGCCGGCGGCTCGGCATGAGCATATTTCAAAGCATCGCTGATCAAAACCAACTTGCCGATCGGTTTGCTTTGCATCAGCAGCTTGATTAAATTCGGGTTGGTGTGCACGCCGTCACCGATAAACTCGCACGAAATCTCCGCATGAATCAGCCCGGCTCCCACCACACCCGGTTCACGATGATGCAGCGGCCGCATCGCATTGAACATATGGGTCAAATGCATAATGTTAACCTGCATCCCTTCAATCATCTGTTCATACGTGGCATCGGTATGCCCGGCCTGCAGGATAATGCCGCGTTCAATACAATAAAGCGCCAGTTCCCGCATATTTTTCAATTCCGGCGCCACCGTCATATTGATAATTTTTCCCCGCGCCGCTTTATAAATACGTTCCATCAGACCCAAATCAACCGGAGATATGCCCTCCGCCAGCTGACCGCCGATTCGCGCCGGCGACAAAAAAGGCCCCTCAAGATGAATCCCCAAAATCTGCGCCCCGGTTTCCCGGCCCATCGCTTTCAAAACGGCTTTGATTTTTTTCATCAGGTCCGCTTCCGGAGTTGCGCCGATGGTCGGAATAAACGAGGTTATGCCGTACCGCGCCAGAAAAGAAGACATTCCGAGAATTGAACGATAATCGCCGTCATCGGTACTGAAACCGCCGCTGCCGTGAATATGCGTATCCATAAACCCCGGAATCACGTTGGCACCGAGCAAATCAATTACCCGCACTTTGGAAGAAAACTTTTTTTGCTGAAACCTTTTTTCGTTGTAAACATCGGCAATTTTGCCGTCCTTGATATAAATCGCACAGTTCTTCATGACCGAAAAACCGGTATATACATTCGCATTATGCAGACATACGGCGTCATCCATGCCCTAACACTCCATAATTTTTACACTGTTATTATGACGTGACCGTCCGCTTTTGTAAAGCGTAAAAGATCGGAAAAAATATTTTGTTCAAGAGATATTCCCTGCAACAAACTTTCCTTCAGCTTCTGCAAAATACAACTTTTGTTCGCTCCCCTCCCAAAGCGGCTTAAGAAGCATAACCTTCAAACCGCAAAAAAAAGAGCGGTCTTTCGCAGACAGCTCTTTTTTCATCGTTGCATACAGCTTATCGCTTCCAGCCTTTCATAACCGAACGCACAAAGTCCGCATACTGTCGCAGATCGGGCAGGAACCACAACAACAGGGCAAAAACCAACATTGCGCCGGAAATGTAAAAACTCCACAGCGGAATCTCTACAAACAGCCAGACCAGACCGGCACCGACATGTGCAATTGCCGTATATTCATACAGTTTTTTTGCACAAACATAGCAAACATGCCAGCCGCCGGACCACCGGTTGTCACTCAACTGAAAAACTAAAGTGACAAAACCGAATATGAACGCCAGCATAAAGCAAATAAGCATCATCACAAAGTTCATAGGCTTTAATTTTTAAATAATTCTTCAACGTTTGTAATTTTAGACACAAAAATCATAAAAAGCAATAATTTTTTAAAATCGTTCCTTCTATCCGTCGATTCCAACCGCCCTTTTTCCCCATTCCCGCTTGCTCTTCCCCTTCTTCTCTGCCCCTTTTTCTCCGTTTTTCTTTATCTTCCCCTTTACTCTCCATCCCTTTCCTCCCTGCCTGCCCACCACCGTCTCTCCTCTACCTATTTCCTTTGTCTGACAGCCGTTTTTCTCCGTTTACCGTCACTTATTCTCTTCTTTTTCTGTTCTTCGCCTCCTTCAGCCCCTGTCCTCTTTTCAGTTTTCTCTCCTCCTGTCCGCCGCTTGTCTCAACCTTCCGCCGCCCCTGTCCTCGTTTTCCGCCTTTTTCCCTTATCGTCGTCGGCCGTTTTTCCCTTTCCCTGCTTCCCCCTTTTCTCCTCCCCCACTTACCGTCTCCTCTCTTTCCGCTTGTTCCCTCTCCCCTCTTTCTTTTCTGCCTTTTCTACGCTTTTTTCGCTCTCTTTCCCAACTTTCCTCCTTTGTCTCTCACTGGCGCAAATTTCTGTCCGCATTATTTTTTGTTGTCATAACCGCCCAAGCATGATATTTTTCCCACATCAAAAATTATCCTGACACTATTAACTCTAAAACATTAAAAACATGACCGTACAAACTCTCATTCTGCTGACTGTCATCGTCATACTGGCCGTCATATGCCTCTGCCAGTTTGTAATCATCCGCAGACAAAGAAAAGAAATCAGACAATACAAAATCGAACAGTATGTCTCTTTCTCCCATCATTAAGCGTAGTGGCCGACACACAACGTCCGCCGTTTTAAAAACTAAAAAAGCACCTCCGAAGAGGTGCTTTTTTATTGTGGGTTGGCTTATTCGGCTGCAGAAGGATCGTTTTCTTCAACCTTGTATTCGGCCATGTGCTCCAGCAGGCTGCGTTTTTCCTTAACGTTTTCCTGAGCCTTGTTAAGTAAGGTCTCATAACGTTCCGGATTCATTTTGTTCACAACCTGGAACCGGGTTTCGTTCGACATATAGTCGGACAACGGTTTTGTCGGCGCTTTAGAATCCAGCATCAGCGGCGCTTTGCCTTCGCGGATGTTTTCCGGATTGTAGCGATACAACGGCCAGCTGCCGGTTTCAACCGCATTCTTCTGGTGTTCCAAACCGTCTGCAAGGTTAAAGCCCTGAGCAATACAGTGCGAGTAGGCAATAATCAGCGACGGACCGTCAAAGGCCTCTGCTTCGTTCAAAGCCTTGATCGTTTGCATATCGTTGGCACCGACCGAAATCTGAGCCACATATACGTTACCGTAAGACATCGCAATCATGCCGAGGTCTTTCTTCGGCAAAGCCTTACCGGCGGTTGCAAACTTGGCCGACGCACCCATCGGGGTCGCTTTCGACTGCTGTCCGCCGGTATTGGAGTAAACGCCGGTATCCATAACCATGATATTGATGTTCTTGCCGGAAGCAATCGCATGATCCAAACCGCCGAAACCGATATCATAGGCCCAACCGTCGCCGCCCAAGATCCAAACCGACTTCTTAATCAGATAATCGGCCAGTTCATTCAAATGTTTGGCTTCGGCACTGTCCATAGCTGCCAGTCGGTCGCGCAGAGCTTTGACGTTGGCGCGCTGGTCATCGATTTCAATATCGGTTGCCTGCGGATTGCTCAAGATTTTTTCAACCAACTCGGCACCGATCCGGTCTTTCTGTTCTTCCAGCAGTTTTTTGGCAAAAGCCGTCTGCTGGTCAATCGAGAATCTCATTCCCAAACCAAATTCGGCATTGTCTTCAAACAGCGAGTTTGCCCAAGCCGGACCATGACCTTTTTCGTCTTTGGCATAAGGTGTGGTCGGCAGGTTGCCCGAATAAATCGAAGAACATCCGGTTGCATTGGCAACGACCATCCGGTCACCGAACAACTGGGTCAGCAATTTGACATACGGCGTTTCGCCGCAGCCGCCGCAAGCGCCCGAGAATTCGAACAACGGCTGAATCATCTGTGTGGTCTTGGGCAGGTTTTTGGCAACTTCGGTACGTTTAACGTACGGCAGGGTTTCAAAGAACTTCCAGTTGGCAACCTGTTGTTCCAGATGATTTTCGATGTGGTCCATGTTGATGGCTTTTTTCGCCGGATCTTCCTTATTTTTGGCCGGGCAGGCAGAAACGCACAGACCGCAACCGGTGCAATCTTCCGGCGAAATTTGCAGAATGAACTGCTTGCCGGCAAATTCCTTGCCTTTGTACGGCGCCGATTTGAAGCCGGCCGGCGCGTTTTTCAGTTCTTCTTCCGAAGCAACTTTCATACGGATCACGCCGTGCGGGCAAACCAGCGAACACTTGCCGCATTGAATACAGGTAGCCGGATCCCAAACCGGAATTTCGGTCGCAATGCAGCGTTTTTCATACTGAGTGGTTCCGGTCGGCCAGGTACCGTCGACAACTTCGGCAAAAGCAGATACCGGCAGCTGATCACCGCGGTCGGCAATCAGTTCGGCCGTCAGTTTCTGAACAAATTCGGGCGCATTGGCCGGAACCGGCGCCTGACGGTTGAAAGTCGAGGTAACCGTTGCCGGATATTCAACTTTGTGCAGATGAGCCAGCGAAGCGTCCACCGCGGCAAAGTTCTTTTGAACAATCGCATCGCCTTTCTTGCTGTAAGTTTTCTTAATCGCATTCTTGATCTGAGCAATTGCTTCGTCTTTGGGCAGAATATTCGAAATGGCAAAGAAACAAGCCTGCATAATGGTGTTAATGCGCTGTCCCATACCGGTTTCGCGGGCAACTTCCACCGCATTGATGGTATAAAAGTTCAGTTTCTTGTCAATAATTTCCTGCTGAACTTCGCGCGGCAGATGATTCCAAACTTCCGAAGCGGCATACGGTGCATTGAGCAGGAAAGTCGCGCCGGGTTTGGCAATCTTCAGAATGTCAACCTTGTTCATGAAAGGGAACTGGTGGCAGGCAACAAAATCTGCCTTATTGATCAAATAAGCCGATTTGATCGGATTGTCGGAAAAACGCAGGTGCGAAGTGGTCATCGAACCGGACTTGCGGGAGTCGTATACAAAATAACCCTGTCCGTATTTGCCGGCGTCTTCGGCAATGATCTTAATCGAGTTTTTGTTGGCCCCTACGGTACCGTCGGCGCCCAAACCGTAAAATACGGCACGAACGACGTCTTTCGGTTCGGTATCGATTGAATCGTCAAAAGCCAGTGACTTGTGGGTCACGTCATCGGTAATGCCGACGGCAAAACCGTTAATCGGCTTGGCGGCAAAACCGTTGTCAAACACGGCTTTGACCATACCCGGGGTAAATTCTTTGGACGACAGGCCGTAACGACCGCCGACGATTTTCGGCATATTGGCAATCGCGCCGTTGGCAAATGCCTGGGTCAGCGTCGCAACAACATCCAGATACAACGGCTCGCCGATCGAACCCGATTCTTTGGTCCGGTCGAGAACCGAAACCACTTTAACCGACTTCGGCAAAACTTTGAGGAAAGACTTTTCCGGGAACGGACGATACAGGTGAACTTTCAAAACGCCGAGTTTTGCTCCCTGAGCATTCAGATAGTTAATGGTTTCTTCAACCGTTTCGGCGCCCGAACCCATAATAACGATAACCTGTTCGGCATCTTCGGCACCGGTATAGTCGACAACATGATACTGACGGCCGGAAATCTTGGCAAACTTGTCCATTTCTTCGGCAACAATTCCTTCAACCTTGTCATAGAAAGGATTGCAGGCTTCACGACCCTGGAAGAACACGTCGGGGTTCTGAGCGGTACCGCGGATAACCGGAGCTTCCGGACGCAGAGCGTGTTTGGCGTTGAAAGAATAATCCACGCCTTCCAGCATCGCTTTCAAATCGTCATCGGAAAGCACTTTGATTTTCTTAATTTCGTGAGAAGTGCGGAAACCGTCAAAGAAATGCATGAACGGAACGCGCGAACGCAAAGTCGAAGTCTGGGCAATCGCTGCCATATCGTGAGCTTCCTGCACCGAATTGGAACACAGCATCGCAAAACCGGTCTGACGGCAGCTCATCACGTCGGTATGATCGCCGAAAATCGACAGGGCATGATAAGCCAGCGAACGTGCGGCAACATGCATGACAAACGGCGACAGTTCGCCGGCGATTTTGTACATATTCGGGATCATCAGCAACAGTCCCTGCGAAGCGGTAAAGGTGGTGGTCAGCGCACCGGCCTGAACAGAACCGTGGCAGGCACCGGCAGCGCCGGCTTCCGACTGCATTTCCTGAACTTCGGGCACAATCCCCCACAGGTTTTTCTGCTTGGCGGCAGACCATGCGTCAGCCCACTCGCCCATCGGCGACGACGGGGTAATCGGATAAATAACGCATACTTCGTTCATACGATGGGCAACCGAAGCGGCGGCTTCGTTACCGTCCATCATTTTCATTTTCACTTCTGACATTTTATTTCCTTGTTAATGTTAACCATGTTTAGAAAAAAATTTCTGCCATTCCTATAGCACGACAGAAAGCAAAAATCTATCAAAAAATGACAAATTTGAAGATATTTTTATTTGTTAACCTATTCTTTGCACTTTTTTTCTAATATGATAAAAAACTGAAATATTCGGAGAGACAACACCCATGAAAAACAACCTGTCCGCCCTCATTTTTGCCCTGCTTGTTGCCGGCTGTTCCGCCGCGCCGGTTGACAAAACCCCGCAAACGCAAAACGGTAAGCTCTATTCCTGTATGCTGGAACGCTTTCACGAATTGAAAGACGACGGCACACTGGCTCAAACGAAAGACGATTGGGCTTTGGCCGGTGAAGTTCAGCAACAATGCATTCGCAAGCTTGATATGCCTGCCGACAACTTTAACACTTTGCAGGGAATGAACGTCGGCGTCAGCATGATCGGATCCATGCGCTGACTTTTACTGCCCTGAGCAAGGTTTATACAGCTTCCAGTAAATAATCGGCTTCTATCCGCAAATCTTTCATGTAGGCGCGCAAGTCGTCAAATTCGCCTTCGTCGGTCATGTTTTTGTAACTGATTCCCGAAGTTACCAACGCGGTCTTCAACCCCAGACTGGCAGCCCCCAAAATATCGGTTTCCAACGTATCGCCCACCATCAGGATTCTTTCGGGCGCGATATTTTCATATTCCTCCAAGGCGGCAACAAATATCTCCGGATACGGTTTGCCGAAATACTCCGTTTCACCGCCGATTTCCTCATAATAACGCGCCAGACTTCCCTGACAGACGACCGGTTCGTCATAACCGCCGACATAAGCGCGCAAGTCGGGGTTGGCACAAACCAGCGTCAATCCCTGTTCGGCAAATTTCCGCAACTCGCGCTTGAAAGGCTCAACCGTCAAAACATTTACCGTCTTTCCTTCCCGGCAGATTTTCGGAATACCGATAAAAACAAAATCGGCCGCGGCGGGTTCGCTGACTTCAACATAACGGCTGTCGGCAAACAAAGCGGCTTCCTTTATTCCGTAAACATAATATCTCAGCCGCCGACGATCAGCAGAAAAGCAACGGTATGCCAACTCTCCCGACGAAAAAATCCGATCATAGTGAACGCCTTTTTCCAAACCGCGGACCGACTGAACTTTTTCCATTGCTTTCACCCGTTCGGTTCCGTTGGAAAGGATAACCACCTTTTTGCCCGCCTGCTTCAACGCCGCCAAATGCGCAGCCGCATTCTCATATAAACGGCTGCCGTCCCACAACACCCCGAAAACGTCAAAAACAAATAAGTCAAAATCGTTTTTTAAAGAAAGAACATTTTTCAAAGTTGTAATATTCGCTGGCATTTTTTATTTTTCCCGTTATCATCAGTGGGCAAGGAGAACATGTTTATGGCCGATTATACTCAAGACTACTTATTAGACAAGAAAATAAAGATTTTTCAACCGAACGACGGTTATCGGGCCTCTTCGGATGCCGTATTTTTGTCTTCCCTGCTTGACGGCGCGGCTCCCGGAGAAAAAATTCTCGATGTCGGTTCAGGCACCGGAGCGGTTTCGCTGTGCCTGGCCCACCGTTTTCCCCAAACTTCAATTACCGGAATCGAAATCCAACCCCGTTTGGCGGAACTGTCGGCCATGAGCGCCGACGCCAACGGTTTTGACAAGCTAAAATATATCAACGCCGATATCCGGCAACCGCTCAACGAACTTGCCAACGGCAGTTTTCATCATGTGATCACCAACCCGCCCTACGCCGATCGCGACATGCCTTCGCCCAACCCGAGCAAGGCCGCCGCCCACAACCTTCAACAGTTCGACCTTTCGGCATGGATTGCCTTTTGTTTGAAAATGTTGCGACCGCACGGTTATTTTTATATTGTCAACCGTGCCGAAGCGCTGGACCAAATCTTGGCTTCTTTATATAAAAAAGCGGGCGCCGCCGTTATTGTGCCGCTTTTTTCCAAAACCGGACAAACGGCAAAACGCGTTTTGATTTCCGCCCGCAAAGATTCAAAAGCGCCGACGCGCATTTTTCCCGGCTTGACCGTCCACGATTCTTCCGGCGCTTATACCGAACGTGCCCACGGCATTCTACGCGAAGGACTGTCGCTTTTCTACGAAACCAGCTCTGCAAAATAGACAATCCGGTCGTTACCGGAATCAATAGCCTTCTGCAACGCTGCAATCGCCTGACCGACCAACGTCGCCTGACTGACCGCATCACCGTCAAAAACACTGACACCGATATTATAGGCCAGCCGGTATCCGTGAGATCCGACAATAAGCGGCTGTGACAGCAGCGCGGCAATTTTTTCGGTTTCAATTCCGATTTCCGCACTTCCGCCGATATTCGGCACCATAATCCAAAAATGATAATTAATCCCGCGCGCCACCGTATAATTTTTCGGCAACGCCTGTTGCAACATATCCGCCGCCCGGCGCAAAATCTGTTTTTGAACCGCCTCGTCGCCGGTTTGCGGCAAATCGCGAATAAAAATGCCGATCACCGCAATCTGAAATCGGCGCATTCGGATGTCTTTCAGCAGTTCTCCGGTCAACGCCGTCTGTAAACGGTCTTCAAACAAATGAAAACTGGGCAGCCCGGTCAGACGGTCAAACATACACCCCGCACTTTCGAAAGCAGTTTCCCGGTCAGGCGACGTCCGTTCGCCGTCCGAAGTTTCCGGCATTTTCTCATTCCGAGAAAAAACGTCCGATATCGTTGTGTCAGCCATGACACATCCTCCGCATTAAACTGTTTGTTACTGCATGACTTCCACCGCTTTGCGGATTTTACGGATCGAATTGAGTTCGATCTGCCGTACCCGTTCTTTCGAAATGGCATAAGATTTGCTCAAATCGTCCAGAGTAATCGATTTTTCATATAAACGGCGTTTAAACAAAATGTCTTTTTCACGCGGATTAAGACAACTCAACGCCTGATTAAACAACTTTTTGCGATAATTCATCGTTTCGGTCCGGCTCAGCCATTCTTCCTGATTCGGCTTGGTGTCGGCAATAAAGTCCAACAACTCGGATCCGTTGTCCGACGAAGAATCAACCAGCACGTTCAACGACCCGTCATGAGACTTCAGCCGCGTATTCATATCCGTAACTTCCTGCATGCTGACGTCCAGCGAACTGGCAATGTTTTGAATCACGTCCTGCGACATTTCACGATCATCGGTAAGATTGAGACGGTTTTTTACCTTGCGCAGATTAAAGAACAATTTTTTCTGGGCGGCCGTGGTTCCGATCTTAACCAGCGACCAAGAATTCAATACATATTTCTGCACGGCAGCCCTGATCCACCATAACGCATAAGTTGAAAAACGAAAGCCCTTGTCGGGGTCAAATTTGTCGATCGCATACAACAAGCCGATGTTTCCTTCGGAAATCATTTCTGCAACCGGAAGTCCGTATCCGCGAAACTTGGAAACGACCTTAACCACCAGCCGCAAATGCGACGTAATCAGACGGTAAGAAATCTTGGCATCGCGAGTACGGATATATTCTTTAGCCAAATTATACTCCTCTTCCTGCGATAAAATGGGGAATTGTTTAATGTTTTGCAAATACCTAGATAAATTAACCTCCGGGGAAAAGTCCAACCCGTCTAACGAAATCTGATTATCCATAAAAAACCTCCTGCATATTGGATTATCATTTGGAGATGATATAAAAAAATTCAACCTCTGCGTTAGTTGTGTTGTAAACTGAATTTCCTTTTTGGAGAAGTACTTAAAATTAGTTAACCGATAACGAAAAGTTTGTACACTCCTCATTATTGCGCCCAAAAGTTGTAGAAGATAATTTACATTGTCAGATCAGAGAGCAGACTTCCAAAAGCTGCTGCATATCGGCTGGAAAATCGACCGCAAACTGCATGAATTCTCCGGAACGCGGATGAACAAAACCCAGCGACGCCGCATGTAAAGCCTGCCGCGAAAACGCGTTGACATAATTCTTAACCGCCGGTGTCAACCCCCGGATCTGCGTTTTCCCCGGTTTGACATAGACCTGATCCCCCACCAAATGACAGCCTGTCGAAGCCATATGAACCCGAATCTGATGAGTGCGGCCGGTCTCCAAATTGCATTTTATCAGGCTGACGGCATCACTGAGGCTTTTCAGACATTGATAATGCGTTACCGCCGTCTTGCCGCCGCTTTCGACCACTGCCATCTTTTTACGGTCAAACCGGCTGCGGGCAATATTGCCGCGCACAGTTCCGGCGGCCGGCCGCGGCGTTCCGTACACCACCGCATAATAAGTCCGCTCAATGCTGTGATCAAAAAACTGAGCCGACAACCCCTGATGGGCAAAATCGTTTTTGGCAACCACCAGCAAACCGCTGGTATCCTTATCAATCCGATGCACAATTCCCGGCCGTTTGACGCCGCCGATTCCCGACAGGTTGTCGCGGCAATGGTACAACAGGGCGTTCACCAGCGTTCCGTGATAGGCGCCCGGCGCCGGATGCACGGTCATTCCGGCCGGCTTGTTGACGACGATCAAATCGTCATCTTCATAAACGATTTCCAGTTCAATATTTTCCGCTTCGGGCTCGGCTTCGTCGGGCGGGGGTACCATAATCGCAAAACTGTCACCGCTGCGCACTTTGAAATCGTTGTCGGTGATAATGTTGTCGTCCGAACTCACATAACCGGCGGCAATCAGTTTCTGCAGCCGCGAACGCGACATTCCGGGCACGGTCTCGCGCAAAAAACGGTCCAGCCGCATCCCTGCCTGGTCGGCGGCGGCCGGTGCCGAAAAAAATATGTTGCCGTCATCTACATTCATATTTGCGAAAATAAAATTTTTGTTATATAATCTGATAAATGTATACATGGTATTTGCCAAATTGCAAGGATTTAAGTTGATGCTGAAACTCAGACTGATTAAGGCCGCCGTCTTGTTGATGACCTTTTTGCTGCTTTTCGGCACCGTTCTTTTGATCGCCCGCTTTGCCGGACGCATCGGCGGACGCGGCGAAACTTCCGCCGCGATGCCGGTTTTGCTTGAAGAACCCGACGGCTCGCAAATTGTGCAAATATCTTCCGGTCCCGACCGCCTGTACATTTTGGTTCGCGGCGGCAACCGGCCGGATCGTATTATTATATTCGATCACCGGACACAGCGGAAAATTTCTAATATCAACATTAATTGAGGTTACAATGAGCGAAGATTCCGAAGACATTATCAAAAGACTGACCGACGACGTTCCCGAAGGCAAGGCCACTTTTCCTTCCGATCAGGACGACGAGTTCAACCTGCTTCTCGACAATTTTATTCAATCGGAATTGAAAAATATCGAAGAAGAAAAAAACAATACCCGGATCATGCTTGAAGAACCGGAACCGCAGCCGATCAAAAAAGATGCCAGCGACGACGAGGTTGCCGACGCTCTGGAACTGGCCGAACAAAAACTTTACACGGCTTACCGCAATTATGTCGACGCCATTCAGGCCATCGCTTCTTCCCACGGCCTGGAAGCACCGGTTTTTCACATCAAGGCACAAGTGCTTTACCCGCGGTACACGCCCAGTCTCGGCAATCTGATCAGCATTGACGTGTTGCAGGGCTGGGACACCATGTTCGAAGCCTTTCCCGACGACATTATCAAAATCAAGCCCAACGCTTCCGACGAAGAACTGCTTGATTTTGCCGAACAGCATACCGACGAGAATTTGCAAATGGCGGTCGTTTCCTATGTTGAAATTCTGTTCGAAATTGAAGGCTGCGAAATTGCATACGAAAAGCGCCTGCTCGAATACGAACATCGCAAAATCGAAGAAGAAATCATCGAAGAACACCGTAAACGCGGCGAACGCGCCCGCAAATACATTCAGGCCATCGAAAAGAAAATGTTCCCCATTAACGCCGAACGCCTGGTTCAGGGCTATTTCAAAACGGCACTCAAAGACCCCGACGGCTCTTTTCAGGCTCTGACCACCAACCCGGCTATTTTTTCGCCGATTGAAATTGACAAAATCAAACCGCGCTTTTTCGGCCTCATCAAACCGACTCCGCGCGACGGACTGATATACAACCGCAAAATCGGGGACTTTTTAAAGAAACTGAAGGTTTAACCCGATAATTTGTCTACAGAAAAATATAGACAAAACAAAAAAACGATGTTACTATAATACAAAATTAGATTTAACAAAGTCTAAAAGAGGATAAAGAGATGGCACCAGAACAAACAACACCCCCTCCGGTCGAAAAAGAGCAGCCTCAACAGCAGGCCGCCGCTGTCAAAACGGGCGAAGGCAGTTCCAAACCTGCCGTAACGGTCAATCAGGGAGCCGAAAGACGAATTGCTGAAATCAACGAAATGCTGAACAACAAAGTTCTCAGCGTTGACGAACGTACCAAGTTGGAAGCCGAACGCGACCAACTTAAAGGCAGCAATGCGCAAGGTGCCACCAACCAGAGAAACGACGACGACGTCAAAGGCGATGACGACAAAAAGAACAGCTTCAAAGAAGACGACATCATTAAGTACATGTATAACGAATGGATGATCGCCCTCTTCTGTTGGGCCGGCGGCAAAATCGAAAAAGCGGCGGGGACCGCTTATGCCCGCCTGGAACGCCGCATCATCGAAGCCGGCATCAAACGTCGTGCCTTCGCAAAAAAAGCCAAAGGAACCAACACTTATAAGACTTATGAGAGTGTTTCCGAAATGCGCAAAAAAACCAGCGATGAAATAAAAAAACGCGATCACGGAAGACTCAAAAGCGTACAAGACATTGCCACCGCCATCGGCGAAGGCCGAATGACCGGCGATTCCGCTTCCGATGTTTTGGCTTTGGCCAAATATATGGGGGTTGACGCCGCAAACGTCAAAGAAGACTCCCGCACCAAAGAAATCATCGAGATGTCGCTCAGACACAAGGCGATCAAAGACTCTCTGTATCAAACTCTCGGCATTTCGGCCGAAGAGGTCGCCCAAAATCCCAACCTGGTTCAGCAACGTATGAAAGCGCTGCAAAAAGACAAAGAGCAAAAAGAGCTTTTTGGCAATGCAAAAAGAATCTATACCGACATGGTCGCTTCACAGAAAAAGCTTTGCGAAACCGGCGGTCGTTTTGCCCTGCAGGAAAGCCGCCGCATCACTTTCGAATCGACGCTTGATCAATCTGCAGTCCTGATGGCAGAAGCCCAAATGCTCGACGCGGCTGCCAAAGACGGAAAGGCTTTTGCCGGCAAAGATCTGACCGAAGTCTTCAAAGCGCAAACAGAAACCGCCCGCGCTTCACTCACTCAGGTAACCGAAGCGGAAAAGAAGAGTTATATTGCCGGAACCAACCTTCAACAGCTCAATACGGCCGCACCGACCGGAATGAGACCGATTAAAACCAACGTTATGGGTTCTGTCGAAGACTATCACCGCATGGCACAACGGGCTTCGAAAGCGTCACTGGGCAATATGCTGCACTTACGATTTGCCGAGATGGGCGTAAAACCCCACGAAAACGTTGCGCTTGCCAACCTTCATACCAGTCTCACCAAGAAAAAGGGACAGCTCCGAGAAGAAGAGATCGATCGGGATTATCAGCGCGGTCAGCAACTCGAAGAAGCATATGCCCAACGCTCCGCTCCGCGCAACATGAGTGAAGAAGCCTCAGCCCAGGCTGCCAACGAACAGGAATTGCAGGCACGCCGCAATAATGTTGGTCAGCAGTTGGAAGCCAACGCCGCCCGTTGGAACCAACATATTGCCAGCCCGATTGCCGGACGTATTGCGACGCTTAAACGCGCCAAAGAAAAAGAATTGATTGCCGAGGGCGCAAGAACCAACTTCCAAGGCTGGAGAATTGCTCCCCAGGGCAAAGAGATATAAAAATGAAAAAGTTGGCACAATACCTGCGGCTGGCTCTGGTTATGGCCGGATGGACAGCTTTATACATCTGGATCATCGGCCTTGTTATGAATTATTTTTGGCATTTTGACATTTTCCAGAAACGTTACTGGGAAATCATCGGTGATTTTTGGCGGGAAGGCGGCGTCATCGACCAACCGTCCGAATATATGTTTTTATTCACTTTGCTGATGATCATTCCGATTTGGATTTTGGGCTTTAAAAAAGCCAAAAAATTATCTTACGTCAAAATTATTTTCTTTCCCGTTTTTTGGTACCACGACTATATCGGCCGCAAGTATGCCGGTCAGCCGACACATATCGTACTGAAAAATATGGGCGGCGGCAAAGTTAAAAAACAGACACCGCAGCAAATGATGGAGGAAATGATTTCCAGCCGGATGCCTCAGGCAAAAGAAAAGAAAGATTTGAATTCCAGTAAAATACGCAGCAATTTTGAACAAAAAAACCGTAATTTTCACGAAAAGAAAAATTCCGGGGATTCCTAATCGCAGGATGTAAAACACTTATTAACCATCTTGCGGTTACAATGGGTAAAAATTTTATGGAGACTTAGTTGAAACCCTTACTGATATTGACCAGAATAATAATCGTCGGCCTGTTGTGGAGTGTTTTCTTTATGGAAAGCATTCGGGTTATTATGCTCCGTAACTGGCATTTTGACATTCTCAACCTCGAACACTGGAATATCGCATGGGATTTGTGGCTCAATTCATGGGTCATCTCCGAACCGAAAGAATGGGCTTTTGTCCTGATCATCATTTCTTTCATTCCGTTGTGGTTCACCGGCTGGATAGCTCTCAGCCTGATATCATGGGGAAAACTGGTTTGGTTTATTCTCACCCTGCCGTGGAAACTGTTCAAAAACTTCTTCTATAAACCGGTCAAAATCATTACGACCAACACCGGTGTCACACCGATCAAACGGAAAAAATCCTACAAGGAAATTCGTCCCCGCGCCGTACGGGCAATCGGCAGCGAACGCAGCGAGCTTTCTCCGTCGCCGATTTCAATCCCGACAGTTACTCCCAGCCTGGTTACGCCGAAAATGACGTCAGTTCCGCAACCTATTTCCGTTGCCGCGGCATCGACCAAGCCCGCACCTAAGAATTTTGAACATGCTTTGTTTAAGTTTGACGACAATTTTGACGATCTCGATTTTGACATCGACGCTTTTGAAATCGAACCCAACAAAAAAGCGGCCGCTAAAAATGAGACTTCAAAATCAGGTCGAAACAATTACGATGATAATGACGAAGCACCGCGCGAACGCCGCGAGCGCAAGGAAACCGAACGTCGCAGCGACCGCAGGGATGAGCGTCGCGACAATGATGACGACCGTCGGCGTGATCGCGATTCCGATCGACGCGAAAACCGCCGTGACGATCGTCGGGATGACCGTCGGGATGACCGTCGCGAAGACCGCGGCCGAGACCGCGATAACGAACGTCGGAGCGAACGCCGTGACGATCGCAACCGTGACCAACTTAAAGAGCGCCGCGACGAACAACCGCGCGACAGCCGTCGTGACGAACGTGAAGACCGCCGCGAGCAGCGCAAGGAACGCTCTTCTCAGGCGCCCGTTCCGGCAGCGGCACCGGTCCGTCAGGCCAGCGGCTCATGCATGGATATCATCAAACAAAAAGGCTACGAAGTGGTCAGCCGCGTTACCGTTAAAAACGCCGTTATCGATTATGTAGGCGTTTCCGGTGATCGCATCTGTCTGTGTATGCTGGATCGTGAACCGGGCGACTGGCTGGCCGACGAAGAACGTTTCAACGACGAAGAACCGTTATGGTTCTCGGAAAGCTCGCACCGGATTTCCCCGGTTCGTAAAATTGACTTGGCAAAACGTGCATTACTTGATAAACTGGATAATGCGGAAATGAGTTTTATCGTTGATGCCTTTGTCGTCGTTCAGATCGGCAATATCATCAACGCCGAAGATATGTTTGAAACCTGGGACGACCTCGACATCAACGTAACCCGAATCGATCGCGGCACCCCCAAAGAGATCAAACTGTTCGCCCGCTCCCTTCCGGAAGCCGAAAAGCCGATTGCCGCTTCAAAGCTTGACAAGGTGCTAAAACTCATCCGCAGTATGAGCTAATCAGAGGTGAATTAAATGGGATTACAAAAAAGAGGCGAAGAATGGGAAGAATATGACCACGCCGTGCAATGGATGTCGCTGACCGTCATCATTACGCTGCTGGTTACGATTTTTCTGGCGGTGATTTCGATGCCGCTCGGTTACATTATCGGAAACGGCATTTCCAAAGAATCGATCGACAACGTCGGCAAATTTTTGGGAATGATATTTAACGATCCGTCTTATCTCTTCTCGCGTTACTGGAACTGGATGCGCCAAATCGGCAACTATCACGGCACCTTCAGCTTTTCGCTGTGGCTGCCGGTTCTGCCGATTCTGTCGCTGCCGATCGGTCTGATTGTCGGTGCCGTTACCAACCCCTATCGTTTTCAGTCCAACATCCACGGTTCCGGCCGCGTTGCAACGCTCAAAGACATAAAGTCGATGAAACTGTTGGACGGTTTTTGCATGGTAATCGGCAAGTTCAAGGGCTATTACCTTAAATTGCCGGAAACATTATCCACTCTGTGCTGCGCACCTCCGGGTACCGGTAAAACCGCCGGCGTGGTTATTCCGACTATTTTCAATTCCAAAGGCCTCAGCCTGGTTATCAATGACCCGAAACCGGAATTGTGTTACACCACCTCCGGCGCCCGTGCCAAAGAAGGCCCCGTATTTATCATCAACTGGGGTGCCGAAGACAACCCGTCCGAGGGTCTGTATTACCCCAGCTGGAACCCGCTGTCTCCGACCGCATTGCCGGCCCCCGGCCCGGGTCGTGACATGTATGTCGACTCCATGTGCAATATTTTGGTAGAAGACCCGAAAGGCGGCGCCGATCCCCACTGGTCACAAACCGGACGTGCCGCAATTACCGGTTTTATTCACTTCATCGCCTCCAAATGCGAAAAAGCCCGTGCCAACGACTATTTTCTGGGCCGGGTTTACGAAGGCAAACTGGACGAAGAAGACAAACAGGTTCTTGAAGGTTATTACGAAGAAATCAAAATGCACAACCCGGCTGCCGTGCGCGCCATCAACGACTTGCGCAACAATAACCTGACGGTGGAAAACTATGTGCCGATCGGCACCTGGGATCTGCTGCCCGAAAAATGGGTCGGACGCGAAGCCTGTATCGCCATGATCATGGAATGGCTGACCGAAGCGCAAATCAAACAGGGACAGGAAATCAAACGCCGTCTGGCCGAGGGCGACCAAATGGCTGCCATGGCCGATCCGATGCGCGACTTGCTTGATTCCGCCATAGAAGAAGCGCGAAAATACGGCTATGCCCAGCGTGCCTATACCGAGCTTTCAACCTTAAGCAACATGCCGGATAAAGAACGCGGTTCGGTTATGTCAACCGCTTTTGCCGGCATCGGCGTTTTCAAAAACTCGGCCGTCGTTTCGCGAACCAGCTTTTCCGACCTGCAATTTAAAGATCTGCGCGGGATGAAAGATCCGATTACCGGCGAATGGAAACCGATTTCGGTTTACCTGTCGATTAACCAGGTCGACGCCCGGGCGTTGGGCGTTATCAGCGGCATCTTTATTGAATTGATGTCATCTTATCTGATTTCAAACCCGCCGAACTATGTCAACGCCACCGACGGCAAAATGGGACCGTTCCCGGCCTTGTTCGTCCTCGACGAGTTTCCGCAAATGCCGAAACTGAAAGCGGTTATTGACGGTCCGGCGGTCGGTCGCGGTCAAAAAGTATCATACTTGCTGATCGGACAAGATCTGGGCCAGATTTCGGGCAAATACGGTAAAGACGACCTTGAAACGGTTATCTCTACCACCGCCTGTAAAGTTATCTTGTCTCAGAACAACGAACAAACGGCCCAGCGTTTTTCCAAAATGGTCGGTAACAAAACGGTTCAGACTTCTTCTTATTCCAAACAGGAAGGTTTTTCCAAACAGGCCAACCCGTTCTCGAAAAACGTCAGCTACCAGTTACAAGGGGTTTCGGTTATTACCACCTCGCAACTGCTCAGCTTGCCGATGCTCAAACAGGTGGTCTTGTATCAAAGTTACATCGACCGGCCGATCATCGCCGATTCTCCGCGTTATTATCTCGATCCGAAGATGCGTGCGTTGTCAAAATTGCCTCCGGCCCCCAACGTTCCCGAATGGATCGTTGCCCAGCGCGAGGATATTAATGACAATATGCTCGAAAAATTGGGTCTCGACGACGACGAAGCTTAAACCAAGCCCCGGTTTCCGGGGCTTTTTTAGATACGGCCGTCGTTTTTCACAACAAGTTTTTTCTGTCGACAACCACCGTTTAATCATAAATATCGTCAAGCATTTTCAACAGCTTGGTTGCATTGTTGTTCTTGATCGAATAATAAATGGCCTGAGCTTGCCGCCGGGTATCGACAATTCCGGCAGAACGAAGCACGGCCAAATGCTGGGAAAGGGCAGATTGGCTGAGGCCGATCATCTTTTCCAGATCACCGACCTTGCGTTCGCCGTCCCGCAGAATATACATAATTTCCAGACGTTTTTTATTTCCCAGGGCCCTCAACATTTTTGAGCCTTGTATCACAGCCGGATTTTCCATTATTTTCCTCTCCTTGAGATCTAGCGGATTATAGAGATATCGGTTATGGTATGTATTTAGTATTGAAATTTCAAAATTAAACTAATAATATTATTTATTAATAATACAAGGAGCCAAATAAATGTCAGCAGAAAACAACGGCGAACTGAGCTTCGAAGAAGCGCTCGGACGCCTGGAAAACATCGTCCGCGAACTCGAAGCCGGGCGGATTAAGCTTGACGATGCCGTCAAAGCCTATGAACAGGCGGTTAAACTCAAGAACTTTTGCGAACAAAAGTTACAGGACGCCAAATTAAAAATTGAAAAAATAGAAATCACACCCGACGGCACTCCCGTTCTTACCCCTTTGGACAAGACCAATGACTGACGACGACTTTAAAACGGTTCTCAACCGCTATGCGACCCGTTTCAATCAGGAAATCGACCGTTTTTTTCCGTTTCCCGAAGGGGAAGAAAAACGGGTTGCTCAGGCAATGCACTATTCCCTGACCCGGGGCGGCAAACGCTTGCGCCCCTATCTGGTTTTTGAGACCGCCGCCCTGTTCGGCGTTACCTTTGAACAGTCTCTCAATACGGCAATGGCGCTTGAAATGCTTCACACCTATTCACTGATTCACGATGACCTGCCGGCAATGGACGACGATGACCGTCGCCGCGGTTTTCCGACCTGTCATAAACAATTTGACGAAGCAACCGCCATTATTGCCGGCGACGGCCTGCTGACCTACGCTTTCGAAATTATGAGCCGGCCGGCCACGACACCTAATCCGGCTGTCCGCTGTTATCTGATCGAAATGCTGGCCAACGCCGCCGGTGCTTTCAACGGCATGGTTGCCGGGCAAATGCTTGACCTGATTTGTGCTGCCTACAGTTCCGGACGCCGCGATACCGAAGAATTGATCAAACACATTGAGGAAATGAAAACCGGACGTCTGCTGCGTTACGCGGTCGAAGCCGGCGCCGTTCTCGGCGGCGCAACCGAACAAGAGCTCCGTGCCCTGCTGGCCTATGCTCGCCGGATCGGCATTGCGTTCCAGATCACCGACGACATTCTGGACGTTACCGGCGACGAACGGACGATGGGCAAAACCTTGCATAAAGACGAAAAACAAAACAAATTTACTTTTGTCAGCCTATACGGTTTAGACACCGCGCGCCGTATTGCCCGCGAATTAATTGCAGCGGCACGGCAAGACCTTGAAATCTTCGGCGACCGTGCCCAAAATCTAAAAAATCTGGCCGCTTATATCATTGAACGTCAGCATTAGAGGAGACCGCCATGAAAAAATTGTGGACTATTGTGACTTTGCTGGTTCTGGTTGCTTCCGGCAGCCGCGCCCAAATCGAATTTGAAGAAATCAAAAGCCGCACTCAGGAAAAACTGCACGTCACCGGCTTTTTCGACTATTTTCCGTTCGGACAATACGAAAACAATGTCTATTCAGGGGTTTTCAAACCGTTTATCGAATATTTTTCCGACCACGGTCAATATGTGCTCGATTACCTGCCGGTCAGCATGAGCTACGAAGACACTATCCGCGAAGCCTCCAAAGGCGAAGCCGACGTCGTTCTCGGCATGTATGCCGAAACCAGCCTTTACACCGACCTCAAGTTCATCTATCCGGCTGCCATCGACAATCCGATTCACATTGCGATGCTTCCGTCAAAAATCGGCAGTCTCCGTTCGCTGGAAGACCTGAAGAAGATGAAAGGTGCCATTCACGCCAAAGAACGTTTCAGCGGTTATGTCAATGATAAACTGAAAGATTTTCAGATCGAATATGTTGATAATTCATACGATCTGTTCGGCAAACTGATCCGTGGGGAAATTGACTACATCTTTACCAGCATTTACTTCGGCACCATAGAAGCAGCCAAGCTCGGCCTGCGGCCGCAAATAGCCTTTTCCAAACAAAGCATCTGGACCGTGCCGGTGTTTATCGGCATTTCCAAAGCTTCGGTCCACCGCGAATATTTGTCCCATACCCTGAGCAAAATGCTTGAAAAACCCGAAATCCGCGAAAAAATTAAAAATGATATGATCAATATCGTCACCAAGGTGGAAGAACAATATAACGGGACTGTTCCCCCGGCTTATGAATTGCCCCAAAATGCAGACAAATAAATAATAGACGGCGCTAAAAAAACAAACATCAAATATTCTGTTACACAGAGTTCTTGACCTGAGACAAACAAGTTGCTAAATTATAACTCAGATTTGTAAAAACATTCGGGGGTAAGACATATATGGTTCTTTTGATACATCATCCGGTATCTGCCGTATCGCGCAAAATCCGCCTGTTGATGGCGGAAAAGCGTATTTTGTTCGTATTAAAAGAAGAAGAACCGTGGAACCTGTCTCCCGAAGTATATAAACTCAACGTAGCCGGAGAATTGCCGATTTTTATTTTCGACGGTAACGTGGTCTCCGGCAATTACGCCATTACCGAATTTCTTGAAGAAGTCAATCCCGACGTGCGGCTGATTAACGGCGATGCCCGCCACAAGGCGGAAATCCGGCGCCTGACCGAATGGTTTGACGGAAAGTTCGCCAAAGAAGCCGGTCGCAGCCTGATCAACGAAAAAATATACAAACGTTTCAGCAAAGGGTTGGCACCCGATTCCAAAATATTGAAAACGGCCCTCAATAACCTGAACTTTCATATGGAATATATCGACTGGCTGTGCGAATCCCGCAATTACCTGGCCGGCGACACTTTTTCTTTGGCAGACATCACCGCCGCCGCGCATCTGTCGGTTATCGATTATCTGGGCGACGTCCCGTGGGAGGGCTATAAAAACGCCAAACTGTGGTACTCGAAAATCAAATCGCGTCCCAGTTTCAAAGAAATATTAAAGGACAACATCAAAGGAATTCTTCCTGCAAAACATTATGCCAACTTGGATTTTTAGATATGAAAAAAATTTTGCTTCCTCTTGCCGCAATAACTCTTCTGGCTTCCTGTTCCTCCTGGCGCGAAGGCGACGGACAAATCGTCTACCACTGGGAACGTTATAACACGGGCGTCGAAAAGTTTGCGCGTGACCATAACTATTGTATGCACCAGGCCGAGGCATTTAAACTGCTTCCGCGTTTCAAAACCTTGTTTCACTCCATGTTTTATTCGGAAGAAGAAAAATTGTTTGTCCGCGCCGACTGGAATGCCGACCGCGGCATTTGGGCCACTTACGTCCCTTACACCGGTGCTCAGCCTTTGGTTGTCAACTATCTGCGTGACGACGCCGAAGTCGATCCGGCCGACTACAGCAAATGCATGAGAGACAGAGGTTATACCATCCGCAACTACGACATTCCGGAAATCACCAACATCCGGCTGCACGGACGCCCCTCTATCTGACTTCAATAGCCACCGCCGACTGCTTTATAAAAAGTAATCACGTTGCGATAAATGCCGCCTTCCGATTCGGCGAGGTTGTTTTGGGCTTCCAGGAGATTTTGTTCGGTCATCAGCAAATCACTGAATTCGATCAACCCTTCCTTGTATTTGTCTTTCATCGAAACCAGCACCTTCTGCATGCTGCGCACCGACCGCTGCAGCGACTGATAGCGTTCATATTCCTTACGTACAGAAACAGTGGCGTTTTTGACTTCCTCTACCGCTGTCAGCAGCGTATTTTGATAAAGGTAAACATATTCTTCCTTAACTTCTTTATTGAGTTTTACCTGATTGATCAAACGACCGAAATTAAACAGCGGCAAACTGACCCCGGGCGCAAAACCATAAGCCGCCGACGATGACGAACCGATATCCGAAAACTTTTTGGCCTGCCAGCCCAACATGCCGCTGAGACTGACATTCGGAAACAATTCCGCCACCGCTTCCCCGATCGCGGCATTGCGGGCAATCAGAGCATTTTCGGCCATTCGCACGTCGGGACGGTTGCGCACCGCATTCAGCGGGTAATTGTACAAGTTTTCAACTCGGAAAACAAACGGTTTTCCGATCATATTGCGACGGGTTCTTTCCAGTCCCGAAACGCTTCCCGGCAATTCCCCGGTCAAAACGGCAAGCGCATTTTTATAGGCTTCTTCCTGTTGTTCCAGCGCCGGCAGCAGCGCTTTGGTCGTCTGTACCGCATATTCCGCCTGATTGAGAGCCGCGGTATCGGCTAAGCCGTTGTCATACTTTCCTTTCACCGTCTGATAAATTTCCTGCTGCAACCGTAGATTTTCTTTCGTAATCCGCAATTGTTCCTGCACCGTTCTCAAGCCGATATAGTCACTGCTCACCTCCGCGGTCATCGACAGCATCACGTTGATCAAATTGTCGGCAGCCGCGGTATAAAGTGCCCGCGACGCTTCATTCAGCCGCCGTCCGCCGCCCCAAATATCAATCTCCCACGAAGCGTCAAGCCCCGCTTTGTAATAATCCTCGACCAAACGCGGCGTATTCTGTCCTTCGGAAAGATAATTGTAATTATAGCCGCCCTCGGCATTCAACTGCGGCACAAATTGGGCTTCGTTGATCATCATCGTATAACGCGCCTGCTTAAGTTTTTGGGTCGCCGCTTTAACCGTCGGGCTTGAAGTTATCGCCTTATTGACCAAACCGGTAAGGGTCTCATCGCCAAACTGTTCATACCAGCGTACCGAAACCGGAAACGTCTCCGCCTGCTGCAAGGACAACGCCGCCGCCATTTGCTCCTGGCCGTAAAATTCCGGCCGCGTATAATCCGGTCCTACCGTGCATGACACGGTCATCAGCAAAGCAGATAAAAAACATATTTTTCTATTCATTTTTGCCTCCCTGCCCGTCATCAAGAGTAATACCGTCCGCCAACTTCGGATCCGGCTTAAACTTGTAGCCGCCCGACCATTCCTTAATTTGTTCAAATAAAGCAAAATATGCCGGAATAAAAATGATGCCGATCACGGTTGCCGCAATCATACCGTAAAAGACCGAAGTTCCGATTGCAATCTGACTTGAAGCGCCGGCGCCTTTGGCAATAATCATCGGAAACACGCCCAAAATAAACGTGAGCGCGGTCATCAACACCGCCCGAAAACGTTCCGACGCCCCTTTGACCGACGCTTCCAGAATACTGGCGCCGTCTTCCCGGTAAGCTTTGGTAAACTCCACGATCAAAATCGCGTTTTTGGCCGCCAGGCCAATCAACATAACCAAACCGAGCTGGGCATAAATACTCAGCGGCTGTCCCATCAAATGCAATCCGGCCAACGCGCCCAAAATAGCAAAAATTGTCGAAAACATGACCGAAAAAGCCAGCATCCAGCTTTCGTAAAGCGCCACCAAAAACAAATAACAAAAAACCAGTGCCAGCATAATCAGAAAAATAACCAGCCCCGAGGCTTCCACTTCTTGCAGACTCAAGCCGGTCCATGCAATCGTATATTCGGTGGGCGAAAGCGTTTCCCGTGCCGTTTTCTCAACGGCGTCAATCGCGGTTCCGGTACTGACGCCACTGGCCACTTCGGCAGTTACCGACGCGTCGGTATACTGGTTATAACGTTTAATAATCTTGGGCATCATTACCGTCCTCACATCGGCAAAACTGCCGATACGGATCATCTGCCCGCTGCCGGAACGCACATACATGTTCTTCACGTCTTCAATCTTGCCGCGATACGTATAATCGGCCTGAATAATCACTTTGTTCACCTGTCCGGTCAACGTAATATTGTTGACATAACGCGAACCGAGATTGTTTTGCAGAGTCTCAAACAGTTCCGCCACCTGAATTCCATACGCTTCAAGTTTAGTCCGGTCGATGTCCAAATAAAGGTGCGGCGCATCGGCGGTATAAACGCTGAAGGCATAGGCCAGCGAAGGATCACTGTTCAGCTTGCCCAAAAACTGCTGCAAATGTTCAAACATCTGGTTGGAACTGGTCTCCTGGTTAACCGCCAGAAACTCCAACGACAAACCGCTGCTGTTGCCGATCCCCGGAATCGCCGGCGGAGCAAAGAAATTAAGGCTGACATCGTTGCGTCCGGCAAATTTCCGCGTTAATTCCGCCGTAATCGACTCAATCGACAACTGCGGTGAAGTTCGTTGTGCCCATGGCTTGAGACCGATAACGCCCATCGCGACGTTTTCGCCGGCACCGCCCAACAGGCTGTACCCGGCCACGCTGATAAAATACTGCACTCCGTCAACCTTCATTGCCCCGTCGGCAATTTGTGCCAACACCCGGTTGGTCTGATTGATGCTTGCGGTATCGGGCAATTGCAGGTTGGCAAAAACAATACCCTGATCTTCTTCGGGCAAAAAAGAGGTCGGCGTCAGCTTAAACCCGACCGCCAGCACCGCAATCGTTATCGCGGTTACAACCACGGTTACCATAAGCTTGGAAGAAAAATACTTAACCGCACCCAAATATTTTTCTTTGCCGCGATCAATCACGTCGTCAAACCATTTGAAAAAACCGCGCGGCTGTTCCTGCTTGTCGCCGCGCAGAAAAATAGCGCACAACGACGGACTGAGCGTCAGTGCATTAAACGCCGAAAAAACAATTGAAGTGGCAATCGTCACCGCAAACTGCTGATAAATCTTACCGGTAATTCCGGCCATCAGTCCGACCGGCACAAAAATCGACAACAAAACAAAAGTGGTGGCAATGATGGCGCTGCCGATCTGCTGCATCGCCTTGATCGCGGCGCTGTGAGAGTCCATTTTTTCATATACCATCAAATACTGTACCCGTTCCACGACGATGATCGCATCGTCAACCACCAGCCCGATCGCCAAAATCATCGCAAACAAAGTTAAGATATTGATGTCAAAGCCCAACGCATAAATCACAGCAAAGGTTGCGATCAGCGAGACCGGAATTGTAATCAGCGGAATCAGGGTTGTTTTGGCTTTTTGCAAAAAGATGTAAGTGACCAACACCACCAGAGCAAAAGTAATGATCAGGGTTTCGATAATTCCGGCAATCGAAGAACGAACGTACAGGGTCGAATCGTAAGCCACCTTCAACTCCATGTCACCGCCGAACGTCTTTTGCAGCGCCGTAATTTCTTTGCCGACGTTATTCATAATATCCAACGAATTTGAACCCGGAGTCTGGCTCAAAGCCATAATCACCGCCGGTGCATTGTCAAACTTGGCGTTCATCGCATAGGTGTCGGCGCCGAGTTCAATCCGGGAGACGTCCTTTAAGCGGACAATTCCGCCGTTTTCAGAAGTGGCGACCACAATATTGTTAAAATCGTCAACCGTATTAAGCAAACCTTCGGCGGTCAGCGACAACACGAGGTTGGTTCCCTGCGGGCTGGGTGCGGTACCGATACCGCCGACCGAGGCCTGAACATTCTGGCTTTTGATGATATTGACAATATCCGAACTGTTGAGTCCGAGCGACGAAATTTTTTCGGCATTCAGCCAGATTCGCATACTGTACTGCGGACCGAAAATCTGCACATTGCCGATCCCGTTCACTCGTGACAGCGGATTTTTCAAATAAGCGTAAGCATAGTTGCTCAAATACAAATCGTCATAAGTGTTCTGCGGCGATCGCAACGCCAGCAGCGCCAGCATGTTCGACATCTCGGTCGTGACTTCCAGCCCTTCCTGCTGTACGATATCCGGCAATTGCGACATCACCTGCTGGATACGGTTCTGTACTTTCACCTGCGCAATATCGGGATCGGTGCCGATGTTGAAAGTAATTGTCAATTTGTAACTGCCGTCGTCATTGGAGCTGGAAGTCATATACAGCATATTCTCCACCCCGTTGATCTGGTTTTCGATCGGCACCGCCACCGTATCGACCACCACTTGGGCGCCGGCCCCCGGATACGACGTGCTGACGACGATTTGCGGCGGCGTTATCTGCGGATACTGAGAAACCGGCAGCACCGCAATCGCCAGTATGCCGAGCAAAATCATGATAATAGAAACCACGCCGGCAAAACGCGGCCGGTCAATAAAATACTCCGAAAACATCAGTTTTTCTCCTCTGCCGCGGCGGCGCTTTTCAACGTGATTTTAAATTTTCCGGCCTCGTCTTGCGAATTCATGCGGTCGAGAACAATGTTGTCACCGGGCTTAAACGTATTTTTCAAAACATAGTTGTTATTTCCGTATTCGCTTAAGATTTCAGCCTTTACCTTACTGATACGGTCACCGTCCGCCACATAAACATAATTGCCGTCCGGTTCAAGGCAGACCAGATTTTTGCGTACCACGATTCCGCGATATTTCTTTTCAACCAGAACATCAACATACGCATTGGCCACCAGCAGCTTGTCGGGATTGGCAAAATCGGCATAAACAGCTATTGAATTGGTCGCCCGGTCGATCTGATTATCGGCATAGCGGAATTCTCCCGCCTGCGGATAAATCTTTCCGTCTGCCAGTTTCAGTCGGATTTTTTCACCCTCAAACATCTCGGCGCGTCCGGCCTCGTCCAGATAATCCTTATCGGTAATCGAAAACACCACCCGGATCGGATTGTACTGAATCACCGACAGCAAAACGTTTTGCGGCGAAACATAATCGCCGACCGAAAGTGCAACGTCACCAACCACCCCGTCAATGGTTGCCTTGACAATCGTATAATTGTAATTGACTTCGGCCTGCATACGGGACGCTTCAGCCTGAGACAAAGCGGCCTGCGCCGATAAGTAAGAGGCTTTGGCATTATCAATTTCGGTCTTGGAAACGGCCCGCGTTCCCGCTTTTTGTATCCTCTGATAATAAACGTCGCTGTTATTGTAGGTTGCCTGAGCCTGAGCAACCGATGCCGCCGCCGCATCCAACTGCGCTTTGTACTCGGCCTGGTTGATAATCAGCAAAACGTCGCCCGACTTCACCTCCGAACCGCCTTTTACTTTGATATCATCAATAAAACCGCTGATATACGGCCGCACGCTGACATCGTTTATCGGCGTCACATAACCGATATAACCCTTGTCGACCGTCACTTCGCGTTCGGCCAGCGGCGCGGCGGAAACAGTCCGTTCCGCAGCCTCCGGTTGCGGTTCGGGCGTTTTTTGATAATGATGCCATCCCCAATATCCGATTACGATCAGTACTGCAAAAAGTAAAACAGAGAACCAGCTGGTATCTTTTTTTCCACCGTTTTCGTTCATCAGACGCATTCCTTCAATTTGCTAATTTATAACTAAAATATAAATAATGAAGGCAAATGCTAATTCAAGACGCTTCCGGTCAAAAATATCCCTGCATTTTAATTAATTTTTTATATATTTTCTCTATTTTGTAAGAAAAACTCTTTTTCATGGAAAAGTATCGATGTTTACCGTTTTATTTTCGCTCGATCCGTTGATTGCCCTCCGGATTTTTCTGGCATTTTTGACTGCTTTTGCAATTGTCACCGGTTGCGGCAACCGTTTTATCGCATGGCTGCACGCCCACCAGAATCAGGGACAGCCGATTCGCGAAAACGGACCGCAAAGCCATTTGCTCACCAAAAAAGGAACCCCAACCATGGGCGGCATCCTGATCGTTGCCGCAATCGCGACAGCTGCCCTTTTATGGGCCGATCTCGCCAACGTCTTTGTGTGGCTGTGTTTGGCGGTTCTGCTCGTTTTTGGATTGACCGGCTTTGCCGACGATTATGTCAAAGTCAAAAAACATACGCCCGACGCGATGACAGCAAAAATGAAACTGCTCCTCCAATTTGCCACCGCGCTGGCCGTGGTATGGATTGTGACCGTTCAAACCCCGCCAAGCGTACGGTTTGGTGTTACCGTCCCCTATTTTCACGGTCTGCTTAATCTGGGCTGGTTCTATCTTCCGTTTGCGATGATTGTTATCGCCGGCGCCTCCAACGCCGTCAACCTCAGTGACGGATTGGACGGGCTGGCCGGCGGGCTTTCGCTGATTGCCTTTGCCGCATTCGCCCTGATTGCCTTTGTCACCGGCATTCCGGCCATGAATACGGTTTCCGGCGTTTTCATTCCCGGCACCGTCGAAGTCGCGGTCATATGCAGCGCCGCCGTCGGGGCCTGTCTCGGTTTTTTATGGTTTAATTGCGCGCCGGCCAAAGTATTCATGGGCGACACCGGCTCGTTGGCGCTGGGCGCTCTTTTGGGCACCGTCGCCGTGATGACCCGTCACGAAATTCTGTTGGCTGTCATCGGCGCGGTATTTGTCGCCGAAGCCTTGTCGGTGATGATTCAGGTCTTTTGGTATAAACGCACCCAAACCCGGGTTTTTCTGATGGCGCCGATCCATCATCATTTTGAACAAAAAGGATGGAAAGAAACCACCGTGGTGGTTCGTTTCTGGATTATTGCCGTTGTGGCGGCAACAATCGGCCTGTCATCCTTATTGTTTTAACCGGAGAACGCCTTTGCTGATTTTTTCGCACAATAACCGCAGCCTTCTTGCCAACTGGTGGTGGACCGTTGACAAAGTTCTGTTGGTTTGTATCAGCATTTTGATTGTTCTCGGCATTTTGCTTACCTTTTCTGCCAGTCCGGCGGTAGCCACCCGGATCGGATTCGGCAGTTACCACTTTATTAAGCGGCATCTGTTTTTTGCGCCGCTTGCCTATATGGTGATGATTGCCCTTTCGATGCAAAAGCTCAAATTTATCCGTCGCGCTTCGTTGTTGGGCTACCTGGCAGCAATCGGCTTGGTTATTCTCACCTTTTTCTTCGGCGAGGCCAACAAAGGCGCTTCTCGCTGGCTGATGATTCTCGGTTTTTCGATTCAGCCGTCCGAATTTGTGAAACCGTTTTTCATCGTCACCGCCGCCTGGCTTTTTGACGGTCAGAAACAACACCCCGAATTTCCCGGCAATCTCCTCTCGACCGGATTATTTCTGTTTACCGCCTTATTGATTGTCCGCCAGCCCGACATCGGTATGACAATGGTTATCACCGCCGTTTGGTTGTTCCAATTTTTCCTGAGCGGTATGCCGCTTTTGCTGCTCGGCGCCGCCGGATTGCTCGGCCTGGGCGCCGTCATATCGGCTTATTTTATTTTTCCGCATTTCCAAATCCGTATTCATCAGTTCCTCGCTTCCGGCGGTGAACTGAGCTATCAGGTCAAAAAATCGCTCGAGGCTTTTCAAAGCGGCAGCCTGTTCGGACGCGGTCCCGGCGAAGGAATCGTTCGTTCCGCCATCCCCGACGCCCATACCGACTTCATTTATGCGGTCGCTGCCGAAGAATACGGCGTTTTCCTGTGCCTGAGCATTATTGCGCTCTATACCGTAATTGTGATTCGAACCATGATTATCTCCTGCAAAGACAATAACTTGTTTATTATCTTATCTGCTTCTGGACTGGCTGCTTCTTTCGGATTACAATCCATTATCAATATGGCTTCAACCCTGCACCTGATGCCGACCAAAGGAATGACGCTGCCCTTTATTTCCTACGGCGGTTCTTCGATTATCGCCACCGCCGTCGGCATGGGAATGCTGCTTGCCATTACTCGTAAAAACGTTCATGCGGAGGATAAAGATGACATCTAAACACAAAAGTAAAAAGAAACCGCTGATCATTCTCACCGCCGGCGGTACCGGAGGACATGTTTATCCTGCCGAAGCTCTGGCCGAAGAACTTACCCGCCGCAAATATCGGCTGATGCTGGTCACCGATCAGCGCGGACGCAACAATTACCGCGGCCGTTTGGGCGAAATCCCCAACCACGCGGTCTGGGCCGGTGCCTTAATGGGCAAATCCAAATGGTTTAAAATCAAAAGCCTGTTCAAAACCGCCGTCGGCGTCCTGCAATCGATGTGGATTATTCTCAAAAACCGGCCCGCTTGCGTCGTCGGTTTCGGCGGTTATGCTTCTTTTCCCTGCTCAATGGCCGCTATTTTGCTCGGTACAGATCTGATTGTTCACGAACAAAATTCGGTAATGAGCCGCACCAACCGTTTTCTGGGACGCTATGCGACCGTGGTAGCTTCCAGTTTCAAAAAAACCAAATATGCTCCCGGCGGCCGCAAAACCGTCCTGACCGGCATGCCGGTTCGCAAGGCCATCAGCGAACTCTACAGCGCCCCCTACCCCAAGGTCGGCAAAACGCTGCCGTTCCATATCCTGGTTCTCGGCGGCTCTCAGGGGGCCAAGATTTTTTCCGAAGTTATTCCGCAAGCCGTCAAAGACCTTGAGACCAAACAACAAAAAAGAATTGTCATGGTTCAACAATGTCGGCGCGAAGACCTTGACGAAGTCAGCCATGCCTATCAAGATGCCAAATGTTCGCTGACACTCTCCCATTTTTTTGACAATATGCCGGAACTGTACGCTCAAACCCACCTCATCATTTCGCGTTCCGGCGCCTCGTCGGTATGTGAAATCGCCGCCGCCGGCGTGCCTTCGTTACTGGTACCGCTGCCAACCGCCGCCGATGACCACCAAACTTCAAACGCCGCCGAGTTCAAATCAACTCACAGCGGTTTTGTCATCGCGCAGAAAGATTTTACCCCGGCGGCTCTTACCGCGATTTTAAATGACGTGATGCAAAATCCGCAGTTGCTTAAAACAATGTCGGAAAACACGAAGAAATTTGCGATTACCGACGCCGCCGTCCGATTGGCCAACCTGATCGAAAACAAAATTGCCGTCACGGGCAAAAAAACGGCGGAGAAATAACATGTTTCGATTTCGTCTTAAATTTTTAAACCGTGATCCGCTGATCAAAATGTTGCCGGAAGTACGCGGCCGCTATCTTCGCAATATCAGTCTTTCCCGCCATACCTGGTTTGGAGTCGGCGGCGAAGCGGAGATCATGTATATTCCCGAGGATACCGACGATCTGATCCACTTTCTGCGCCATAAACCGCGCAATGTTCCGGTCTGCCTGATCGGCGGCGGTTCCAACCTGTTGGTCCGTGACGGCGGTGTTCCCGGCGTCGTCATCAAACTCGATCACCCCAACTTCAAAAAAGTAACGGCAGGAGACGGCATCATCACCTGCGGCGCCGGTTTCCGCAACGCCGATTTGAAAAAACATTTGCTGAAACACCGGCTGGGCGGGTTGGAATTTCTCTGCTCCATTCCCGGAGTCATCGGCGGTTCGGTTAAGACCAACGCCGGCTGTTTCGGCCGTGAAGTCAAAGACGTGATGCAAAGCGCCCAGATCATCAACGGCGAAGGCAAAATAAAAACCGTCGATGCGGCAGATCTCGGATTATCGTATCGCAGCAGCCTGTTCCCCGACGATTGGATCATCCTGTCAATTACCTTCAAAACCGAATCTTCCTCGGCCGAAGAAATCAACCGAATTCTTGAACAACACAAAAATTATCGTAAAGCACACCAGCCTTATAACCAGAAAACGGCCGGTTCCACTTTTAAAAATCCCGAAGGCTTGCGCGCATGGGAATTGATAAAGAAATCCGGCTGTGCCGACCTTCGGGTCGGCGGCGCCAAAGTTTCCGAAAAACACTGCAACTTTCTGATCAATACCGGCTCTGCCACCGCCAAAGACATTGAAACGTTGGGAGAAATGATTATTCAAAAAGTAAAACAGGAAACCTGTATCACCTTGGAATGGGAAATTAAACGACTGGGAATTGAAAAATAGCCATGGTTGTCACAACTGCAACAGCCGCCGCGCCGGCCGCACCGGCAGCTCCCGGCAAAAAAGTCTATCTGCCCCGGCTCTGGCCTTATCGCCTGATCGGCAATCTCTTGTTGTTCGTTTTGCTTGGCCTTGCCGCGATGGGAATCATTATTGTGAAAAACAATCTGGTGACCCAAAAACTCAATTCGCTGTCCGACTACTTTTACAGCGTCACTTCTTATCTCGGCTTCACGGTTGACGACATTCTGGTTTTCGGCCGCAATAAAACCGCGATTGAAGAAATCCACAATATTGTCAACACCCGCCGCGGCGACAATATTCTCAATCTTGATATCCGGCAAATCAAAACCGACCTTGAACAGCTTCCGTGGGTTAAATCCGCCACGGTCAGCCGCTCCTACCTGCCCAACATTGTCAAAATTACCCTGCATGAACGTCAGGTCCGTTCGCTGTGGCAAATCAACAACCGTTTTTATCCCATCGATACCGACGGTTCGGTCATCCATACCGATTTTGTTCCTTCGCATCCGATGCTGCTGATCATCGGCAAAGGCGCGCCGGAACATCTGAACCGATTGCTGGAGGTTATTTCCGGCGACAACGAGCTTTACCCGCGTATCAAAGTGGCCAACTTTATCTCCGGACGCCGCTGGAATTTGATTTTGGACGACATCGAAAACGGCATCACGGTCAAAATGCCGCACGAAGAAATGGACAAAGCGTGGAAAAAATTACTAAAATTAAACAAAACTCAGGGACTTCTTAAACGTAAATTAACCATCATTGATTTAAGATTCGGCAATAAAGTTTTGGTAAAACCGCGCAAAGCCTCCGACGAAGAACGGATTGAGCTGCGCCGTTGGGAAGAAAGTAATATTTGACAACGAAAGGCAGACAACAGTGACTCATTCTTTTAACCGGTTGACCACGATTGCCGCTTTGGACATAGGTTCGTCCAAAGTGTGCTGCGTTATTGCCCGCATCAGCCGCGATCAAAAGATCAGCATTGCCGGGTACGGCTACAATGCCTCCAAAGGTATCAAAAACGGAATGATCACCGACATCAAACAGGCAACCTATTCCGTTTGCGATGCGGTCGAAGCCGCCGAACAAATGGCCAACGAACGAGTCAGCCGCATCATCGTCAACATTTCCGGCGACCGCGTCAAAAGCAGCATAAAACGTTCGGCAATCAATCTGAACAAATCAAAACCGGTATCTGAAACCGACATTAAAAAAGTGATCGAAAAAGGCATCAATAAAATCAACGTCGAAAACAACGAACTGATCCATTGCCTTCCCACCGGCTATCGTCTCGACTTCGGCGAAGAAACCAACGATCCGCGCAATCTTTACGGCGAAAGCCTGTCGGTCGATGTTCTGCTAGGCCTGGTACCGGAGATTATGTACAGAAACGTCAAAACAGTTCTGGACAATTCCCACCTCGAAATTGCCGAAAAAGTTCTGTCCTCCTACGCCTCAGGACTGTCCTGTCTGGTCGACGACGAAAAAGAACTCGGCGCTACCGTGGTTGACATCGGCGGCGGAACCACCAGCATTGCCAGTTTCAAACACGGCCATCCGGTATATTTCGGTTCCATTGCCGTCGGCAGCAACAACATCACCAACGACATCGCCTGGGGACTGACGACTTCCTTCACCCATGCCGAACGCCTCAAAACGCTGCACGGCTGCGCCTTCATGACTTCAAAAGACAAAAACGAAACCATCAACGTGTATCCGGTGGGCGAAGAAGACGACAGCCTGATCAAACAGGTCCCCAAATCGGAACTGATCGGCATCATCACCCCCCGCGTCGAAGAAATGTTTGAAATGGTCAATCAAAAACTGGCCGATCACGGGCTCAAAGACATCAACAGTCACCGCATTGTTTTAACCGGCGGCGGTTCGCTGCTGTCGGGCATGCGCGAAGTGGCGGCCATGATTCTGGACAAACAGGTCCGGCTGGGACGCCCGCGCAACATCGCCAACATGCTTGACATTTCCAACTATCCGGTATTACAGTCGCCGGCCTTTTCGGCCGTCATCGGCCTGCTGTTGTTTGTCATCAATTATACCGAACGCAAGCCCAACAAAATTATCAGCAAACCCTCAGGGAGCGAAGGCAGCCGTTTCAACCGGATTATGAACTGGTTAAAGCAGAATTTTTGACAAATTCACTAAAAAATATCGTCGTTGGTAACCAAAACTTAATCTCTTTTCGAATATTGTATATCAAAACAGATACAAGCATAACACTATTGGGAGCGAGCAATGTCGATAAAATTAGCAGTACCGGAAACCAACATGATCACTTTAAAACCGCGTATTTCAGTTATCGGAGTAGGCGGCGGCGGCGGTAATGCCGTCAACAATATGATCGTCAAAAATTTGGAAGGGGTCGATTTTATCGTTGCCAACACCGATGCCCAGGCCCTCGCCAACTCCAAATCGGGACGTAAAATCCAACTCGGAGTCGAAACCACGCGCGGACTGGGTGCCGGCGCTTGCCCCGAAGTCGGGCGCTTGGCTGCCGAAGAAGCTGCCGAAGAAATCGAAAAAGAACTTGAAGGCGCCAACATGGTCTTCATTACCGCCGGCATGGGCGGCGGCACCGGTTCCGGTGCGGCGCCGGTTGTTGCCCGTCTGGCCAAACAAAAAGGTATTTTGACCATCGGCGTCGTTACCAAACCGTTCCAGTTTGAAGGACGCCGCCGTTACCAAATCGCCGAAGATGCCCTGAACGACTTCACCTCTTCGGTTGACAGTATCATTATCATCCCCAACCAAAATCTGTTTCGCATCGCCGACAAAAGTACGACGCTGGCCGATGCTTTCGTCATGGCCGACAATGTTCTTTATGACGGCGTTCGCTCCATCACCGATCTGATGATTATGCCGGGCCTGATCAACCTCGATTTTGCCGACATCAAAAGCATTATGGAAGACAAAGGCAAAGCAATTATGGGAACCGGCGAAGCCGAAGGTGAAGACCGCGCCATCAAAGCGGCCGAACAGGCACTGTCCAACCCGCTTTTGGATGACAGCAACATGAAAGGTGCCAAAGGCGTTCTGATCAATATCACCGGCGGCATGGACATTACTCTGTTCGAAATCGACGAAGCCGCCAACCGCATCAAAGAAGAAGTTGACGAAGACGCCAACATCATCTTTGGTTCCAGTTTTGACGAGAGTCTGGCCGGCAAAATCCGCGTTTCGATTGTTGCCACCGGCATTGAAGGCGGCCGCGTCGAAACCCCGAAGGCCAAACCGCAGCCCAAACCCGCCAGCTACATCGAAGAAAGCTTTTCTGCCGAAACCATTATTCCGATTACTCCCAGCGAAGAAATCGATTCCAACCTCGCCAAATTCGCCGCTACCCTGCCTTCCGAATTAAACGAGGTGCCGGAAGAAGCGTTGCCGCTTGACGAAGATGAAGAAAAAGCCGACGACACTTTCGCCGAGACCGAAAACAACGATTTTGAAAATCCAGCACCGACACCGGAAACGCAAACAGAAGAACAAACGGAAATTTTTGCCGAACCGCAACCGCGTACGTCTCCGTCACTCAACGACATCCCGCAAGCTTCGTCTTTGTTTAACGCCATCATCAACAAAAACGAACCCAACGACGTTGATACCCAGCTCGAAAGTCTGATCTCGGCCCAGGGAAATACGTTCACCTCCAAAAGCGCGCCGCGGATGGTTGAGGAAGAGCCGGAACTGTTCGGACACAATCCGCAGTTCTTTAACACACCTAAAGAAGAACCGGCCGAAAAACTGATTGTAAACGAAGAAGAGGAAGAATATACGCCGACCCTGATCGAGCGGGTTACCGGATTTTCGATTGCCAAACGCAACCGCAAAAAGAAAGTCGAAACCGAACATTATCAGGAACCGGTTACACCGTCTTTCAGTGAAGGAGACGAGGAAAGAGTCAACTTGGATATTCCTTCTTTCCTGCGCCGCCGTTAAGCTAAACTATATCGGATAAAAGAACACCCCCGATTTTCGGGGGTGTTCTTTTATTTGCGTTTCGGCCGTTTTACCAACTGTAACTTAAACCCAAACCGAAGGTCGAGGCTTTGTAGTCGTCGCCGAAGGTGTGGTTCGCCCAACCGTAGGCCGACAGTTGTTCGGTGAAGCCGTAACGGCCGCCGATCTCAATCCGGCCCAACGTCTGATCGTCGATTGTGTTGACTTTGCCCAAACCGGTGATCCGAACTTCGTCGCCGTCGGTAACGGTTTGCACAACGCTCGGTTTGACGTAAAGGTTGGCATAGCCTTCATCCATTACAAACGCCTTCGTCAATTT